>VGSZ01000128.1 GCA_016874845.1 Deltaproteobacteria bacterium
GGCGCGGTCGAGGCGGGCGCGGTCGAGGCGGGCGCGGTCGAGGCGGGCGCGGTCGAGGCGGGCGCGGTCGAGGCGGGGCGGGCGGTCGTCGACGCCCCGCGAGCCCCTACCGCCGGACAGTGACAGTTCGTAGGGTCGTCCGGTGCTGTTCTTCGTCGCCCTCACCTGCCTCGCGGCAGCAACCTTCGGCTCGGTGCTCGCCTACCAGCGCGGCGAGCAGCGCCGGCTGCAAGGCGGCGGCGGCGGCCCCGCGGGGCTGCTGGCGGCGGGGAGCAACGGTCCACGGCGCGCGCGCGGCGGCCAGGGCGCGCCGACCGCGCGTCCCGACGGTGCCGACGAGCCCACGCTGACGACGCTCGCGCCCGGTGACGTCGTCACCGACGGCGTCGACGACTGGGTCGTGTCCGGGTCGGTGCGCTACCGCGAAGAGTCTGACGCCTGGGCGCTGCACGTCCTTGACGGCGGCGCAGTGACCCGCTTCCTCGAGGTGCGGGCCCGCCGCGGCGTCGTCGAGGTGGCGCTGGTCGACCCCGCGCCCGATCTGCCGCGCGGACAGCTGGCCGGCGGGCTCACCTTCCGCGGGCAGCTCTTCAGCCTCGAGGGGCGCGGCGACGCACGAACCAGCGTCGTGGGGGACGTCGCGGCAGCCGGGGTGGGCGGTGGGGTGCTCCAGTGGGCCCGCTATGCGTCGCCGGGGGGCGGCTTGTTGCTCGTCGAAGACGAGGGCCCGCTGAAGCGCGGCTTCTTCGGGGCGCTGGTGCAGCCTTCGTCGTTGTCGATTCTGTCGGGTGAGCTCAATCGTGCCTCGGCCGACAACGCCATCGACGATCCTTCCTGAGAGCGTCCTTCACCGACAGGCGTCGAGCACGGGGCGCGGCCCTGCCGCGGACCGGGACGACGGCACTGGCGCCGTTCTGCTAGCGTCTCGACGCCGATGTTCGCCGGGCGCGATGTCACCGACGAAGACCTTCCCCGAGCGTTCGGGGGCTACCTGCTGCTGCAGAATTTTGCGCGCGGCGGCATGGGCGACGTCTATCTGGCCAAGAGCGGTCGCATCGCCGGGCTCGAGCGGGTCTGCGTGCTCAAGAAGCTGCGTGCCGAGCTGACCCGCGATCGCGAGTACGTCACGCGCTTCATCGACGAGGCTCGCGTCGTCGTGACGTTGAACCACGCCAACATCTGCAACGTCTTCGACGTCGGCCGCGTCGATGCCGAGTACTACCTGGCGATGGAGTACGTGTCGGGCCGCGACGTGCGCGCGCTGCAGGAGCGTTGCCGCAAGCGCGAAGTCAGCCCGCCGCCGCTGGCAGCGCTCCACATTACCTGCGAGGTGCTCGAGGCCCTCGACTACGCCCACCGGCGACACCACCCGGTCACGCAGGAGCCCCTGCACCTGGTGCACCGCGACATCAGCCCGCAGAACGTGCTGCTCAGCTACGAAGGCGAGGTGAAGCTCATCGACTTCGGGCTGGCAGCCAGCCGCCTGAAGGTCGAGCGCACGCAGCCCAACGTCGTCATGGGCAAGATGGCCTACATGCCGCCCGAGCAGGCCCGCGGTGACACCATCGATGGGCGCGCCGACCTCTTTGCCTGCGGGGTGCTCGCCTACGAGCTCGTCACCAGCGAGCGCTACTACGAGTGCATGAGCGCCACCGACATCTGGCAGGTGGCGGGCCGCGGCGGGTTCATCCCGCGGGCCTGGGGCAGCCTCGAGCCGGTGCTTGCGTCGATCCTCGCCCGGGCCCTGCACCCCGATGCTCGCAAGCGCTTCTCGACCTGTGGCGAGTTTCGCGACGCGCTGCAGAGCTACATGCACGGGTGCCTGCCCGGCAACGCGGCGCGCATCGTGCGCTTGCTGATGGAGCAGCTCTTCGAGGAGGAGCTCGCCTGCGAGCGCGCGGCGCTGGCGCGCTTCGGTGCTGTGACGGTGGCGACGGTGGCATCGGCCACGGAGCAGACGAAGTCGCAGTCGGTCAGCTTCGCCGGCCACGCCGGCAGCGGACAGCGCACCGAGGAAAACTCGGGGAGCGACCTCGGTGCGATGCCGTCGCCGACGGTCACGCGGTCGACCGAGGAGGGCTCGCCGCTCCCGTCTCCGGAGCCCGCGGCGGCGCTCGTCGTGCGCGACGCCGCCACGGTGCACGAACAGGAGCGGCCGCTGCCGGTGACGACGCAGCCCACGACGAAGCCTGCGGCCGACGCCACCGACGAACGCGCCGGCCTCGCCCGCCCGCCCCCCGCCACGCTCCCTGCCCCCGATCCGCCGAGCCTCGGCGCGCGCAGTCGCGCCCGGCCTCCTTCGCCCGCTCCGGCAACGTCTTCCGAGGCGTCCCCGCCCAGCGCGCCGCCGGTCCGCCTGCCCGCGGGGCCCCCCGCGACGTCGCCGCCGCGCAAGTCGCCGCCGCGCGCGCCGGCCGGGGCGCCGGCCACGTCGCCGCCGGGCGCGCCGGCCACGTCGCCGGCCATGTCGCCGCCGGGCGCGCCGGCCGGGGCGCCGGCCACGTCGCCGCCGCGCACCCCGGCCGGCTCGCCGCCGACGTCGCCGCCGGGCACTCCGGCCGGCTCGCCGCCGACGTCGCCGCCGGGCACTCCGGCCGGCTCGCCGCCGACAGCGTCGCCACGCACCCCGGCCGGCTCGTCGCCGACAGCGTCGCCACGCACCCCGGCCGGCTCGTCGCCGACAGCGTCGCCACGGGCGGTCGCTGCTTCGCGTCCCCTCTCCGACGACCCGGGGGGAACGCAGCGGGTGCCCCGCCGCCGCGCGGTCGCCGAAGACACGCTCGACGACGATGAGACCGTCCGTCACTGTCGCGAGGAGGCTGACGACGCGACCGCGCGGCACCGTCTCGACGATCTCGACCTGCCGCCGCTGCGCGACCGCCCGCGGGCGGCGGTCGTCGTCGCCGCCGCCGTGGGGCTCGTCGCGCTGTGCCTGGTGCCGCTGCTGGTCCTGCGCAGCGGGGCGGCGTGGGCACCGACGCCGACACCGGCATCGACGGCCGCGTCCGCCTTGCTCTCGTCGGTCCCGCCCACGGCGGGTGCCCCCGGGAGCGCGGCGCCGCTCGCCCCCGCCGCGGGCGGCGCGTCGGCGGCGTTGCCGTCCCCGCCGCCCGGGCCCGCGCCCGGCGGCCTCTCCAGCGCTCCGGCAGGCCGCCGCCCCGACGAGCTACCTCCGGCGCCGACAGCGGCGAGCGCCACGGCCCCGTCGTCGTCGTCGTCGTCGGCGCTGTCGTCGTCGGCGGCGTCGTCGTCGTCGTCGTCGTCGTCGTCGGCGTCGTCGTCGGCGTCGGCGTCGGCGTCGGCGTCGGCGCCGTCGTCGTCGGCGCTGTCGTCGTCGTCGTCGTCGGCCCCGTCGCCGTCGCTGTCGTCGCCGCCGCCGCCGCCGCCGCCGGCGGTCACCCGGCGCCGGCTCGAGCGGCTCGAGCGGCACGCGCCCGCGGCCCCTTGCACCGTCGCGCTGCTCAAGCGCGTGCGGCTCGACGGCGAGCCAGTCGAGCGCGTCGCCGAGGCCATCGAGTCCTGCGCGCGCGCCGAGGGCGTGCGGTAGCGAGCCCGTCGTGCACATCCACCACGTCGCCCTGCAGGTCACCGATCTCGAACGCGCGCGGTCGTTCTATGCCGGGCTGCTCGGCTTCGCGGTCACGCGCGAGCAGGCGCACGCGCTGTGGCTCGACGCCGGCGGCGCGGTCGTGATGCTCGAGCGCTGCGCCGGCAGCGACGACGAGGCCGCCGCCGCCGACGCGCGCACGTGGGCCAGCCCGCGGGCGGGGCCGTTCGTCGTCGCGTTCTCCATCGCGCCCCACGAGCGGGTGTCCTTGCGGGCGCGGCTCGTCGATGCCGGCGTCGTCATCGACCACGAGAGCGCGTTCTCGCTGTACGTCCGCGATCCATTCGGCGCGCGGCTGGCGTTCTCGCACTACCCGCACGCGCTGCACGTCCCGGAGCCCGCGCCCTGACCGGCGCGGCCGGAGGTCGTCGTCGTCAGACGCCCATCGCGTGGTAGCCGGCGTCAACGTACAGCGTCGTGCCGGTCACATTGCGCGACAGGTCGGAGCACAGGAACAGCACGGCGTTGGCGACGTCGTCGGCGTCGATGGCGCGACGCAGCGGCGACTTCTGGGCCGTGGTGTCGATCATCGTGCCGATGTCGCCGATGCTCTTCGCCGCGCGCGACGCGTAGGGCCCCGCCGAGACGATGTTCACGCGGTGGCCGTCCTCGCCGAAGAACCACGCGAGCATGCGGCTGTCGCTCTCTAGGCTGGCCTTCGCCGACGACATGCCGCCGCCGTAGAAGGGCACCGCCCGCTCCGACGCCATGTACGACAGGCCGACGACGCTGCCCTCGCGGCCCTTCATCAGCGGCCGCGCCGCCTGCGCGAGCGCGGTCAGCGAGTACGACGACACCGACTGCGCCGTCAGGTACGCCTTGCGCGACACCTCGGGCAGCGCCTTGGCGATCTCGGGGCTGAACGCCACGCAGTGGATGACGAGGTCGACGTGGGGCACCAGCGCGCGCACCCTGGCGAACGCGCCCTCGAGCGACACGTCGCTCTCGTAGCCCTTCTCGCCCTTCATCGCCTCGGGGATGTCGGCGGCGGTGTCGCAGGCGACGTCGCAGCCGATCAGCGCTCTGGGCTTCAGCTCGCCGTCGACGCCGAAGGGCAGCTTGCGCTCGGCGGCGGACTTGTCGCGGGTCAGGAAGCGCTCGACGATCGAGCAGACGCGCGGGTGCGACAAGAGCACGATCTCGGCGCCCGCCGCCTGCAGCGCCTTGGCGATGTGCCAGCCGAAGCCGACGTCGTCGGCGACACCGGTGACGAGAGCGACCTTGCCGGTGAGGTTGACGGGCACAACCATCGCGCTGCTCCTTTGAGGGCCGACGGCAACGATGTCGACGGCCAAGACGGCATGACCCGCGCCCAGTGCCGAGACAACCCCCGGCGCCCGTCGGCCGTCCCGGCGCGGCGTTTCGCCGTCGATGGACCGGTTGCGCTACGGTGCGCCGATGCTCGCGCCGCTCCTCGCCGCCGCCCTCGTCGCTGCTCCTGCTGCCGCCGCTTCCGCTGCTGCCGTGGACGACCGCCTGGTGCTCGAGGCGCCCAATATCCTCGGGCAACAAGGGCTCGTGCGCGTCACCAGCGCGCGGATGGCCGCGCCGACCCTGGGCGTGCACACCCGGCTGTTCTTCAGCCCCGACTTCGTGCTGCCCGACATCGCTGACGCCAACACGTTCGCCGAGGGCACCGTCGTCACCGGCTTCTCGGCGTGGGATGCCCTCGAGGTCGCCCTCGCCGCCCGCGCCGGCGCCAACCTGAACGCCGCCCGCGCCCAACCGGTGGCCTCGCTCGGCGACCTGACGCTGTCGCTCAAGGGCGGCCACGGCTTCGGCCTCGTCGCAGTCGCCGGCGACGTGCGCATCGGCCTGCCCACCCGCGCCCGGCGTGTCGGGATCGACGTCGCCAATGCCTCGGCGGCGCTCGACGGCATCGTCAGCGTCGACCTGCTGCCTCTGGGCGTGCCCGTCCGTGTCCACGGCAACGCCGGCTACACCCTGCGCGGCGCGAACCGCGCCGTCGACGCTGAGGCGAAGTACCTGCTCGACGGACCCGACGGCGCGCTGATCGCGGTCGCCACGCAGTCGTGGTTCTACGACAGCGCGCAGGTGGGGCTCGGCGTCGAGGCGCCGCTGCCCTTCGTCACGCCGTTCCTCGAGACGTGGTTCGCCACCGCCGTGGGCGCCCCCGCCTACGACGTCGGCCGCGACGCGTGGTTGACGGTCACCCCCGGCGTCCGGCTCGGCGTGGCCGGGGTGCGCCTTGACGTCGCCGCCGACCTCGGCCTGCTCGGCAACGCCGGGGGCGCCGTGCCGCAGGCGGACGCGGTCTTCGACGGGCAGCCGCTGAACCCGCTGTGGGCCCTGCGCGTAGGCGTCAGCCACGCCTTTGGCGCCGCGTCGGCCGGCAGCGGCGACGGCGCGTTTGCCCGCCTCGAGGGCTGCGTCACCGATGTCGCCGGCGTGCTGCCGGGGGCAGTGGTGTCCATCGACGTCGATGGTCGGCTGGGGCCGCGCCTGCTCGCTGGCGATGATGGCTGCTTCGCGGTGCCGCTGCTGCCCGGGGCGGCGCGGTTGTCGGTCGTTGCTGTCGACCACGACGAGGGCGCCGCCACCGCAGCGCTGGCGGCGGGGCAGACGACCCGCGTCGACGTCCTCCTTTCGCCCCGAGCGCGGCAGGCGCGGCTCGTCGGCTTCGCGACCAACAAGGAGGACGAGGTCATCGCCGCGCAGGTCGTCGTCATCGACGCCGGCGGCGCGCGCGCGCCGCAGGCGACGGAGCAGGGTGCCTTCGCGCTCACGGTGCGGCCCGGGCGCATGGTGGTGGTCGCCCGCGCCGACGGCCACTTGACGCAGGGAATCCCGGTGGACATTCAGGACGGCGAGCGCCGCGCGTTGTCGTTCGTGATGCGCAAGATCCCGAAGAGGCGCAGCGCGCAGCTGCTTGCCGACCGCATCGAGACGTCGGCGCGCATCCCCTTCGAGTTCAAGCGGGCGCGCCTGCAGTCGGCCGCGGAGTACCTGCTCGACGAGCTCGCCGACCTGCTCTTGACCAACGAGAGCGTCAAGCTCGCCATCGAGGCGCACACCGACGTCAGCGAGGTGCAGGACACGGCCGCGGCTACGACGCTGACCGCAGAGCGCGCGGCGGCGGTGCGCGACGCCCTGGTGGCCCGTGGCGTCGACGGCGCGCGGCTGCAGACCAAAGGCCTTGGCAACAGCCAGCCGCTGGCGCCGGGCGACCCGAAGAACCGGCGCGTCGAGCTGAAGATCGCGCCTTGAGCCGCGCTGCCGGGGACGGCGGCGGCGGCGGGGCGACGGCGCGGTTGTCGCTGACCCGCCGCGACTGCTACGACGAGTCACCATGACCGAGCCCCGCGCACAGGCCCCGCAGGCCAGCTACTCCCCCGTCGTTATCGAGCAGACCGCGCGCGGCGAGCGCGCCTACGACATCTGGTCGCGGCTGCTCAAGGACCGCATCGTCTTCCTCGGCAGCGCCATCGACGACGACGTCGCCAACGACGTCGTCGCGCAGCTGCTGTATCTGGCCGCCGACGACGGTGAGAAGGACATCACGCTGTACATCAACTCGCCGGGCGGCTCGGTCACCGCCGGCCTCGCGATCTACGACACCATGCAATACGTCACTTGCGACGTGAAGACCGTGTGCATCGGCCAAGCGGCGTCGATGGGAGCCGTGCTGCTGTGCGCGGGCGCTGCCGGCAAGCGCCAGATCCTCCCCCACAGCCGCGTGATGATCCACCAGCCCCACGGCGGCGCCGGCGGCACGTCCGCTGACATCGAGATCCAGGCGCGCGAGATCATGGGGCTGAAGCGGCGCCTCAACGAGATCATTGCAAAGCACACCGGCAAGAGCATCGACCAGATCGAAAAAGACGGCGATCGCGATTATTTTATGTCTGCCGACGAGGCCATCGGCTATGGCCTGGTCGACACGAAGGTCACCCGCACCGAGCGCGCCGCCGCCACCGAGAAGAAGGGCTGAGCCATGGTCACCGTCGTCGAGCAGACCGCCCGTGGCGAGGAGCACTACAACCTCTGGGCGCGCCTGCTGAAGGATCGAATCATCTTCGTGGGTACGAAGATCAACGATCTGGTAGCCAACCTGATCGTTGCACAGATGTTGTATCTCGAGTCCGAGGACGCCGAAAAAGACATCATCATGTACATCAACTCACCCGGTGGCGTCGTCACCGCCGGCCTCGCGATCTACGACGCCATGAAGTACGTCCGCTGCGACGTACAGACGGTGTGCGTGGGGCAGTGCGCGTCGATGGGCGCGGTGCTTTTGACGGCAGGCACCAAGGGCAAGCGCTTCATCCTGCCCAACAGCCGGGTCATGATCCACCAGCCCCACGGCGGCGCAGGCGGCACCAGCCGTGACATCGAGATCCAGGCCAGGGAGATCCTGAAGCTCCGCCAGGACCTGAACGAGATCATCGCTGCGTCGACCGGCAAGCCGCTGGCCGACGTCGAGCGCGACACCGACCGCGACCGGTACCTGAGCGCCGCAGAGGCCCTCGCCTACGGCCTCGTCGACCGCATCGTCACCAAGGAGCCGCGTCGGGCGGCGACCTGAGCGGGCGCCGATGACATGCAGTGACGGGGCGTCTTCAGGTGCGTCCCAGGCGGCCACCCGAGCGCCGCTCGCCCCCACCGCTGCCGTGGCTGTCGCGGCCGGCGAACTCGCTCTCGAGCTCTTGCGTCGACTGCCGCGTCCGCTCGGCCAGCTCGCCGATCTCGCGCGCCACCACGGCGAACCCGCGGCCCTGCTCGCCCGCCTGCGCCGACAGGATCGACGCGTTCAGCGCCAGCAGGTGGATGCGCTTGGCGATGTTGCGGATGATCTTCAGGAAGTCGGCGACGGCCCGCTGCCGCTCGGCCTGGGCACGGTCGGCGAGCGACACGATGTCTTCCTCGATCGAGGCCAGCCTGAGGAACGCGCCGGTGCTCTCGGCCGCCCCAAGTCCGCACACGACGATGGCTGACGTATGGCCCTGCTGCAGGATCGGCCTGGCCGCCACGAGCACCGGCCGCTCGCCGATGTCGACGCTGCCGGTGAAGTTCTCGCGCCGCATCTGGCACGCGCTCAGGACCTCACGCGGCAGCGGTGGCGTGAGACCGTCGCTCGCCAGCCCTGGCCGCGACGACACCAGCGGCCACTCGCCGTTGTAGAGCACCACCGCCACGCCGCTGGCGCGGGCGATGTCGTCCAGCAGGTCCTGCACCTGCACCACCGGCCGCCCGCCGATGCGCGCGACGCCGTCGGCGAGCGACAGGCCGCCTTCACGACGAAGCAGCGCGATGGTGAGGTCGCAGGTGCGGGCAGCTCGCTCGAGCACATGATGGCTCGCGAAGTTCTCGATGCGGCGGCTCAGCGTTTCGTGCAGGTGGACATCGACCATCGGTGGCTCCGCGCGAGACGCTAAGGTGAGGCCGGCTCGAAGACGGCGTCGCAGTTGTGGTCGCGGTTCATGGCCAGCGTCAGCGGCGCGGTGCCCTCGCCGCAGAAGCGCCAGCCGACGAACATCGAGCCATCGTCGGGCTCCGCCGTCAGGGTCTCGGTCTCGTCGACGAAGTACGCGCCGACGCAGTCGCCCGGGCACTCGATGCGTCGGGGCTCGTCGGCCCCCACCACCGCCGACAGCGCACCGCGCACCCGACCGCTGCCCTCGCCGGGCAACAGCACCTGCAGCGTCTGCACCTGCAGGAACGTCGCCGTGCAGGTCCAGTCGACGCCGACGTCGCCGACGATGGTCGCCAGCGTCAGCCGCGCCTCGGGCTCGTCATCGAGCGCGTCGAGCCGGACTGGTTCGATCCCGTCGGCCGACGGCACGCAGGCGAGCCCGCGAAACAGCGCGTCGCGCGCCGGCTCGACGACGACGGTCACCGCCGCGACGTCCTCGAACGTGAACGACGCGTGGCCGCAGTCGACGTCACACAGGAGCCCCACCGGCAGCGTGCGCAGCTCGCCGCGGCCGTTGCCCGCCTTCGCGAAGGTCACCGTCGCCGGCACCGGCGGTGGCGGCGGGTCGGGCGGCGGATCCTCGGGGAGGCACGCGGCGGCGCCGACGACGGTCAGGGCGAGCCCGACAGCGCGTCGCGCCCCGCCGCCGGACGGCGCAGCGGGCAGGGCCGACCGACGGCTCATGGGGCGTCCCCCCCGAGTGGGTCGCCACCGGCGCACACCTCGGCCAGGTTCGAGTCGCCGTCGTCGTCGAGGTCGCACACCGGACGGGCTCGCCCGTCGACATCGATGGTGGCCCCGCCGCGCAGCGAGCCGTCGCCCATGTCGCGGCAGTCGGCGGTGACCACATCGTCGTCAGCGAGATTCAGGGTCGCGGTCGCGACGGCGGGGGCGGACAGGTCGAGCTCGTCGGTGGCCTGCGCGAGCACGACGACACGGTCGCCGTACTCGACGAACCAGTCGACGGTGAAGCGGCGCACGATGCCCGGCGGCACCCGCACCACGCCCGTCGTCGTGCCCGCGTCCTCGTCAACGCCGAGGGCGAACGGCTCGGCGAACCCCGAGACCCACAGCCGCGCCTGCAGCGGCGCGGCAGCCGCGTCGCAGCCGCGCAGCGCCTGCGGCGTCGGCCAGGACGTCGCCGGCGCCACTGTCGGTGCGGCGCAGGCCGCTGCCGTCGCGAGCGTTGCGGTGCACAGCGAGCGAGCACCCATCACGCGGGAACCCAGTGCCCGGGTCCGCGCGGCGCCAAAGGGCGAAGACAGCCCGCGGGACCAGCCGGTGGTCATCGCGCGCCACCGCCGACGAGGGCCTGCGGCACCGGCGCCGCGATGGTGACGGCCACCACGTCGACGCCCGAGGGGCGCGCCGACCACACCGCCCAGACGATGCCGCCTCCGACGAGCAGCGCGACCGCGGCGCCGCCGGCGACCAGACCCACGACGAGACCGGTGCTGTCGGTGGCGGTGGCACCGTCGCCGGCGGCGGTGGTCACCGGCGGCGTGGGCTCGCTGGCGGGCAGCGTGGTCTTCGCGATCGGCGGCGCCGACGCCACCCGCAGCGGCGTGGCGTCGCTGCCGGCGCGCGCCGGGCCGTTGCCCTGGATGTCGAACGCCTCGATCAGGTACTCGACCGCACCGGCGGCCAGCAGCGCCGCCGGGACCGTGGCGCGGAACAACGACGGCGTGCCGGCGACGGTCTGCATCGGCGCCCGCTCGAACGTCGCGGCGCCGGCGGTCCGGAACAGCAGCGTCGGGTCGAAGACGCCGCTCGGATCGGTGATCTGCGCCTCGATCACGCACGCGACGTCGACGGCGCAGGAGATCGGCGGCGTGTGCTCGATGACCGGCGGCGCCGTGTCGACCGGCGCCTTCTTGCGCGCCGCCTTCACCGCTGGGGCCGCCACGACGGTGACAGCGACCAGTGCGGGAGCGAGGAGCCGACGAAGCATCCGGGGCGACTGTACACGGATCCGCTGGCGCGCGGCGCGCGGTCGGCGGCCCCGGCACGCCGGACGCAGGACCGGCACGCCGCGCGCGCCCACGCCGTCAAGCCCCCTACGCACCCGCTGCCGCCGCCGCTACGAGCCCGCCATGGCCGACACCCCGCCGCCGCTCACCCTGCGCGACGCCCGCGACGACGACGCGGCCACCCTCGTCGCGTTCAACCAGGCGCTCGCGCTCGAGTCCGAGGGGCGCACTCTTGCCCATGACGTCGTCGACCGCGGCGTGCGACGCCTGCTCGCCGATCCCGACCGTGGCCGCTACGTCGTCGCCGTCGTGTTCGCCGCCGGCCACGAGCGCATCGTCGGCCAGCTGATGCTCACCCGCGAATGGAGCGACTGGCGCGACGGCTGGTTCCTGTGGATCCAGTCGGTTTACGTCGACCCGTCGTTCCGCCGCCGCGGCGTCTACCGCGCGCTGCACGCCCACGTCCTCGCCCAATTGCAGGCCCCGGCGCCCGAAGGCGAGCGCATCCGCGGCGTCCGCCTGTATGTCGAGCCCGACAATGAGCGCGCCAAGCAGACCTACGCCGCGCTCGGCATGACCATCACCTACGACGTCATGGAGCAGTCGGCCTGAGCGACGCATCCACGGGCGCGCCGGCGCCATGGTCGCCGCTCGTCAGCAGGAGCACACCGTGCCCGAGGGACCCGAGGTAGAGACCGTGCGCCGCAGCCTGCACGACCGCGTCGTCGGCGCGGTCCTCGGCTCGCCATGGGTGTCGCGGCAGGCGCTGCGCACGCCGGTCACCCGCGCCGCCCTCGCCTTCCTCGACGGTGCGCGCGTCGCGGCGCTGACGCGCAAAGGAAAGACGCTGGTGCTCGCCACCAACGACGATCGCGGCGTCTTCGTGCGCCTCGGCATGACCGGGCGCCTGCTGGTGGTGCGCCGCGCCGAGCCGTGCCCGCCGCACACCCACGTACGCATCCCGCTGCAGACCGCGCTCGGCGACAACGACACCGAGCTGCGCTTCGTCGATCCGCGCCGCTTCGGTGAGGTCGTACCGTGGCTCTCGCCGTCCGAGCGCGACGCTGCGCTGGCCCGGCTCGGCCCCGATGGGCTCGCGCTCACCGACGCCGACCGCGCCGCGGTCGCGGCGGCACTGCGCCACACGCAGCGCTCGGTGAAGGACGCGCTGCTCGACCAGCACGTCGTCGCCGGCGTCGGCAACATCTACGCCGCCGAGGCCTGCTTCGTGGCGCGCCTGTCACCGCTGCGCGCCGGCGCGCAGCTGACCCGAGCCGAGGCGCGCCGGCTCGTGGCCGCCGTCGAGCAGGTGTTGCGGCAGGGCGTCGACAACCGCGGCACGAGCTTCTCGGACTACGTCGACGGCGATGGTCGGCAGGGCGACAACGCCGCCGCGCTGTGGGTGTTCGGCCGGCAGGGCGAGCCGTGCCGTGCCTGCGGCGCCGTGGTCGAGCGCATCGTGCAGGGGGCGCGCAGCACGTTCCTGTGTCGCCGCTGCCAGCCGATGCGACGAGGTCGGGCTCAGAACCGGCAGGCGGCGCCGAGCGCCACGTAGCCGGCCGAGAACGGCACCGACAGGCCTCCCTCAGCGAGCAGCAGCACCCCTGGCTGGGCCTGCCACGCGAAGCCAAGGGGCAGCTCGAAGAAGCCGCCAAAGGGGACGTCGACGTCGCCGAGCCGGTAGCCCGCGCCGAGCGCGGGCTGCACGTAGGCGTAGACGCCGGGGAAGGCCTCCTCGGCGACGGGAAACGACGCGACCACCGACACGAAGTGCTGCGTCGACGTCGACGTCGCGGCGCCGTCGGTCGCCGAGAACTGTGTGTAGTCGAGCAGCAGCTCGCCGCCGGCGAGCAGCCCCGGGCGCAGCGTGAACAGGCCGCGCAGCCCCGCCGCGCCGCCCCACTGGCGCCCCCGCTGCTGCCCGAGCCGGCCGCCCTCAGCGTCCCACGGTACGGCCTCGGCGACGTGCCCGCGCCCCACCAGCAGCACGTCGGGTGCGACCCGACCGGTCACCCATCCGCTGGCGCCTACGCCGCCGCGGTCCTGCCCGACGATGCCCACGGCGCCGAGGCCGGCCTCGAAGGCGCGGTTGCCCATCGGGGGGCCCACGGGCCGCAGCGACGGCGAGTAGGCACACGCCGTGGTCCACCCGACGGCGACGGCCAGCACGAACGACGCCAGAGGGCGACGCCTCCGGCGCGCGCACGACGACGAGAAGACGAGGCGACCCACGCCGCAGCGCTAGCAGGCCGGCGGCGAAAGCCCAAAGCAGCCCGACGCAGGCCGCCGCCCTCTTGCGCGGCGCGCTCGCGCTTCAACCGATCGCGGATGTCCGTCCGCAGGACGACGTCCGGGTCGTGCGTCGCGGGTCGTGCGTCGCGGGTCGTGCGTCGCGGGTCGTGCGCCGTGGGTCGTGCGCCGCGCTGCGCCGTCCGCGGCCTGGGCCGGAGTCGGAGCAGGGCAGTCCAGATTGCGCACCACACGTCAAGAGCGACCCCTTCCGGGCGCGACGAGCGCAGCAGCATCGTGGGCACGCCGCGTGCGACACGGCACGGCGGCGGTGTTCGATGTCCAGAGCAGGCGTTGGCGGTGACGGGCGCGGACCGACGGCGCTGATGTCGCCACGCGCCGCCGCCGGACCCCGGGCGGCTTCTCGGTCGAGGTGGCGTCGTGCGGCGAGGCGGTGCTGTCGACGTTGGATGGCAACATCGCGAGCCACGAGACGACCGGAGTGGCGGCGGCGCGGATCACGCCCGTGGATTGGGCGAGCGTCGACCTCTTCGTCAGCGTGGTCGACAAGCCATCGACGTTCGTCGCGGTGTACCGCGTGCCCTCCGAGCTGCTCTTGCCCCCGGGCAACCACGTCGTCGGCGAGCCGACGACCCTCGACGATCCCGTCGGCGAGGCCTGCAACTACGACACGAGCGAGGACGACGAGACCATCGTCGACATCGCCATCCACGTGCCTGTGGCGAACCCGGGCGACGCCGAGCTGCCGATCGCGCTGGACTTCCGCTCGCCGTACACCACGGCTCCTGCCGCAGTGTTCCTGCCGCAGTGTTCCTGCCGCAGTGTTCCTGCCGCAGTGTTCCTGCCGCAGTGTTCCTGCCGCAGTGTTCCTGCCGCCGT
>VGSZ01000129.1 GCA_016874845.1 Deltaproteobacteria bacterium
GCACCGAGGCCCCGAACAGCACGCTGTCGTCGGGCCAGGGCATGCGCCCGGGGTCGTGGGTGCCGGTGAGCTCAAGGTCACGCACGCCGCGCGTCGAGTAGCGACCGATGCCGTGGTAGGGCGAAAACGCATAGCTGAGCGGGTCGAGCGTCGAGTGGCAGACGGCGCAGGCGGGCTCGGCGACGCCGCGGCCGTCGACGTCAGTGGGCTCGCCGGCGACGGGGTCGATGCCTTCGCCGCGCGCGATGTCCATGCCCAGGTAGGCGCGGTAGGCCTGCGCGGCGGTGGTGCGGGGCAGGGCCGAGAACATCGTGTGGATCATCAAGAACCACTGCGTCGTCAACATGCCGGCGCGCTGCTCGGGGGGCAGGGGCTGGCCGCCGGTGTCGAGAAGCGAGTCCGCCGGCGCGGGGATGACGCCCGCCACGACGTTGCCGCTGGCGTCGACGTGGTAGGTGGCCAGCAGCAGGTCGCGTACGTCGCGATCGCCGCTCATGACGTGGCTGAAGAGCCGGTAGTCCCACGCGTAGTCGGCCAGCGGGATGAGGCCGTCGAAGCCGATGGCCTCGAGCGGGCGGATCTTGGCGTCGGCCAGCCGGTGCAGGGCCTCGTCGCGCCAGAACGACGACGACAGGCACGAGTCGAGCGCGGCGTGCAGCGCGCGCTCGCGGGTGTCGTCGTCTTCGAGGCCGAGGAACGCCGCGCGCTCGTCAAACGTCGGCGGGCGCCCGCAGAACGACGTGAGCACCCGGCGGTAGGCGAAGGCGACGTCGCGGTCGCCGACGGCGAAGAAGGGGTTCGCGTCGCCGGTGGGGGCGGGGGGCGCGACGAAGTGGCTCTGCGCGTCGCTGGGCAGGGAGCCGAGCAGCAGCTCCTCGAGGTTCGACAGCCCGTCGCCGTCGCTGTCGTCGTCGCCGCTGGCGATGATGGCGGCCGGCAGGCGGGCCTCGAAGTTGTCGAACGTATAGGCGCCGTCAGCGGCCAGCGCGTCGGCGACGGCGAAGCCGTAGGCGTTCAGGTCGGGAGGGCTCTGATGGCACAGCGTGCACGACGGCAGCGCCCCGTGGCACGCGGTCGCGTCGACGTCGGCGCTGGCGCACAGCGCGCGGGGGCCGGTGGGGCGCGCCGCGACGGGCGCGGCCAGCCCGGCGACGAGGCTGAGCAAGGGGAGCGCGACGGTCAGGACGGAAGACGGGCTGACGAGACTCGAGCACCGCATTATCGTGAGGTTTTCACAGTCACCGTGGCGCGCAAAGAGGAAGCGGCGCCCCCAATCCCGCCGCCCGATCCGCTGCGGGCGTTGTGGATCCTGCGTGTCGGGCGCCGGGCGCCGACGGCGATGACCGCGACGCTGCGGCGCCCGGGACACCATGCTTTGCGTTGGGGGTGGCCCTCGTCGCGGGACGCCGAGGCGGAGAAGGTGACGGATCGCGCGGCCGTTTTCTACGCTATCGGCCTGTGAAGATCCTCTGCATCGACGATGACGCCGCGATGCTGCGCATCCTGACGGCGGAACTGCGGCGCGACGGGCACGAGGTGCTCTCCTGCCCGCTGGCGGCGTCGGCGCTGCAGGCGGCGCTGCGGGGCGAGTTCGACGTCGCGCTCTGCGACCTGACGCTGCCCGATATCCACGGCCTCGAGCTGATCCGCGCGCTGAAGATGGTGGCGCCCCAACTGCCGATCATCGCGCTGTCGGCCCTCGACCCCGAGCCGTGGGCCGAGGCAGCGAAAGAGGCCGGCGCGTCCTTCTTCCTCTACAAGCCCGACGGCCTCGACGCGCTGCGGGCCGAGCTGGCCCTCGTCGAGCAGGCGCGGGCGCTGCTCCACGTCATCGTGGCCGACACCGACCGCATGCACGCCGCCCGGCTCGCTCAAGCGTTCATGGGCTCGGGCTGCCACGTTTCCATCGCGCACTCGGCGCTGATGGTGACAGCGTCGCTGGACCTCCCGCGGCTGCCCCATGTGTTGATCGTCGACGGCCACCTGCCGGGCGCCGCCGACCTCGTCGCCGCCGCGAAGGGCCGTGGCGTGACGACCTTCGTGCTCGTGCCGCGGGGCGAGAACGACGAGCCGTGGCTGCGGGCCGGCGCGTCCCTCGTCGTGACCCGGCCCGTCGACGCCGACGCGCTGCTGGCGCAGGCGCGCTTCCTCGGCGCGTCCTGCGCGGCGCGGTGAGGCGAGCGCGCTCGCCTCGTCAGTGCGAGGCGACCAGCGCCAGCGCGTGCACGGCCGCCACGCCGCGCTCGACCACGATCCGCGTCTCGGGCGCCGGGTAGTAGCCCGACAGCGTCGCCCGCAGTCGGTGCGGTCCAGGGTTCAAAGGCACCGTCACCGGCGCCGCGCCCACCGCCACGCCGTCGACGACCACCGTCGCCCCCGCCGGCGTCGTCGTGATCGTGATCGCCGTGCGCCGGTCGTCGCCCGGTGTCGTCGACGCTGTCGATGCCACCGACGCCGCCGACCCCGGTGACCCAGCGCTTCCATCGCAGGCCGCGGTCGGCAGCAGCGCGGTGAGCGCGAGCAGGGGTGCGGCGACCCGGACGACGACGCGGAGCATCATGCGCGTTCGATAGCAGAAGGACCTTGCGCCCGCAGCGCCGCGATGCTCGTTTGACCGCCGAGGTGACCCAATGACGTCGACGACGAAGTCCACCGCTGAGGCCGCCCTCGATGACGCGATCCAGAAGGCCGGCGCCGACCTGCACGCCCGCATGAAGGGCGAGACCCCCGGCGTCTTCAACAAGGCCTACTGGGAGGGCGCCATCCTCGAGTGGGCGATGAAGGACCCGTCGTTCAAGGTCGACATGTTCCGCTTCGTCGACGTCTTCCCGACGCTGCAGACGAAAGATCAGGTCAAGCAGCACATCCACGAGTACCTGCTGAAGGACGGCCGCGAGCTGCCGGCGCTCATCGCCGCCGCGCTGAAGGCGGCCACCGCGGGGCTCACCGCCGGGCTCGCGCAGGCGACGATGAAGGGCCAGATCGAAGGCATGGCCAACCGCTTCATCGTCGGCCGCGACGCGAAGGCCGCGCTGCCCGAGCTGAAGAAGCTGCACAAGGACGGCATCGCCTTCACCGTCGACCTGCTCGGCGAAGGCACCGTCAGCGAAGGCGAGGCCGACCACTACGCCGCCCGCTACCTGGATCTCATCGACAACCTCGCCGACGAGGTCGCGAAGTTCCCCGCCGACGACGTCATCGACCGCAACCACCTGGGCCCGCTCCCGCGCACCAACGTCAGCCTGAAGCTGTCGGCGATGTTCAGCCAGATCGATGCCGTCGACGTCAAAGGCAGCGTCGCCGCGCTGAAGAAGCGGGTGCTTCCGCTGTTCTTGCGCGCGAAAGAAAAGAACGTCTACCTGAACGTCGACCTCGAGCAGTGGGCCTACCACGACATCACCTACGATCTTTTTGAAGATCTCGTGACGACGCCCGAGCTGCGGTCGTGGCCCCACGTCGCCATCGTCATTCAGGGGTACTTGAAATCCTCGCAGAAGGACGCCGAGCGCCTGGTGTCGATCGCGAAGAGCCGCGGCGCGCCCGTGGGCGTCCGCCTCGTCAAGGGAGCCTACTGGGACTACGAGACGGTGCTGGCGAAGCAGCAGGGCTGGGAGTGCCCGGTGTACGGCGTCAAGGCCGAGACCGACGCCAACTATGAACGTCTCACCCGCTATCTGCTGCAGAATCACCAGCACATCGGCGCGGCGTTCGGCAGCCACAACCTTCGCTCGCTGACCCACGCCGTCGTGCTGGCGAAGGAGCTGAAGGTCCCGGAGCGCGCGTTCGAGGCGCAGATGCTGTTCGGCATGGCCGAGCCCGAGCGCAAGGCGTTCCGCGCGCTCGGCCAGCGCGTGCGCGTCTATGCCCCCGTCGGCGAGCTCTTGCCGGGCATGGCGTATCTGGTGCGTCGCCTGCTCGAGAACACGAGCAACTCGGGCTTCTTGAAGCTCAGCCACCACGACCACGTCGACATGGGCAAGCTGCTCGCGCGGCCCGTCGCCGAGGCGGCGGCGCTCGAGAGGGCGAACCAGGCGACCAGGTCAAAGCTGGTGAAGGGTGACCTTGCGAGCCCGTTCTTCAACTGCTCGCTCGCCGACTTCAGCCGCGCGCCCACGCGCGAGACGTTCGCCGCCACCGTCGCGGCGGTGGGCAAGAGGTTGCCGCTGGCGGTGCCCGTCGTCGTCGGCGGCGACGTGTTGAAGGGGCGGGCGACCCAGCGGCGCACGAGCCCCAACGACCACGCCCAGATCGTCGCTGACGTCTCCCTGGCGACCCGCGCCGACGTCGACGCCGCGGTGGCGAAGGCGGCGGCGGCGTGGCCGGCGTGGCGTGACGCGCCGCTGAAAGACCGCGCGACGCTGCTCGAGAAGCTCGCCGACCTCATCGAGGCCGACCGCCACGCCATGGCGGCGCTGCAGTGCTTCGAGGTCGGCAAGCCGTGGAAGGAGGCCGACGCCGACGTCGCTGAGGCCGTCGACTTCTGTCGCTACTACGCGCGGCAGGCGTTGCTCGAGCTGTCCGACAAGAAGCAGGGCAACGTCTTTGGCGAGGACAACACGCTCTCGTACGAGGGTCGCGGCGTCTGTGCCGTGATTGCGCCCTGGAACTTTCCGCTCGCGATCCTCTGCGGCATGGCGACCGCGGCGCTCGTCGCCGGCAATACCGTCGTCTTGAAGCCCGCCGAGCAGTCCAGCGCCGTCGCCTTTGGCCTGTACGAGAAGATGAAGGCCGCGGGCTTACCCCGTGACGTCGTGCATTTCCTGCCTGGCGTTGGCGAAGAGGTCGGCCGCGCGCTCGTTGAGCACGCGAGTGTCGCGCAGATCGCGTTCACCGGCAGCAAGTCCGTCGGCCTCGCCATCGTCGAGGCGGCAGCGAAGACGCAGGCCGGGCAGGCGCAGGTCAAGCGCGTGGTGTGCGAAATGGGCGGCAAGAACGCGGTCATCGTGGACGACGACGCCGACCTCGACGAGGCCGTGCACGGCGTCGTCAAGAGCGCGTTTGGCTTCGCCGGGCAGAAGTGCTCGGCAGCCAGCCGCGTGCTCGTCCACGACGCTGTCTACGACGCCTTCGTCAAGCGCCTGGTCGAGGCGGCGCGCGCGCTGCGCGTCGGCCCCGGCTCCGACTGCGGCACCGCAGTGCCGCCGGTGGTCGACGTCGAGAGCCAGCAGCGCCTGCTCGTGGTGATCGAAAACCCCGGCAACGGCGCTGCGAAGTTGTTCTCGTCGACGGTGCCGGAAAACGGCTGCTACGTGCCGCCGACGATCTTTGCCGTCGACGACGACCGCCACCCGCTGATGCAGAACGAGCTGTTCGGCCCCGTCCTCGCCGTCTACCGGGTCAAGGACTTCGACCACGCCCTCGCCGTCGGAAACGGCACCGAGTTCCACCTGACGGGCGCGGTGTTCTCGCGTTCGCCGGCAAACCTCGACAAGGCGCGTCGTCGCTTCCGCGTCGGCAACCTGTACCTGAACCGAGGCAGCACCGGCGCACTGGTCGAGCGGCAGCCGTTCGGCGGCTTCGGCATGAGCGGCATCGGCACGAAGGCGGGCGGCCCCGGCTACCTGCCGCTCTTCGCCGACCCGCGCTGCGTCACCGAGAACACCATGCGCCGCGGCTTCACGCCCGACCTTGATAACTGACTTTTCAGGATACGCTAGAAACCATGCCACCGTTTCAGCATCACATCTTCTTCTGCACCAACGAGCGCTCAGCCGACGATCCCAAGGGGTCGTGCGTGCAGCGCGGCGCCACCGCGCTGCATGCCCACGCCAAGGAGGCCTGCTTCAAGGCGGGGCTCAAGGGCGCGGTGCGCGTGAACAAGGCCGGCTGCCTTGACACCTGCGCCCAGGGGCCGGCGGCGGTCGTCTATGGTGAAAAGGATCTTCCCAGCGGCGTCTGGTATGCGCTAAATACCAAGGAAGACGTCGACGATGTCATCCAGCAGCACCTGATCGGTGGCAACGTCGTCGAGCGCTTGCGGATGAAGCTCAAGGGCTGACGGCGCTGGCGGGCGGTGGCTCCGGCTCCGCGCCCAGGACCGGCACGTCGACGTGCCGGTCGATGTGCCGATTGACATCGCGTCGGTCGAACCGCCGGGCGGTGCTCGTCGCCAGCAGGATGGCGTCGCCGACATTGGGCGTCAGCAGATAGCCGCGGCGGCCGCCCCACGACCACGACGTCCCGGCGCTGCTCGGCGGTGGCGAGCCGCCCGCCGAGCAGCGTCGCCGGCGTGGCGGGCGCCGGCGATGGCGAACCTCGTGCCCGCCGGCGACAGCCCGAAGATCACCGGGCCCGGGTCGACGTCGCCGCCGCCGTCCTTGCCGTGCCGGTGCTCGCGCAGCGCGGCAAAGAGCGGCCCGACGTTGAGGACGTACGACCGCAGGAGGGCGCGCCACTGCTCGGCGGCGAAGGCGGCGTCGGCGTGTGGTGTGTCGTGGCTGTTCCAGCCGGCGCCCGAGCCGCGGCTCGGCGAAGGTGCCGGCGCCGCTGACCGAGAACGCCATCACGCCGGTCTCCGGGGCGAGCAGGTGGGCGCGGGCGAAGGCGACGAAGCGGGCGCGCTTGGCGTCGTTCGCGGGCGACGGATCGACGACGGCGGCGATCCCGAGCGCCGCCTGCGGCACGACGTTGTCCATCGCGTCGGTCTCGCCCGGGTAGGTGCGCAACAGCGGTCGCGGCGCCGCCTGCAGGCGGCGCCGCGGCAACAGCGGTCGCGGCGCCGCCTGCAGGCGGCGCCGCGGCGCAGCGACGACGGCGCGGTGGACGTCTCTGCGGTCCTTGCCACCGAGCACGCGGTGGGCGCCGGGGCGAGGCAGCCGGTGTGGTGCTCGTCGCGGTCGAGGCTCGCGAGGGTGTCGCCTTGCCACTGTGCGGTGTCGAAGGCACGGCTGTCGGGGCGCGGCGCGACGTCGGCGAGGCGGCGCGTGGCGAGGATGGCTTCAGGCCGGGTGTCGGGGGGCGCAAACGCGACCTACGCCGTCTCCAGCGCCGTCATCGACAGCGCGACGATGCGCCACTCGTCGGCGAACCGCTCGTCGAGCAGTGGCGATGACGGCGGCCCGGCGTCGGCGAGCAGCGCGACAAGGTGATTACGCCGCTCGACGACGTCGTCGCGGTCGCCGTCGGCGAGCGCCGCGCCGCCGATCGGCACGAACCACACGAACAGGGCGGCCTTCACGACGACGGCGGCGGCGACGACCGCGGTGTACGCGCGCAGCCGTCGTCGCCAGCCAATCGGGGACGAGGAGCCCATCCCATAAGTCTAGGGGCGACACGGGAAGTGATGCAGCACCCGACCGGGGCGACCGTCGGGGTCCTCGCTGACGCTGAAGACGCCGCGGCCGTCGTGGTCGTAGGCGACGGCCTCGCCCTGGGGCTCGGACAGCGGGCCAAAGACGAGCTGCGTCGGCGACAGGGCGCCGAGGCTGGCGAACGCGTCGTCGACTTCGCCACCAGCGCCGAAGCGGTACTCGAAAACGCCGGTGTAGACGCGCAGCAGCAGCCGCGCGCCGGTGGTGTGCAGGTCGGCGGCGGTGATCGCGCGCCCGAGGTTGATGGCGAGCCCGGGCGACGACAGCGTCGCCACCACCCGCGCCACCATCGAGCCGTCGGTGACGAAGGGCGCCGCGAGCGCGTAGACCCGCGCCTGCGCCGCGTCGATCTTCTCGAACAGGAAGACGCGACGGCCGTCGGCGGCAACGACGGTGCCCTCGACGTCGACGGGCCCCCCTTCGTACGTGAACGGCACGACGAGCGCCGCGCCGGCGGGCAGGGCGGCGAGCGGGTCGCCAGCGAGGTCGTCGACGAACGGCTCGGGCACGATCACCAGCCGGGCGGCGTGGCGGGCGCGCGCGTTGTCGCCGGTGTCGGCCAGCCACACGCACACGTCGGGTGCGTCGGGGCACAGCGCCACGTCGACGTCCTCGACGTCGATGGCTTCGACGTCGTCGAGCACGAAGCGCCCGCGGGCAGAGCCGTCGTCGCCGACGGCGAAGAAGCGCGCGGCGTCGCCCGAGTCGTTGTGCGCCCACAGGACGCCGGGGTTCAACCACGAGGCCGCCAGGCCCGAGGTCTCGGTGAGCGCCGGGTCGCCGAGCGGTCCGCTGTCCTCGATCGGGCCGACCCGGCCCGACGCGCACAAAGAACGCTCGGGTCGCAGCGCGTCGCCACCGGCGTCGCCAGCGTCGACGACGTCGCCCGCGTTCCCGCCATCGCGGAGCTCACCGGCATCGCGGAGGTCGCCAGCATCGACGACGTCGCCCGCGTCGAAGACGTTCCCGCCATCGCGGAGTGCACCGGCATCGCGGAGGTCGCCGGCGTCGGCGACCGCGCCGGCGTCGACGACCGCGCCGGCGTCGACGACGCCGTTGGCGTCGGTGTCGGCGACGCCGTCAGCGCAAGACGTCCACGCCGCGCTCGCGAGCGCGAGGGTGGCAGGGCCGAGGCGGGCGCCGCGGCCGCTCACACGGCGACGAGGGTGTAGCCGATCTTCGACGGACGCCCCGAGGAGTGCAGGGCATTCCAGAAGCGGTTCCAGTTCGCGTCGTCCATCGTCTGGCAGCCTGCCGACGATCCCTTGTGGAACAGAAACGCCGAGGACGTGTCGGCGTGCTTCTCGCGCCGACCCTTGTAGCGCCCGTCGTTGTTGAAGTCGCGCTCGACCTGGAAGGCCTTCGTCGGTCGCAGCACGTCGCCGAGGCGCGCCGACGACCCTACCTGATACTCGTAGTGGCCGAGGGGGATGCGCCCAAGATCGTTGCGACCGTCGCGATTGACGTCGCTCGAGAACGCGCGGCGGTTGGCCTCGTTGCCCTCGGTGGTGCCGGTGAACTCCTTCACGTGCTTGCGACCGCTCTTGTCCTGCCAGAGCATCACGAACTTGTCGTCGTTGGCGCCGCGGCCGCCGTTGCTCTTCGGGCTCGTCTCGTCACGCAGGCCGACGAGGTTGCGGGCGTTGGGGGCCGAGTGGAACTTGCCACCGCTCTGCGCGATCAGCGCCTTGTAGAAGTCGAACTTCTGCGCCTCGGTCATGCTCTTTGTCGCCGACACGTCCACCGAGCCGTCGGCGCGGCGCGGGATGCTCGTCGACGGTGCCTCGGCGCAAGCGGCGCGGGCGGCGCCGACGTCGCTGGTGGCGCGCCCGTCGGCGCCAAGGACGCGGCGGCGCACCTGGTCGTCGGCGTCCGCGGCGCCCCTCCGGGTCTCGCGCTGCTGCTCGGCGGAGGCCGCACGGCGCGCCGGCGCCGGCGTCTCGCGCGGAGTCGCAGGTGCCGCCGCCGACGTCGCCTTCGCCGGGATGTGGACCTGCGTGCCGGCGAAGATGCCGCGACCGGCCAGCTGGGGGTTCGCCTTCTGCAGGTCGGCCAACGACACGCCGTGGTCGCGGGCGATGTCCCACAGCGTGTCGCCGCGCTTGCAGACGTGGACGGCACCGTGGTCGTTGGTGTGCGGCTGCGAGCGGGAGGTGCGTGGGACGTGGTCGACGTGCGGCATGGCAAGGTTGTCGACCATGCCCGGTCCGGCGGTGCTCCGTCCGCTGACCGATGCGTCTGCCTCGTCGCGAGGCGCCTTGACTGCGCTTTGAACGCCAGCGCGCCGCCGACGCCTACCAGGCTGTGGTGAAAACGCCGGCGGCGTTTCCACACAGCCTGCGATCCCTCTGGCAGGTCTGTTCCAGACCCGCCCCCCGTCGAGCGAAGCTCGACGGGGCCCCCCACCCAAGACGCAGCCCTCGGCGAAAACGGCCTTCGGCCATCTTCACCGCAGGCTGCTACGCCAGCGCCTTGCTCGCGATCTCGAACACGTCGCGGCTGCACGCCGGCCGCTCGAGCACGCGGCGCAGCTCGGACTTCATCTGCTCCTGCCGCGGGGCGTCCTGTCGTCGCCATCGGGTCAGCGGGGTGAGGAAGCGCGCCGCGATCTGCGGGTTGAAGGCGTCGAGGGCCCGCACCTGCTCACCGAGGAACGCGTAGCCACGGCCCGAGGCGTCGTGGAAGTGCAGCGGGTTGCCCATCGCGAACGCCGACACGAGCGCGCGCGCGCGGTTGGGGTTCTTCAGCGAGAACGCCTCGTGCGACAGCAGGCCGGTCACGTCGTCGATGGCCCCCGCGCGCGTCGACTGCGCCTGCAGCGTGAACCACTTGTCGATCATCAACGCCTCGCCGCGCCAGCGCGCGTAGAAGTCGGCGAACGCCGCCTCGCGTCGAGGACCGCGCGACAGCGCTACCAGCGCCAGCGCCGTCTGCACGTCGGTCATGCACGACGCGCGCTGCAGGTGCGCGTAGGCGTGCTCTTCGTCGAGGCGCGAACGCCACGACACGATCAGGTTGCGGAGGCTGCGCAGGCCGACAGCGCGCGGCTCGAACGCGTAGGGTCGACCGTCCAGCTCGCGCGACAACGCCGCGTCGACCTCGGCCAGCAGCGGCGCCATTGCGCGCGCCAGGGTCGTCACCAGGCCCTCGCGGACGCGGTGGGCCGCTGTGTAGTCGGCCCACCCCAGCCGATCCCCGACCACGTCGAGACCGGGCAGCGACAACGCCAGCGCCAGCAGCGCATGATCGGCGCCGGGCAGCAGCGACGACGCCAGCGCGGTCTTCAGGGCCTCGATGAGCTCGGGCGACGGTGGCCACGGCTCACGACCTTCATGGACGCCGTCGACGCCCAGCTCGAGTTCACGCAGGTAGAGCTCCTGCCCGGCTTCGACGCGGTTGAAGGGGTCGTCGTCATAGGCCAGGCGGAACCGCAGGCTCGCCTCGTTGTCATCGGTGGTCAGCTTCACCGGCGCCGAGAACCCCCGCAGCAGCGACGGCACCGGTCGGTCGCCTACGCCCCCGAACACGAAGGTGCGAGTCGCGGCGTCGAGCTCGAGCACGACCTCGTCGCCCGCCGGCTTGCCGTCGACGATAAGGGGGACGCGACGGCCGTCCTTGCCGAGCAACGCCGTCGTCACCGGGATCACCATCGGCAGCTTGTCGGGCTGGCCCGGCGTCGGCGGCATCGTCTGCGTCAGCGTCAGCGTGTAAGTGGCCTGCTCGGCGTCGTACTGCCCCGAAGACGTCACCGCCGGCGTGCCCGCCTGCCCATACCAGCGCGAGAATTGCGTCAGGTCGCGGCCCGAGACCTCGGCCATCGCGGCGAGGAAGTCGTCGCACGTCGCCGCTTGCCCGTCGTGGCGCGCGAAGTACAGGTCAGTGCCCTTGCGGAACATATCGCGCCCCAGGATCGTCTCGTACAGCCGGACGACCTCGGCGCCCTTCTCGTAGATGGTTACCGTATAAAAGTTCGAGATCTCGACGTAGCTGTCGGGCCGCACCGGGTGCGCCGTGGGGCCGGCGTCTTCGGGGAACTGCAGGCTACGCAGTCGACGAACCTCGTCGATGCGCTTGACCGCGCGGGAGCCGACGTCGGAGGAGAACTCCTGGTCGCGGTAGACGGTGAATCCCTCTTTTAGCGAGAGTTGAAACCAGTCACGACAGGTGACGCGATTCCCTGACCAATTGTGAAAGTATTCGTGGCCGACGACGGCCTCGATGCCGTCGAAGTCGACGTCGGTGGCGGTGTCGGGGCGGGCGAGCACGTACTTCGTGTTGAAGATGTTCAGCCCCTTGTTCTCCATCGCGCCCATGTTGAAGTCGGAGACGGCGACGAGGTTGAAGACGTCGAGGTCGTATTCGCGGCCGAAGCGCGTCTCGTCCCAGGCCATCGACTTCTTCAGGCTCTCCATGCAGTGGGCGGTCTGGTCGCGGTCATGCGCCTGCACCCAGATGTTCAGCGTGACCTGCTTGCCGCTCGCAGTCGTGAACGAGTCGGAGCGGGCGACCAGATCGGCGGCGACGACGGCGAACAGGTAGCAGGGCTTGGGCCACGGGTCGTGCCACGTCGCGACGCGCCACTCGCCGTCGTCGAGCTCGCTCTGCTTGTTGCCGTTGGACAGCAGCACGGGGAAGCGCGACCGCTTCGCCCGCAGCGTCACCGTGTACGTCGACAGTACGTCGGGCCGATCGGGGAACCACGTGATCTTGCGAAACCCCTCGGCCTCGCACTGCGTGAACAACCCGCTGCCCGACGCGTACAGCCCCTCGAGCGACGCGTTGTCCTTCGGGCTCAGCCTGCGCGTCGTGCTCAGCACGAGGCGGTCGCCCGGGGCGTGGATCGTGAGTGTGTCGGCGTCGAGGCTGTAGCTGTCGGCGGGCAGGGGCACGCCGTCCTTGGCGATGGCAACGAGCGGCCCCGAGCCGAAGGCGTCGCTCACAGCGCCGTCGAGCACCAGCGGCTCCGTCTTCGTCGGGGACGACGGGTTGCGGCGCAGCGTCAGCGTCGCCGTGACCCGCGTGTCGCCTTCGTCGAGGGTGAGGTCGAGGGCGACGGTGTCGACCAGGAACGGCGGCGGCGCGTAGTGGCGGCGGTGGGTGGTGCGGGGCGCGGCGGTCGTCGTCGTCGTCGACATGTATGGACTCCCAGCGATGATGTCGTTGTGTCACGCGCCACCGGCGCTGCAAAGCGCGCCGCGCGCGCCAAAAAAGGAGCGCGGCCCGTTCGGGGGCCGCGCGCGGGAGCGTCCGTCCGTCCAGAGGCGTCAGCCCGCCGGGCCCGCCACGGGCTGCGCGACGGCGACGAGGACGGGCGCTGGCGGCGCGGTGACAGCGGTGAGCGGCGTCGGCTTGTCGGTGGTCAGCATGTCGGGCGGCAGTCGCCGCGGGGGAACGACGACGGGCGGCGGCACCGGGCAAGACGTGCACGGCCCACGCAGCGGGATGCGCAGCGTCCGGCCGGCGCGTAGGAAGGTGTTCTTCATCCCGTTGGCCTTCTTCAGCGCGTTCACCGTTGTGCCGTACTTCGACGCGATCTTGCCGAGGCTGTCGCCGGACCGGATGCGGTGCAGCATCAGGTTGTGCTCGGGGCGCATGGCTAGAAGCGGCTGCACCCGCCGACCGAGCTCCTGCGATCGCGGCGCGTAGTAGCGCACGTGGAAATGGTCGCGGTGACGACTCGCGTGCTTCAGGAGCGGCTCGGGGCCGTGAAACAGCGAGTCCAGCCAGCCCTTGTCCTCGCCGATGGACAGCGCGTGCTCGTACAGTGACGCCTGGATGCGCTTGTCGACCAGCAGCATCTGCACGTCGCCCGTGGTGACGAGCGCGCGCACGAGCGCCCAGTTGCGCGCGACGTCCATGCACTTCTCGCGCGCCTTCGAGCACTTTGCGTTGTCCGGGTAGAAGAGGCCGAGGTCGACGTCGCGCCCCGACTGGTGGCTCTTGTGTGGCCGCAGCCACCCGCCGTCCTTCTTCGAGATGTCGTTCACCCGCAGCGGCGGACCGCCGGGCATCCGATCAGCGACCTGCTGCGCGGCGGCCACGACGTAGTCGATGGTCTCCTTCGCGCCCCAGGCCTCGTGGGGATTGACGACCAGCCACGGGCCGCCTTCGGTCGGGAACTGCACGGCGTTGAGCTGGCTGCCCGACTCGGTGAAGCCCACCGACAGCGAGCCGAGCTGCTCGGGGCGCTTCGCCCACAGCTCCTTCAGCTGCTCGTCGCTCAGGTCCGCCGAGTAGCGGTGCCCGTCGACGGCTGCGACGCCCCCGTCGAGCAGCTCCGACTCGGGATCGACGCCGTCATCGTCTTCTTCGGCGTCATCTTCGTCCGGCGCGGCGCCGTCGTCGGCGGCGAACGTCGCGACCGCGGCGCTGGCCGCCTCGAGCGCGGGATCGGGCGGAGCTGCCGGCCGCGCGACGACGGTGGGGAAGGGCGAAGTCGCTGCCGCCGACGTCGTCGCTGCCACCATCGAAAGGGTCAACCACAGGCTCGTCCTGCGCATCGCGTCTCCACCACACCCAAAAGGTGCCGGACGATACGCGCCAGCCAGAGATCCGTCGACCTTCCGGTGCTGCGAAGAGCAGCACGCACCACAGCGTCACGGTGCGTAGCGAGGGTGGCAGCGTCGACGACGCCCGTCCTCGACGACGACACGCACGACACGCACGACGACACGCACGACGACACGCACGACGACACGCACGACGACGCGCACGACGACGCGCACGACGACGCGCACGACACGCGCACGACACGCGCGCGACGCGC
>VGSZ01000130.1 GCA_016874845.1 Deltaproteobacteria bacterium
TCGCTCGGGGGGGGAGAGCCACAGCGCATCGAGCACGGGGGCGACGGCCGATGGCGCGCTCGCGACACCGGGCACGGGGGCGCCGGGCACGGGGGCGCCCGTTGTCGTGGGCGCGCCGCCAGCAGTCGCCCGCAGCGTCACCGCCAGGACGTCGCGTGGGGCGGTCTCGCGCGGCTTGACGACGCCGACAAAGCCCGCGCCGTCGCCGGCGGCGGTGACCTGCACGAGCGCGTCGCCGTCGGGCTCGCCGGGCCGTGCGGGCGTGCGGTGCAGCGTCAGCGGCAGCGGGCTCGCCTGCAGCGCGCCGCCAGCGTCGCGGACGAAGCCCTGCACCCGCGCGCCGCCGTGCAGCCAGGCGGAGACGCCGGCGCGGTCGTCGATGACGACGGGCCCGCGTATCAGCAGGCGCGACGCTGCGCAGCCGCATAGGACCGGGTTCAGCCTGGCGGCAGGCGCCACGGTCGTCGGCGCCGACGGTGGGGTAGGAGCCGACGGCGGGGTCGGCAGGACGTCGGCGTGAGCCACGGATGCGGCGACCGCGGCAAGCAGGGACGACGCGAGGATGAGCGAGCGCATCGGGCCTTCCTCGTCGTCGCCGGCGACCCGATCCCGGGCCCGCCGGCGACGGCTACAGCGGCACGGCGTGCGCAGACAGCGCGTCGCCGGAGCCAAGGACATCGACGCGGCACGGCGCGCCGCACGCGGGGCAGAACAGCTGCGGGCTCTCGCCAACGACGAAGGGGATGCGCGTCCGACACGAAGGGCAGGCGACCTCGAGCACGATCTGACGCCGCAGCTGAAGGAACAGCCCGATCAGCGCGGCGACGACGAGCGCGAACAAGCCGGCGACCGCGGCCATCAGCGGGATCGCCCACGCGAAGAACTGGTCGTTCATCCGCCTCTCGAAGGCGGTGGGCTCTTTGGTCACGGTGCCTGACGACGGCAGGGCGCCGGCGGCGGTCGCTGGCGCGGTCGTCCCCGTCGTCATCGCTGCGGTCGCCCCCAGCGCCGCGGGGGTGTCTGGCGTGGCCGGCGCCTCCGCGATCACCGACGCAGCCCCGGGCGCCGCGGCCATCGCGGCGGGGGGCGGCGTCGCCGCTGGACGACGACGTACGAGGGCGCGGGTGCCGCCCTGCACGAGGTTGCCCTGGTTGCAGATCGACTCGTCCCACGTCTCGCCGTAGCCGACGCGGGAGCGAAAGGCCTCGTCGATCTCGGCGAGCAGCGCCGCGTCGGTGCCGTCGCAGGCGTAGCGCCAGTCGTCGTCGTCGTCAGCGACCTCGTCGCCGGCGTCGTCGTCCGTCCCCGCGGCGGCCCCGCGAAGCGCCAGCGACTCGGGCGGCGTCGCGACGGCGGGCAGGGCGGACAGCAGGAGCACGGCGACGGAACGCATGGATCAAGTGTAGGCAGCAGAGACACTCTCGCCAACGGGGAGGTTCCCGCGCTACGTCCCCGGTGTGTCGACGGATCCGCCCGCGCAGCCTGCGTCCGGTCTGCCGTCGTCTTCGCGCGGCGGGGGCGGCGCGCAAGCGTCGCTCGTGCCGACGTCGGTCGTCGCGGGCGCCGCGTTGCCCCGCGGGCTCGAGGGGCGCGGGATGCCGCGACGCCTCGGGCCGCTGCTGCGCCTGCTGGCCGGTCGGCGCCTCGAGCAGATTGGCGTCGCCGTGGACGACGTCGTGCGCGTCCGGGCGCTGGCGCAGCGGGGCGTGGTCGTCTGGGTGCATCGGGCGCGTAACCCGGTGGATCACCTCGCGCTGTCGCAGGTGGTGGCCCGCGAGGGCCTGCCGTCGGCGGCGTTCGTCGGCGGCTTGAACGTGCTGGCGCTGCAGACGTTGCCGGTGGCGCTGTCGCGCCTGCGCCGCGGCGTGGCGAGCGTGCGTCGCGAGGAGGCGCTGCTCGAGCGATGCGTGCGCGCGGGCTTCTCGGCCGAGCTGTTCTTGCGGCGACCACTGCACCTGCTGTCGCCGACGGCGACGTTGCGGGCGCGCTACGTCGAGACGCTGGTGCGCCTGCAGCGCGACCTCGACCGCCCGATCTTCCTCGTGCCGGTTTTCCTTGCCCTGCGCCAGCGCCCTGGCCACTTCGAGCCCACGGCCATCGACGCGCTGCTCGGCTCCGTCGAGGAGCCCGGCCTGCTGCGCGCGGCGGGGCGGCTCGTCGCTGCCGGGGGCAGCGCGCGCATCGAGATGAGCGAGGCGGTGGACCTGCAGGCGTTCGTGCGCGAGCGCCCCGACGTCGCCGACGACGTGGTCGCCAAGAAGGTGCGCTGGACGGTCCTTCACCACCTGACCCGCGTCGAGCGCGTCGCCCACGGCCCGCCGCTGAAGTCGGCGGCGCGGCTGCGCGACGACGTGCTCAAGGACGCCCGGCTGCAGGAGACGATGAGCGAGCTGGCCGCCGACGACAAGGCGCCGCTGGCCGCCGTCGAGCGCCGGGCGCGGGCGCTGCACGACGAGATCGCGGCGCGCTTCGACGTCGACGTCGCCCGCTTCATCGATCGCGTGCTGCAGGCGATCTGGCGGCGCATCTACGACGCCATCGTCGTCGACGAAGCCGATCTGGAGCGCGTGCGGCAGGCGGCGCGGCGCGGGCCGCTCGTGCTCGTCCCGAGCCACCGCAGCCACGTCGACTACCTGGTGATGAGCCAGGTGATGCTGCAGCACGGCATGCTGCCCCCGCACATCGCCGCCGGCGACAACTTGAGCTTCTTTCCGCTGGGGCCGCTGCTGCGACGGGGCGGCGCGTTCTTCCTGCGGCGATCGTTCAAGGGCGATCCGCTGTACGGCGCGGTGTTCCGCGCCTACGTGCGCCGCCTGTTCAAGGAAGGCCTGACGACAGAGTTCTTCATCGAGGGTGGGCGGGCGCGCAACGGCAAGACGCTGCCACCCAAGCTCGGGCTGCTGTCGATGCTCGTCGACGCGTGGCTCGAGAGCCGCGAGGACGACGCGGTGTTCGTGCCGGCGCACATCGCCTACGAGAAGATCGTCGAGGCCAACAGCTACACGAAGGAGCTCGGCGGCGCGGCGAAGGAGAAGGAGTCGGCGGCGGGGCTCGTGAAGGCGACGGGCGTGCTGGCCGGCCGCTACGGCAAGGTCTTCGTCACCTTCGACGAGCCTGTCTCGCTGCGCGAGCACATGGCCCGTCGCGGGATCTCGCGCGATGTCCCGGTCGACGACCCCCGCGTGCGCGCGGCCATCGCTGCGCTCGGTCACCGGATCACGTGGGGCATCAACCAGGCGGGCGTCGTCACGGCGATGTCGCTCGTGTGTGCCACGCTGTTTGGCTACCGCAAGAAGGGCCTCGACGTCGAGCGCCTGTTCGTGGGCGCGAAGCTCCTGCTGGCCCACGTCGCGCGCCAGCCGCGCGCGCGGCTGGAGGCGGGGCTCGACGGGGATGGCGCGCAGGCGCTGCTGGGCGGCGCCCTCGCCAAGATCGTCGCTGATGGGCTCGTGAAGAAGACCGTCGTGGACGGCCGCACGCTGTGCGCCGTCGCCGAGGGCGCCTGGCTGATCCTCGACGTGCACAAGAACCACGTACTGCACCACGCCGCGCCCGAGGCCATCGTCGCCACCGCGCTCCTCGCCGCCGGCGCCACGCCCGGGGTCGCCGTGCCGCGCGCCGTTGTCGCTGAGCGGGCCCGCGGGATCTCGCGGGCGCTGAAGCTCGAGTTCATCTTCGAGCCCGGTGTGCCGTTCGACCACCTGTTCGACGCCGCGGTGCGCGACGCCGTGGCGGCCGGCTTCGTCGTCGTCGGGGACGACGACGGCGTCCTCGTCCCCGACGCGCCGATGCCGAGGACTTCATGGCGCTTCGCCGCCAGCCTGATCCAGGGCTTCGTCGAGTGCTACGCCGTCGTCGCCGACGCCGCGCCCCGCGTCTGCGGGGCCGCCGGCCTCGACGAGAAGGCCGCCGTCGGGCGCTGGCTCGAGGCGGTGAAGGCCGCCGTCGTCGCCGGCGACGTCCACGCCGCCGAGGCGGCGTCGAAGGTGGTCGTCGAAAACGCGGTGGCGCTCCTCGTCGAGCGTGGCGTCATCGTGCGCGACGGCAAGGTCCTGCGCAGCGTCGCCGACAAGGACGCCGAGCGGCAGGCGCTGCTGCGGCTCCTGCGCGGCGCCGTGCGCTGACGCCGCCGTCGTCGCAGGGAGCGGGGGTTGCGCAGCGCGTGTCTCCCGCGCATGACGACGTCAATGACCACCACCATGAGCATGACGACGAAGGTGAAGCCGCGGACGAAGGCGAAGGCGCAGCACAACGAGCAGTCGCCGTGGCGCACGCTCACCGTCGACTGCGCGATGGCCATGGCCGACACGTTCGCGTCGGTGCTGCTCGAGCAGGGGGCCCTCGGACTCGAGACCGAGGACGACGAGACGCGCGCGGTGCCGGGCAAGGAGGCGCGCCTGACGGGGTGCGCTGCGTTGATCGCGACGTTCTCGCGGGTGCCCGGCCTCGAGGCGAAGGTCGGCGCGCGCATCGCGCAGATCGTCAACCACGTGGCGAAGGCGAAGGACACCACGCTGACGTGGGCGGACCTGTGGCCCGAGGACTGGAACGCCATCTTCATGGCCCATTGGAAGCCATTCCGCCTCGGCCGGCGCGTGTGGATCGTGCCGTCGTGGGAGCGCGACCGCTTCGTCGTGCAGCGCGTGGGCCCCGGCCGGCAGCCGCTGGTGCTGCACCTCGACCCCGGCATGGCGTTTGGTACCGGCCAGCACGAGACGACGCAGCTGTGCACCGAGGCCGTCGAGCGCCACCTCGACGACAAGGGGCCCATCAAGCGCCTGCTCGACGTCGGCACCGGCACCGGCATCCTCGCGCTGGTCGCGCTGAGGCTCGGGGCGCAGCACGCCAAGGGCACCGACATCGACCCCGTCGCCGTGAAGGCCGCCCTCGACAACGCCCGCGACAACGGCGTCGCCGACCGCTTCGACGCCAACGACGACGCCCCCGACCACGATGGGGCCGGCTACGACGTCGTCGTGGCCAACATCCTCGCGGGCACGCTCATCGAGCTGGTGCGACCCATCGCGGGGGCGGTGGCGCCGGGCGGCGAGCTGTGGCTGTCGGGGGTGCTCGCCGAGCAGGAGCGCGCCGTCGTAGACGCCTACGTCGCCGTCGGGCTCGAGCATCGCGGCACGGCGCGCAAGAACGATTGGGTGAGAGTCGATTTTCTCAAGCGTATATGAGTCGTCGCCGACGACAATGGCGGTCGTCGGCTTGAATCCGGGCAGGCGCTGCCCTGATGCTCACCCGCCGCCCATTCGCGGCAATCACGCAAAGGGAGCGGCGATGATGACGAAGTCCGGTGGCAAGGAGCGCGAGCGGCTGGATGAGGTGCGCGACGATCTGTCGTCGTGGCGACGGTGGGGGCCGTACCTGAGCGACCGCGCGTGGGGCACTGTGCGCGAGGACTACTCCGACGACGGCAACGCTTGGCAGTACCTGACCTACGACAAGGCGCGCTCGAAGGCCTACCGTTGGGGCGAGGACGGCATCGCCGGCGTCTGCGACCGCCACCAGATCCTGTGCTTCGCACCGGCGTTCTGGAACGAGCGCGATCCGCACCTGAAGGAGCGCTTCTTCGGCGTGAACCCCTACGAGGGCAACCACGGCGAGGACGTGAAGGACTACTACTTCCACGTCGACAACACGCCGACGCACTCGTACATGAAGCTGCGCTACAAGTACCCGCAGGCGCGCTTCCCGTACGAGCAGCTGATCCGCGAGAACCAGGCGCGTCACGGGCAGGGACCCGAGTTCGAGCTGCTCGACACCGACGTCTTCGACCACGACCGCTACTTCGACATCGACATCGAGTACGCCAAGGCGACGCCTGAAGACCTCGTCTGCCGCATCACCGTACACAACCGCGGCGACCGCGACGCGCCGCTGCACGTGCTGCCGCAGCTGTGGTTCCGCAACACGTGGTCGTGGGAGCCGGTGCCGCGGGCCCCGCCGGTGATCACGCCGGGCCGCGACGACTGGGGCGGCGTCTGCGTCGTCGCCGACGACAGCGACGTCGAGCCCGACGATGACATCCCCGTGCAGTACCGCGTGGGCCTGCGCTACCTGTACGGCCCCGTCGGCGGTCGCGCGCTGTTCACCGACAACGAAACCAACGCGCCGGCGGTGTTCGGCCCCGGCAATGTCAGCAAGACCGACGCCACCAAGGACGCCTTTCACCGCTTCGTCGTCGACGGCGACAAGACCGCGCTGCGCGACGAGCAGTTCGGCAGCAAGGCGGCGCTGCACTACCGCCTTGTCGTGCCCGCGGGCGGCAGCCAGGTGCTGCGCCTCCGCCTGAGCGACCAGGGCCACAAGGACCCGCTGGCCGAGGTCGACGACGTGGTCGAGCGCCGCCGCCACGAGGCCGACGCGTTCTACGAGTCGCTGGCCCCCGCGGGCGCCTCCGTCGACGAGAAGCACGTGCAGCGCCGCGCGCTCGCGGGCCTGTTGTGGACAAAGCAGATCTACATCTTCGACGTCGGCAAGTGGCTCGACGGCGACAACCCCGACTGGCCGCCGCCGGCGTCGCGCAAGCGCATCCGCAACGAGCACTGGCGCCACCTGAACTCGATGCGCGTGATGACGATGCCCGACAAGTGGGAGTACCCCTGGTTCGCGGCGTGGGATCTCGCGTTTCAGTGCGTGCCGTTCGCCCTCGTCGACGCGAATTTCGCCAAAGAGCAGCTGTGGATGCTGCTGTTCGAGCAGTTCCAGCACCCGAGCGGGCAGCTGCCGGCGTACGAGTGGGAGTTCAGCGACCTGAACCCGCCGGTCCACGCGTGGGCGGTGTGGCGCGTCTACAACATGGACCGCCTGCGAAGCGGCGTGGCTGATCGCGAGTGGCTCGAGCGCTGCTTCCACAAGCTGCTCATCAACTTCGCCAGCTGGGTGAACAAGGTCGACCGCGAGGGCAACAACATCTTCGAGGGCGGCTTCCTCGGCCTCGACAACATCACCCTCGTCGACCGCAGCGAGAAGGTGCACGACGGCTCGGTGATCGAGCAGTCCGACGCGACGGGCTGGATGGGCATGTTCTGCCTGAACCTGATGCGCATCGCGCTGGAGCTGGCGAAAGAGAATTCGGTGTACGAAGGAATGGCGTCGAAGTTCCTTCAGCATTATACGTATGTCGCCTACGCGATGAAGCACATGGGCAACCGCGACTACTCGCTGTTCGACGCCGAGGATGGCTTCTTCTATGACGTGCTGCGCTCCCCCGACGGCGCCTACAAGAAGTTCCGTGTCCGCTCGCTGGTGGGCCTCATCCCCTTGTTCGCCGTCGAGCGGCTCGAGCTCGACTGGATCGAGCCGTTCAAGGTATTCCGCGCCAACCTGAACTGGTTCCTGAAGAACCGGCGCGAGATGGTCGAAGAGGTGATCCACACCGTCGAGATAGACGGAAAGACGACCCACTTGCTGACGATCGTCAACCAGCACCAGCTCAAGAGGATGCTCGAAAAGATGTACAACGAGGCTGAATTCCTGTCTCGCTACGGCATCCGCAGCCTGTCGAAGCACCACGAGCAGCACCCCTTCTCGATGGATGGCCGCACCGTCGGCTACGAGCCGGCGGAGTCGTCTTCGAAGCTGAAGGGCGGCAACTCCAACTGGCGCGGACCGCTGTGGTTTCCGACGACGTTCCTGATCATCGAGAGCCTGCGCAAGCTCGGAACGGCCTTCGGGCCGAGGTACACGGTGAAGGCGCCGGCGGCGGGGCAGGCGATCAACTTCCGCGAGATGGCCCGCGACATCGCGCGCCGGTCGGTGGGCATCTTCCTGCGCGACGCGCACGGGCGGCGCCCGGTGTGGGGCGGCAGCCAGCGCTTCCAGAACGATCCGCACTGGCGCGACGAGATCCTCTTCTACGAGTACTTCCACGCTGACGAGGGCGCCGGCCTCGGCGCCTCACACCAGACGGGCTGGACGGCGCTGGTCGCCAACCTCATCGACGAGTGGCGCTGAGGCGCGGGCGTCGCTGGGGGGCGTCGCCCGGCGGCAGCGGCGCCTGGTGACGGCGAGCGTCATGAACCTGAGGCCGCGACCTGACACCGCTGTCGCGATTCCCCCGGCGATCGCCGGGGGAATCGCGTCGGGATGCCGTTCGTGCGCGGCGTCATGGCTGGCCCGGCCTCTGCACCCCCTGCGACACGGCCCGACGGCCGAAGGAGAAACCCATGCGCACGTTCGTGACCCGAATCCTCCCCGTGTTCCTCGCCGTGGCCGGCCTTCTGGCCGCCGTTCCCGCCTGCCCCGACACGGGCGAGGGCGAGGGCGAGGGCGAGAGCGCCTGACGCCTCGACGGCGAGGCCAGCCCGCGGCTGACTCGCCTCTTGCTGCGACCGCTCCGACGACGGCAACAGGCACAAGCCCCCCGGGCCGTCGACGGAGAGCCCCATCCGCGTGTCGCCCTTGTGGTTCGTCTTCGCCGGTCAGCCGGGCGCACGGCCGGTAGGCGCACGGTGGCACGGCGTCGGTCAGGTGTGCGGGCCCCGGGCTTGCCGGCGTTCCTCGCTTGAATCCCGTCGCCGAACCGTCATGCCCGCAGGACACCGTGGTCGACGGCGCGCGTGCGTCGCGCGAGGACTGCGCGCCGCCGGGCGATGAATGCGCTGACGAGCCCGTGATCGGCGTGCCGGCCGATGGCGGTGCAGGGTTGTGATCGCGGCCTTTGGTGCGAGACGCGGCGAGCGACGCCTCGCGCTCTCGTACCCGTGACGAACTCGAGGGCCCCGTACGCGGTTACGCGATCGGGGCCCTCGATGTTCCGCTGATGCCTCGTCGACGTTGATGACGGGCCTACTTCGCCGGCGGCGCCATCAGGCGCTCGGCCAGCAGCTCGGCGACGTCGCGGACCTTGACGTTGTCCTCGATGTTCTTCGCCTTGGTGCCGTCGATGATCATCGACTTGCAGAACGGGCAGCCCACCGCCACCGTCGTCGCCCCGGTCGCCACCGCCTGCTCGGTGCGCGCCACGTTCACGCGCTCGCCGAGGTGCTCCTCCATGAACAGGCGGCCGCCGCCGGCGCCGCAGCAGAACGACGTCTGCTTGCTGCGCTCCATCTCCTTCAGCTTGCCGCGGCCGCCAATCGAATACAGGACTTCGCGGGGGGCGTCGTACTGCTTGTTGTATCGACCGAGGTAGCACGGATCGTGGAAGGTCACGTGCTCCTCGAGCTGCTTCTTGGTGTCGAGGGGGATGCGGTTGTCTTTCAACAGCTCGGCGAGGAGCTCGGTGTGGTGCTGCACCGAGTAGTCGACGCCAAATTCGCCGTACTCGTTCTTCAGGCTGTTGAAGCAGTGCGGGCAGGTCGTGAAGATCTTCTTGAATTTGTATTGCTTCAAGACCTCGATATTCTCCTGAGCCAGCTGGTTGAAGAGCATCTCGTTGCCGAGGCGGCGCGCCGGGTCGCCGGTGCACTTCTCTTCGCAGCCGAGGATGGCGAAGTCGACCTTGCTCGCCTTCAGGATGCGCACCAGCGCCTGCTGCACCTTCTTGGCGTTGTCGTCGGTGGCGCCGGCGCAGCCGACCCAGAACAGGTACTCGACCTCGCGCTCGGGGGTCTCGGCGGCGATCTCGGCGAACACCGGCACGTCGAGGCCGTCGGCCCACTCCTGCCGCTTGTCCTGACCGACGCCCCACGGGTTCCCGCGACGCTCGATGTTCTTCATCGTGTTGGTCAGCTGCGAAGGCATGTCGCCCTCGGTCATGACCAGGTGCTGGCGGATGCCAATCAACGTGCCGGGCACCGAGTCGATGAGCACCGGGCAGGCCTCGAAGCAGGCGCCGCAGGTCGTGCAGCCCCAGGCCTCGTCGACGTGGATGCTGGCCTCGACGTCGTTGTACTGCCCGTCGAGCGGACGCACCTGGGCGTCGTTTGCGTGGTCGACCTCGAGCCTGCTGAGCAGCGGGAACAGGTCGAGCGCCGCCTCCTGCTCGCGGTTCTCGGCCACAGGGCGGCCGAAGGCGTCGCGCACCTTCATCAGCGCGGGGCCGTTCTTCAGCAGCAGGTTGCGCTTCAGGTCGCGCAGCACCTTCTTGGGCTTCAGCGGCTTGTGCGTCAGGTGAGCGGGGCAGACGTTGTTGCAGCGGCCACACTCGGTGCAGGACACGCTGTCGAGCAGCGTCTTCGCCGGGAGCTGGGTGATGCGCGACAGGCCGTACTCTTCGGCGGTCTCGAAGTCGATCTTCGGCGGCAGGCCCTTGGGGCGGGCGCGCTCCTGCGGCGCCTTCGCGCGCTCGGCCTTGACGACGTCGGGCTGCCGCCAGGCGTACGCGCCCTTCTTGAACAGGAAGACGTTCGGCCCGGCGAAGACGATGTGCATGTGCTTGGAGTGCGGGATGTAGGCGCCGAACATCGCGAACGCGCCGACGTGAGCCCACCACGCGAGCACGTTGATCGAGTGCACGGTGTTCTCGCTGGCGATGAACTGCCAGGGCCACGCCGCCAGCGAGCTGATCGGCTGCGACCAGTCGAAGTGCCACACGAAGTCGTGGTGGATCATGCGGCTGGTGCCGTTCAGCACGAAGAAGGTCATATACAGAGTGAGGCCAAACAAGAGGATGGTCTCACCGTCTCCCGAGCGCGGCATCAGCCGCGGTGTCACCCCCGACACCCGGCGCGCCAGCGCGGTGCCCTCGGCGAGGAAGACGAGGCCCGCAGCGAGGTCCTGCGACAGGTGGAACATGCGGATCACGGGGTGGTCGTGGGACAGCCCGGGCAGCCGCTCATACAGGAAAGGCTCGCGACCGAACGCCTTCAGGAAGTATGTGACGCCTTCGATCACGATCTCAAGGTGCCCGATGGTCAGCACGAAGAACGTGTACATGATGATGATGTGCAGCGAGCCGCTCAGGCGGTCCTCAAGGTTCTTTTTGTGGCCGAAGACGATCGACACGACCATGTCGATGCGGCTGCGGAGGATGTCGGTGAGCTTTTCGTCGTGGACGCCCGTGTTGGTCATCGCGGCGATGCGCGCGAGCCGCATGGCCATGTAGCCAAGCGCCGGAAACACGATCACCAGGGTCGCTATCGAGAAGACGAACGGGAAGACCTGGGGCATGGCGCACTCCGCGGGCGATTGACCGGACAGTCAACGACGCAGCGCGACGAGAGCAGGCACCGACGAGGAACGCAACCGCTGCGCGCCTTCGGCTGTTGCCCGTCTCGTGTGTGACGCTACCGAAGAGACCATGGACTCCGTCGATGCTGCCGCAGTCGCCCGCGACCGCCTGCTGCTCGAGGCGCTGCGCGCCGAGCTGGCGAACGTCAATGTCGAGTTCTTCGGCGGCGGCCTGCGCCCGGCGATCCTGACCCTCGACGACTCGAAGTTGAAGCTGGCGCACTGGCGCCGCATCGACCGCACGATCAGCGTCAGCCGGGTGTTTCTGACGCGCGCGTCCTGGATCGCGGTGCGGGAGGTGCTCAAGCACGAGGCGGCGCACCAGTACGTCGACGAGGTGCTGCGCATCGAGGGCGAGACCGCTCACGGCGAGAGCTTCCGCGACGTCTGCGCCCGCCGCGGGATCGACGCCGCTGCCGCCGGGGCCATCGAGGGTGCAGCCGAGGTCCGCGACGCCGACGTCGAACGCGTGCTGCGCCGGGTCGAGAAGCTGCTGGCGCTGGCGGCCAGCGACAACCAGCACGAGGCCGAGGCCGCCGCCGACGCGGCGCAGCGCCTGATGCTCGAGCACAACCTCGCCGCGCAGCACCGGCCCCGGCGCTACGTCGTGCGGGCGCTGGGCGCGCCGGTGACGCGGATGCACGCCCACGAGAAGCTGCTCGGGGCGCTGTTGTCGCAGCACTACTTCGTCGACACGATCATCGTGCGCGCCTGGTGTCCCGAGGCGCTGAAGCTCGGCACCGTCGTCGAGGTCACGGGGACCCCCGAGAACGTCGAGATGGCGTCGTGGGTCCACGCGTTCCTGCTCGCCGCCGCCGAGCGCTGCTGGGCCGAGGAGCACCGCGCCCGGCAGCTGCCGCAGCGCGAGCGCTTGCCGTTCTTCGCCGGCTTCATGATGGGTGTGCAGGAAAAGCTCGAGCGCGAGTCCAAGGCGAAGATCGAGCGCGGCCTCGTCTGGGTCGGCGACGCCGACCTCGAGCGCTACGCCCGCCAGCGGCACCCCCGCGTGCGGCGCGGGCGCATCGGCGGCGCCGTTCGCGAGGGACACCATGCCGGGAGGCAAGCAGGCAACGACGTCGTGATCGCCCGTCCGCTCGACGAGGCGCCCGCCGCGCGCGGCCGGCTGCTCGGTGGACGCACGAGGGCCTGACGGCGCCGTCGTCAGGCGCGCGCGACCATGAACGTGCGCGCGCCGATGGTGACGCGGTCGCCGGCGAGCAGCAGGGCGTCGCGCACGACGGGCTCACCGTTGAGGTGGGCCTTCGGCCCGGCGACGAGCCGCAGCCTGCCGCCGGCGAGCGACAGCGGCGCGCCAAGCACGGTGTCGTCGATTGCGTCGCCGAAAAGCACAAGCGTCACGTGGCGGGGGCGCAGACGAGGACGCAGCAGCAGGCGCGTGGCGTCGCGCTCGTAATCGAGGGCGACGCCGGCGAGGACCAGCGTGCCCTGCAGGCCGAGCGGCTGCGGCGTCGACAAGGGGCGATCGTCGACGCTGCTGCCGCCCGCCGAGACGAGGTCGCGCGCCACCAGGGTCGCGCCCCGCCGCACCAGCTCGACGTGGGCGCGGCTCACCAGCGGGCTGTCGACGCGGACGGCGCAGTCCTCGCCGCGGCCGACGACCGCGGGCAGCCCGGCGACGACGCGGAGGACGTCATCGCCGGACGAGAATGTCGCCCGGGCACCGGCGAGGCGCGCGCGGAAGCCGGCGAGCACTTCGGCATACAGCGGATTGTCGTCGAGGGCGCAGGCCCGCTCGAGCGCGGCCAGGGCATCGTCGCGCAGGCCGACAACGAACAGCGCCTCGAAGCGCTGGAAAGCGAGTCGTGCCTCGAGCCGCGGACCGCCTTCGGCGAAGGCCGCCTCGGCGTGCTGCTCCTCCAGCGCCTCGATGGCGCCGGCCTCGACGAAGAGCGCGGCGGCCTGCCCGCGGCGCCCGAGGCGGGCGAGCAGCTCGCCCGCCTGCTCGGCCTGACCCGCGGCGATCAGCGCGTCGGCGCAGGCGATCACGCGGGCCTCGAACACGCTGAGGTCGACGCCGGCCTCGCTGGCCATCGATGTCAAGTCGCGTTGCAGCGCCAGGGCTACCCGGCGATGTTCGGCGCTGCCCTTGGCCAGCGACGACAGCGCGCGGGCAAAGGCGTCGAGCCGCGCGACGCCGCGGGGCAGGGCGAGCAGCGCGACGAGCGGGTCCACCACGACGGGGACGGCGGGTGGGGGGGGCGCCTTCCGGCCGAACAGGCGCGCGAGGAATCGGAGCGCGCCCTGGCGGGTGACGCCGTAGCCGTCGTCGCGCGACCTGCCCTCATCGAGGGCGTCGCGGTCTTCGGCGCGGTCTTCGTCGCGCTCGTCGTCGCGACCGCGGGCGCGGTCGGCGCCTCCGCCCGCGCCGCCAGTCGACGCGTTGCCAACGTCGTCAGCGCGACGCCGGCGACGACGCCAAAGCCGCCGGCCGACTGGGGGGCGCGAGCGCACGGCGGCGCGCCTCAGAAGTCGAACTGCACGAGGGCGCTGACTCGCGCGTTGTCGAGGTCGCGCACGCCCTCGCCCAACTCGGTGAGAAGCGTGCCGTCGACGAACAGCGCCAGCGGCAGGCCGTCCCACGGCAGGTCCC
>VGSZ01000131.1 GCA_016874845.1 Deltaproteobacteria bacterium
CTCGTAGCCGAGCTCTGCAGGTACTTGCGCACGCCGTTGGCGTCCTTGACCAGGCCGGTGTTCAGCATCTGTCCGATGGCCTGTACGCGCTGGCTCTCGCCCATGCGGGTGCGGAAGCGCTCGGCGCAGCGCTCGACCATGCCGCGCTGCTGGGGTGACAACGTCGGCTTCGCCGCCGAGTGCGCAAAGCGCAGGCAGATCTGGTCGATGGCGGTGAAGTTCTCTTGCAGGATGAGCGCGTCGAGCAGCTGGATGAATGCCTCGGCGACGTCCTCGTAATTCTCGGCGGTGGTGTCGAGCTCGAGCAGCTGGAACAGCACGGTGACGAGCTTGGTGAGCTGCCGCGACTCCTCGCGCACCAGCGAGCCCTGCACACGCGCGCGGTCCGCCGGTGTCGCGGTGACACCCTGGATGATCGCGCCGCGCATCTGGTCGACCGAGTCGAGCTGCAGATCGAGGTCCTCTGACGAGATGCGTGCGAAGCGGAGGTAGTCTTCGGAGTTCGACTGCAGCTGCCGGTAGAGGTAGGCAACGACCTTGTCGATCTCGATCTCGACCTCTTCAGCGTCGTCGTCGGCCAGGGCCTTGAAGCCTTCGACCACGACGTACTCGATGTGCTCCAGCTCGGCCTTCCACAGCGCGGTGATGATGTCCTCGCGCCCCTTCTTTTCGGCGTCGCTCCCGCTGAGGCAGAGCAGGAAGAACTTCTGCATCTCCTCGGCGGTGCAGCCGGCCTTGAACATCAGCATGCGGACGCCGACCGACCAAAGCGGGAAGACCAGGTTGCCGTCGCGGCTCTCGTCGTCGAACACGACGTGCTGGCCAATCTTGTAGCCCGTCGCGTCGACCTTGACGGCGAGGATCGACATCTTGTCGAGCAGGTCGCGCATGCCCGACGTGAACGGCTCCAGGTACTCGGCGTAGCGGTCGACGTTGTGCCGGTAGAGCGCGATCTGCTTCATCGACTTGCGCAGGCGGTCGAAGACCACGCGGACCTCGGCGGCCTGCTGCGCCTTGTCGTCGTCGCTGCCTCTGGGACCCTTGCGTGCCTGCGCTTCCGCCATCGCCGTCTCTCTCTGGCGACTCGACCCGCGCCCTCGCGTCGTCGTCTCGCCCGCCGTTCCCTCGCCCCGCCGCCGTCGATTGCCCCGTGGGTACTTCTGACAGCGACGCCGACAAGCTAGCAGATGCCATGACGAAGGCGTGTCGTGGGGTCGTCGTGTTCGGCGAGGTCTTGTGCGACTTGTTCGCACATCGCGTTGCGGAGCCGTTGTCGCGCACTGCGGCCTTCGTGCCCCTGCAGGGCGGCGCGCCCGCCAACGTCGCTGTCCAGCTGGCTCGGCTCGGCGTGCCGACGACGCTGGTGACCGCCGTCGGCGCCGACCCGCTCGGGGCCCGCCTGCGCGCGAGCCTGCGGGACGACGGCGTCGACACCCGCTGCGTCGTCGAGCGCCCCGGCTGCCGCACCGGCGTCACCTTCGTCGAGGTCGAGTCGTCGGGCGAGCGCCGCTTCTTCGGCTTCCGCGACAACAGCGCCGACCTGTCGCTCGCCCGCGCCGACGTCGAGTCCGCCGCCGTCCGGCGGGCGCTGCAGCGCGCCGCCCTCGCCCACACCGGTACCGTCAGCCTGCGCTCCCCATCGGCGCGGCAGGCGACCCAGGCGCTGCAGCGGGCGGCCAGGGCGGCCGGCGCGCTGGTGTCGCTCGACGTCAACCTGCGGCCGGGGATGTTCCCATCGCTCGCCCGCCTGCTGAGCCTCGCGCGCACCGCCGTGCGCCGCGCCGACGTCGTCAAGGCTACCCGCGAGGAGGCCGCGCTCGTGCTCGGCCACACCGGGCGGCCGCGGCGCGGCCGCCCGCAGCGCGCGCTCGACGACGCCCTCGTCGATGGCCTGCTCGCGCTCGGACCGAAGCTCGCTTTGTTGACCCTGGGCGAAGACGGGGCCGTCGTCGCTGTCGGCGGCGCACGCGCCCGGGTCCCGGCGCCGCGGGTCGAGGTCGTCGATGCCACCGGCGCCGGTGATGGGTTCATGGGCGCGGTGCTCGCCGAGCTCAGCCTGCTGCCGCGCGGCCAGGGCGGCGCCCTGGCACCGGATGCGCTCGACGTGCTCGACGAGGCGAGCCTCGCCGCGCTCGCAATGGTCGGCTGCCGCGCCGGCGCGGCGGTCGTTACCGCCGTCGGCGCGACGACGGCGATGCGGCGCGGTCGCCCCGAGGGCGTGCTGGCCGGGGGCTGATCAGCCCCCAGCCGGGCGGGCGCGGGTTCTCGGGCGCCCGCCGCGGCCATCGGCGCCGGTCAGCGCACCGACAGCGCGTAGTTCCCGGTGGCGCGGCCGTAGCCGACGACGACGACCCGCACGGCGCCGCGGAACGCGCTGGTGATGGTCTCGCTGTTCGTCACGCCGTTGCTGCGCGCCAGCAGGTTGCCGGCGGCGTCGTAGGCGTAGAGGTCGAGATCGCCGGTCTGGTGGGTCAGCGACAGCGCCAGCGTGCGCGCGGTGCCGTCGCCGTCGAACGCGTAGACGTCGCGGTCGCCGGCGTCGATGCGGGCGGTGCCCGAGAACGGCAGCGCCAGGGGCGTCGCCCCCGACAGCGTGTCGTTGGGCTCGTAGCCGTCGGTGGTGGTGGGCGCCGGCGCCGCGGGCGGCGTCGTCGCCGGCGCGCTGCCGCCGAGGGTCAGGCCGGGGAACCGCTGCGCGAGCACCGGCAGGATGCGCGTCATCGGCACGGCGCGGTTCACGGTGCCCCGGCCGTTGCCGGTGCCGCCGACACCGACGTGATGCAGCCCGATCACGGCGTGCGTGTCGCGCGAGAACAGCGGGCTGCCCGAGCTGCCGCCCAGCGTGTCGGCGTCGTGCCCGGTCTCGGTGCCGACGGCACGGACGCGCCCGGGCGACAGCTTCTTCGTCGGCGCGCACGACGCGTCGGCGTGGTGGTCGCAGTTCTGGTGCAGCACGTAGACCGGCTCGTTTCGGCGGGGGGCGCGGTGCTCGACGCTGACGACGCCGAAGGTGCCGCCGGGGCGGCCGGCGCACTGCAGCAGCGCGAAGTCGAGGCCCGCGTCGTTGCCGAGGAACGTCGAGCAGTCGAAGGCGGCCACGTTGGCGCTGCCGGTCTCGTAGCGGAACAGCGCGCGGGCGCCCATCGCCGCGCGGGCGTCGGGGATGCAGTGCTCGTTGGTCATGAGGACGTCGGGGGCGATCAGGAAGCCGGTGCAGCGCGAGCCCGCCGCCGGCAGGTCGAGGTACGCCACCGCGTTGGCGTTGGCGCGTTCGGCGGTGCCCTCGGGCAACAGCGCCGCGTCCTGCCAGTCGACGGCGCCCACGATCACCGGGTGCTCGTCCTTGCTCGCCATCGTCAGCGCCGTCGGCGCGTCGTCGACGCCGAGGTCGGCGACGCAGCCCGTGACGCCCGCGGCCAGCACGAGCACCGTCGCGCGCACCACACGCTCGCCGAGCCTCGTCGTCGGGGTCGTCGTTGTCGCTGCGTGCGCGGTCGTCGTCTGCTGCTGCATCGTCGCCTCCGTGGCGCGCACCGCTCGTGGCGCCCATCGACATCAAAGCGCCGCTGTTGCTGATCCCGACATCCGCGACCTTCACGATGCGTCAAGGTGCGGGCGTGTAGGCGATGCCCTCGCAGCGCTCCGCGGACGCACACGAAACCCATGGAAGATCAGAAGGTTGGCAAGAGATGGCTGGCGCGGATCCGCGTGCCCGACGTACGTGCCAGGCGCACCAGGTCGCATCAGTCGTCCGGACCCGGTCGAACGACGGAGCCGTGCTACGACCACCAGCAGGAGAGCGAAGCGATGGCGGTGATCCGACCCTTCCGCGCGTGGCGGGCTGACCCGACGCGCCTCGACCCTGGCGCGCTCGCCTTCTTCGGGCACGTCGCCGACGACGGTGCCGTCGATCCGCGCACGCTGCGCCGGGCCCTGCGCGCCGGCCCGGGCGACAACGCGCCGGACGAAGTCGTCGCGACCCGGGCGCGCTTCCATATCGCCGAGCTGATGCGCGTCGCGCTGCTGCGTCGCGACGCGAAGCCGGCGCTCTACGTGCTGCGGCACGTTGACGGCGACGCTGTGCGTGTCGGCTTCTTCGCGGCGGTGCGCCTCGACGCCTTCGTCATCGAGCCGCCTGCGCCCGACGTCGCCGCGCGCCCCGACGGGCGGATCGTGGCGGAGGCAGGGGTCGTCGGCGACGCCGCCGTGCTCGGCTTCACCGACAAGAAGGGACGCGTGTCGCGCGCCCTCGAGACCGAGACGGACCGCGAGCCCGACGTCGCGTTCGCGCGCGGCGCGCACCGGCTCGAGCTGTGGGCCGTCGACGACGAGACCTCCGCCGAGCGCCTCACGGCGCTCGTGCAGGCGGGGGACCCTCGGGTGCGCGGCGGCGCCGCGGCGCTCTCGACGGTGCGGTCGATCCAGTCGGCGAACCGCGCCGAAGAGGACGCGGCGGCGTTCGGGATCGGGTTCTTCGTCGACGACGAGCAGGACTTCACGCCGCCGCCCAGCGGCATTGTCCTGCTGCCGCGCGCCGGCCCGCTGTGATCGCGCCCGAGCGCGAACCCGCGGCGTGACGCCGGCGTCGGCGCGCTTGCGTGCGCGTCGTCGTCGTCGTACCGCCACGCATGACGACGCGCTCGCGCCTCGTGTGGGTCACGCACCCGCGCCATCTGCCGAAGGCTCCGCCGGGTCGCGCCGTGGTGCTCGACACAGCCTTCGCCGCGGCCGCGCAGTGGCGCAGCAAGACGAAGCCGTTCCTCGACGCTCTGGGCGGGCGGCTGCTCGCGTTCGTCGACCACCACGAGCACCGCGAGGCCTGGCCGCACTACGTCGACGATCCGCGCTTCGTGCTCGTCCCCAATCGCGTCGCCCACGCCTGCCCCGAGCTGGTCACGCCGGCGCTGGTCGAGCGGATCGGGGGACTCGGCGTCATCGATGACGTCGTGGCGCACCACGACTTCGACGGTCTGTTGTCGGCGGTGAAATTGCTGCGCGGCGGACGCGCCCCGTACGACGAGGCCGACGAAGATGCCCGCGCTGTCGACTCCCCCGGCCGCGGGCACGCGCTGTCGCCGCGTGGCGAGCGACTGTCGCTCGCGATGGAGGAGGTCACCGTGACGCGCGAGCGCGCCGCCGCGCTCGAGTTCCACACGCGCCTCGCCCGCGCGCTGATCGACGACGCGCGCCTCGATCCGGTCTTCGATGACGAGGTCGACACCCTCGCCCGGGCTGCGCGCACGGCGCTCGATGCCGCCCGCAGGGTCGTCGACGCCCGCGGCCGGCAGGAGGCCGACGGCGTCTTCGTCGTCCGCGTCGACGACAAGCAGGACAACCGCATGCGGCGCAACCTGCTGATGCTGGCCGAGGAGCGCGCGGCGATCGGCGCGCTGTACGAGCCCGACCCGCAGGGCGGCGCGTGGCTCACCGCCGCCACGTTCGACGAGCGACTGGACCTCGAGCTCGTCGAGGGCTTCGAAGGCGGCCGCAGCGACTACCGCTTCGCCCGCGCCCCCAAGGGCGGCCGCGAGCTCGTCGACGGCCTCGCCCGGCTCGTCGCCAGCCGGCGTTGACGTCGCGCCGCCAGCGCGCGCCGCACAAGAAAGAGCCCGCCGCAGGGCGGGCTCGCGTCTGGCTCTTGCGTGGCTCGCTGCGGACCGGCCACGCCGTCGTGGCCGGGCTTCCGTGCGTCCTCAGCGACGACGACGCAGCAGCGCCAGGAGCGCCAGCGGCAGGCCGACACCGGCGCCGGCGCAGCCGCCGGCGGGTTCTTCGCCCTCGCCTTCGCCCTCGCCTTCGCCTTCGCCCTCGCCCTCGCCCTCGCCCTCGGCGCCGCCATTGGGATCGTTGGACGTCGAGCTGTCGAGGGCCGGGTTGCTGATGTCGGTGGTGCGGCCCGGCGTGTTGCCGCGGGTCCAGGCGCAGTCGGGATCGCCCAACTCCTGGCCGTTGGTCTGGCCGTCGCCGTCGGTGTCGCTGTCGCAGATCCCGTCCCAGCCGCCGCTGGCGTAGGCCTGCCCGAAGGTGTTGCGCGCCCCGCCTGCCATCGAGCCGTGGCAGTTCAGGCACGAGTTCACCGAGCCGTTGGGAATGTTCGACGGGTAGGTCGGCCGCGCGAGCGCTGGCAGCGCGGCGAACGTGAGAGACGTAACGACCAGAATCTGCTGCAGCCGCATGGGGACCCCCGAGATTGGACAGGCAATAGCGCGGACGACCGCGGAGCGCGAGCGCCAAGCGACGCTCTCGGAGCCCGACGGAAGACCGTCACGCCTCGAGGACATCTGCGGGGGCAACCCGCGCGGCCGCGACGCCAGGACAGGCCGCCGGGCCATCGGCGAGCCGAGCCTTCGCCTGCTCCTCAACCAGCTCAGCCGGGGATACAGCTGCCGACGCCGACGACGTCGCAGACGTAGTCGGCGCGCCCGCAGTCGGCGTCGGTCACGCAGTCCTGGAAGCAGATCTGGTCGTCCGAGTCGATGAGCGCGAAGCACGTGCTGCCCGAAGGACACGCCGCAATGTTGTGGCAGTCGGTGGTGCAGTAGCCGCCGGCGAACCCGGCCTCGCAGTACAGGCCGTCGTCGCAGTCGCCGCCGTCGACGCACGGGGCGCCGACCGCGCCGTCGCCGCCACCGCCGACCTCGTCGCCGCCGGTGAAGCCGGGGGCGACAAGGAAGTTGGCGCTCTCGTACAGCTCGCCCAGCAACAGCTGGATGTGTCCGCAGCCCGTCGCCGAGCACGCCGAGCCGTCGGGCGCGGGGGCGACGTAGTACCCGGTGCCGTCGACTGGATCGTCGAAGCTGCCGTTGTTGTCAGCGTCCAGCAGGCCGACGATCAGGTACTCACCCTCGTCGAGGTCGTCGAGCACGTACGCGTAGCCCTCGAGGGCGCTGGTCGTCGTCGTCGCGGCGACGGCGAAGTCACCGTCTTCCTTGATGAGCACGGCGCCCACGGTGACGTTGTCGACGTTGGCGCTGGCGTCGCTCGTCCAGTCGAGGCGCGCCTCGGCCTCGCCGGCGTCGCTGACCGCCGTCACGAGCACCGAGCCCTGGTCGTCGCCGGCGTCGTTGCGCGTGATGGTCGCCGTCACGCTGACGCGGTCGCCGGCGGGGATGCGCGCCGACGCGGGCTCGACGGTCACGCGGTCGCGGTCGGCGCCACCGACGACGAAGCGGGCGTCGACGGCGGCCTCGCCCCGGTTCTTGAAGGTGAGCGTCGCCGTCGTCACGCCCCGACCCACGCGCACGCCCGCTGTCGTCAGGCCGCCGGCCGTCTCGCCCGCCGCCGCCGCCACCGCCGCGTACGCGTTGATCTGACCGGAGCCGCAGCCCGCGGCGCAGTCGATGGGATCGGCAGTGGTGGTCAGGATCGAGCGCGCGTCGTCCTGCGTGAGCCCCGGGTTCACGCTCTTCATCAGCATCGCCACGCCGGCGACGTGCGGCGTCGCCATCGATGTGCCCTGATAGAACGACACGAAGTCTCCCACCGTCGACAAGACGCCGTCGCCGTTGCCGTCGCCGTCGTTGTCGATGGCCTGCTCGCCACCGGGGCCGGCCACGTCGACGCGGTCGCCATAGTTGCTGTAGCTCGCCTTCTCGGGCGTGCCGCCGGCGCCGTTGCCCACCGCGGCGATGGTGATCGACGCCGGCGCGTTGGCCGGCGTGTAGCCCGAAGCGTCGTCGTCCTCGTTGCCGGCGGCCACCAGGACGAGCGCGCCGGCGGCGGTGGCGTCGGCCACCGCCTCGTTCATGATCGCGCTGTTGCCCACGCCGCCGAGCGACATGTTGAGGACGTCGGCCGGGCGCCCGTTGCGCGCCACGCCGTCGACGTCGCCGCCCACCGCCCACGTGAGCCCGTCGGCGATGTCGGCCAGCGAGCCGCCGCCTTCGCCGAGCACGCGCACCGCCAGCAGACCGCCGGCCCAGGTGACGCCCGAGACCATGATGCCGTTGTCGGTGGCGGCGCCCATCGTGCCGGCCACGTGGCTGCCGTGGTGGCTGTGGCAGCCGCCCCCGCACGAGTTGTCGCCAGCGTCGTCGCCGTCGTCGTCGCGCCCGTCGCCGTCGTTGGCCACCCCGGTGTCATCGATGAGGTCGGCGCCGCCGATGATGCGCCCCTGCAGATCGGGGTGATCGAGCAGGATGCCCGTGTCGATGACCGCCGCCACGACGTCGTCGCTGCCGGTGGTGATGTCCCACGCCGCCGGCAGGTCGATGGCCGCGTAGTGCCACTGGAACGTGAAGTACTCGTCGGACGGGAACACCGCCGACGGCGACAAGATCAGGTTCTTCTCGGCGAACTTCACCAGCGGGCTCGTCGCCAGCGCCGCCACCGCCGCCGTCGTCGCCGCGGCGTCGAGGGGCTTGCCGTCGGGCGTGCGCAGGTCGGCGAGGCACCGCCAGTCAGTGCCGCACAGGCGCACGTCGACGACGACGCGGTCGCCGAGGGACGCCGACAGCGCCCGCGAGAGCTCGGCCTTGCGCTCGCGCATGGGCTCGTGGGTGCGCAGCACGACCTCGCCGGCTCGGAAGCGCTCGACGCGCTCCTTGCGCGGGGCTGCGCCCGCGCCTTGACCGGGCACGCGACGACGCGCGGTGGCGTCGAGCGGAGCCTTGTCGCGCGCGGCGGCCGCCGCCACGGCGCGGCGGATGCCCGCGAGGCCCGGATCGAGCGGCTGACGGGTCGCGGCGCTGCTCGCCGCGGGGACCGAGATGGTGCCGCTGACGCCAGCGCGCAGCACCGCCTCGAGCACCTCGCAGCCGCTGGTGATCAGGGGCACGACGCCGGTGACGGCAAGCAGGAGGGCGGCGGCGCGGAAAGGACGAGGCAGGGCAATCATGCCCGGAACTCTACACGGCGTCCGGGCCCCCTGCACCGCGCAGCGCGGCCCGCACGACGGTCTCGTCGACGTCGGCGAGCACCGGCTGCCCGACGCCGGCCAGCAGCACGAGGCGCAGCCCGCCGTGCGCCTTCTTGTCGCGCCGCATGGCCCGCAGCAGCGCGTCGACGTCGTCGTCGGCGAGCGCCGGCAGCGGTGGCGGCGAGAGGCGCCGCACGTGCGCGCGGGCGTCGTGGGCGAAGGCGGCGTCGAGCCCGGCCACCGCGACGGACGCTTCGAGCGCGGCGCGCAGGCCGTGCAGCACAGAGTCGCCGTGGGGGATGCCGAGGCGGCTCTCGAGAGCGTGGGCGAACGTGTGCCCGAGGTTCAGCGCCATGCGCAGCCACGCCTCTTGGGGATCGCGGGTGACGACGAAGCGCTTGATGCCGCGCGTGCGGGCGATGGCCACGTCGTCGAGCGCGCCGTCCACCGCTGTCGCGATGTCCGCCTCGTCGCCGTGGAGCAGCGCGTGCTTCAGCATCTCGGCCCGCCCGTGGCGCAGCTGCGCCGGCGACAGCGTCGCAAGGAACCGGGGATCGAGCACGGCGCGCACTGGCGGATGGAACGCGCCGGCCCCGTTGCGCACCACCGCGCCGTCGACGTCGACATCGACGGCGGTCTTGCCGCCCAGCGCGGCGTCGACCATCGCCAGCAGCGTGGTCGGCACCGCGACCCACGGCGTGCCGCGGTGGTGCAGCGCTGTGGCCAGCCCGCCCACGTCGAGCAGCGCGCCGCCGCCGACGATGACCACGCGACCGTGGCGGCCGACGCCGCCGCGCGACAGCGCGGCGAGCAGCGAGAACAGGTGCGCGGCGTCCTTGCGCGCGGCCTCGACGACGACGTGGTCGACGCGGGGCAGGCGCGCGGCGACGCCGGCGTCGGCTACCACGAAGCCGTCGATGGGCTGCCTTGCGTCGCCGACCTCGTCGACCGGCTCGCACCCGATCCGCGCCGCGCGCACCGCGCGCTCCGCAGCGTCCACGCTCGCGTCGGCGTCGCCGCGTGCGTCGACGACGCGGTCGCCGGCGAGGGCCGCGCGGTGGGCGGCGCGCCCGGCCTCGCGGGCGAGCCACGCGGCCCGCCGCGCCGGCTCGCCCGCGGCGCGGTCGGGCAGCCATGGCCGCGTGCCGTCGGGAATGCGTTCGAGCGCCGTGTCGACGTTGACGTCGAGGGCGACGCAGCAGCACCGCGCCAGCCGCTCGCGCGCCGGGCCGGTGTCGACGACGCCGGCGCCGGCGGCGATCACGACGGCGCCCAGCGCCATCACCTCGCCCAGCGCCGCGTGCTCGCGCACGCGGAAGTCGGCGAGGCCGCCCTGCACCAAGTGGCCCATGCCCACGCGGTCGTCGAGGTCGACGTACGCAAACCCCAGGCGCGCCGCCAGCCGCCGGCCTACCGTGGACTTGCCGGCGCCGGGCGGGCCGAGCAGCACCACGGGCGCCACCAGCGGTCGCAGCGTCGACGACGTCACGGGCGGCGCTGCCCGGCGGCGAGGTGGGCCTGCACCTGCGCCAGCGAGTCGCCGCCCACGCTCTCGAGCAACGCGTCGGCAAGCACGAGACAGACCATCGCCTCGCCGACGATGGCGCCGGCGGGCACCGCGCAGACATCGCTGCGCTCGATGAGCCCGCGCGCCGCCGCCCCGGTGTCGATGTCCACCGACGGCAGGCCGCCCGGCACCGTCGACAGCGGCTTGAGCGCCACCTCGACGACGACGGGGGCACCGTTGGTCATGCCGCCCTCGAGCCCGCCCGCGTGGTTGCTGGCGCGACGGGCGCCCGCATCATCGACGACGAAAGCGTCGTGGGCGCGCGTTCCTGGCGTCATCGCAAGGGCCGCGCCGTCCCCGAACGAGACGCTCTTCGCCGAGTGGATCGACAGCATCGCGCCGCCGAGGCGCGCCGACAGGCGACGGTCCCACTGGGTGTAGCTGCCAAGGCCGATGGGTACACCGGTGGCCACGACGACGAAGGCGCCGCCGAGGGTGTCGCCGGCGCGCGCGGCGTCGTCGATGGCTGTCACCATGCGGGCGCCGGCGTCGTCGTCGAGGCAGCGCACCGGCGAGGCTTCGATGCGGGCCAGCGCCGCGCGCAGCGCGGCGCCGTCGGCGAGGGCGGGCGCGGGCGCGCGCACGTCGCCGACCTGCACCACCGCCGAGCCCACCTCCACGCCGACGGCGCTCAGGAGCGCGCGGCACACCACGCTGAGCGCCACACGCATCGCCGTCTCGCGGGCGCTGGCGCGCTCGAGGACGTCGCGGACGTCGTCGAGGTCGTGCTTGATCAGGCCGGCCTTGTCGGCGTGGCCGGGGCGCGGGACCGTGCGTCGCGCGACGGGCTGCTCGACCGGCCACGGGGAAAGCGTGTCGGTCCAGCGCGCGGCCTCGGCATTGGGCAAAAACAGCGTCACCGGCGCGCCGGTGGTGCGGCCGTAGCGCACGCCACCCTGCACGTGCACGACGTCGCGCTCGAGCTGTTGGCGGGGCGAGCGCCCGTGGCCGCCGCGTCGGCGTCGCAGTTGCAGCGCGAAGTCGTCTTCGGACAAGGGGATGCCGGCAGGGATGCCGTCGAGGATGCCGGTCAGCCCGGTCCCATGGCTCTCGCCGGCGGTCAGCAGACGCAAACGGGACAGCATGCCCGCTTCCCTACAGGGCGCGCTCGACGCCGTCGAGCAGGGGGACGAAGCCCGGAAACGACACTGCCTCGCAGCCCTCGCCGTCGGTGCGTACGTCACGGCCGAGGATGCGGCCGAGGACGCGCGCGGTCATCTCGAGCCGGTGGTCGAGGGCGACGGCCACGAAGACGTGGTCGCCGCCGGGCCGCAGGCCGCCGGCGACCACGAGGTCATCGCCCTCGATCACGATGTTACCGCCGAAGGCGCGCACGAGCGCCGCGGTGGCCGCGAGCCGGTCGCTCTCCTTCACGCGCAGCTCGCGCAGGCCGCGCAGGCGCGACGGACCCGAGGCGGTGGCGAGCAGCGCCGCGAGCAGCGGGATCTCGTCGACGAGGTCGGGGACGTCGTGGGCGGGGAGGTCGATGCCGCGCAGCGCCGCGCCGCGCACCGCGACCGAGCCCACCGTCTCGCCGCCGCGCTCGCCGCGCGGGGTGACGTCGACGTCGACGCCGGCGGCGACGAGCGCGCGCAGGAAGCCATCGCGGCGGGGCGACAGTACGACGTCGTCGACGACGGCGCGGGCGCCGGGCACGGCGGCGGCGCGGCCGAGCAGGAACGCCGCCGACGACGGATCGCCGGGCAGGGCGAGCGTGAAGCCGGGCAGCCGCGCTGGACGTCGCTGGGTGACGCGGGCGCCGCCGCCGGGCAGGGGGGCTACGTCGACGTCGACGCCGAGGCTCGACAGGAGCCGCTCGGTGTGGTCGCGGGTGGCCCGTGGCTCGACGAGGACTACGTCGCCCACCGACAGCGCGCACAGCAGCGCGGCGCTCTTGACCTGCGCCGACGGCACATCGAGCGCCAGCGTGTCGGTGGCGAGGCTCGTCGCCGTGCGCCGTCGCAGGCGAGCGGGCAGCGTCCCCATCGACGACAGCGTGACGATGTCCTCGCCGAGCAGGCGCGCGACTGGGGCCGTGGCCCGGCGCATCGGCCGCGCCGACAGTGAAGCGTCGCCCACGAGGGTGGCCGAGCGCCCGAGCCCGGCGAGCAGGCCAAAGAGCAGCCGGGCCAGCGTACCGGCGTTGCCGCAGTCGACGACGACGTCGTCGGCCACGTCGCCGCGTCGCGCGAGCCGGGCGCGGTCGCCCGTGCGCGCGACGTCGACACCCAGCGCCGCCACCGCGCCCAGCGTCGAGCTGACGTCGGCGGAGGCCGGGATGTTGGTCAACGTCACCGGCCCTTCGCACAGGAGCGACAGCAGCGTCGCGCGGTGGGCGATGGACTTGTCTCCGGGCAGCTGCACCATCGGGCCCCCGCGGCGCGTGGGTCGTCGCCCTATTCGGCGGCGGCCGCGACGCCGAGCTGTTCGAGGCCGTCGAGCACCTGCCGCGCGACCTCTGAAGCCTTCTGCCCGAGCGGGAGCCGCAGGTCGACCCAGCTGACGCCGTCGAAGGAGCTGTCGGCGCTGATCACGAGCACCCGCGGCCGGCGCTTCATCCGGTCCAGCGTCGCGAAGCCGTGGACGTTCGGCTCGGTGCGCGACGGTCGCACGAAGACGAGGGCGTCGAGCTCGTCGAGCTCATCGAGGGCCGCGGCTGACGCGGCGTCGCTGGCCTCGTACAGCGCGCTGAAGCGCGCCTCCAGGTGCTTCTTCAGGCGCTCGCGGGCGCGCGCGTCTTCGACGACGAGCGCGATGGTGCCCGGGCGGGGCGGGCGGATGCTCGTGGGCTCGTCGATGTCGGAGTCAAGCGACGCGACGGCGGCGCCGCCGCCCACCGAGCCGAAGACGTCGCTCTCGTCGTTCGACGAGCCCACGTCCTCGGGCAGGGTGGTCTGCCTGACCTGCGTGCCCGCGCCATCACGGTCGCTCCCGAGCTCGCGCAGTGCGCCTTGCAGGTCGGCCAGCGAGACGCCGGGCTCGTCTTCGAGGTGCGGGGCGCGCGGCTCGACCACCGGGGGCCGCGAGGCCACCGGCGCCGGCGCCGGCAACGGCAGCGTCGCGCCGTTCACGCTGTCCTCGTCGCTTACGCCGACGGCGGTCCATGCCCGTTCGTCGGTGGCCACCGGGGGGGGGACGACGTGGGCTGCGGGCCGCCGCCCCGTCGGTGAGTTGGGCTGCGGGGCAGAGGGCGGGGCAGAGGGCGGGGCAGAGGGCGGGGCAGAGGGCGGGGCAGCGGGCGCGGCCGGACGGGGGGCCGGACGCGGGGCCGCGATCGCCGCCCAGGTCGCCGTCGGGGCCTGTG
>VGSZ01000132.1 GCA_016874845.1 Deltaproteobacteria bacterium
AGCCGCCGCCGACCCAGCCGCCACACGCCCAGCCGCCACACGCCCAGAGAACGACCCGCCCATCACCTCACCTCCGTGTTCGCCGTCAACAGCGGCGCCGCGCGCCGCAGATCGCGGAGCTCGTCTTCGCCATGCACGAGCACCGCCGTCGTGCCCGTGCGTCGCTGCCACGCCCGCGCCGAAGACTCCCCCACGCACACCGCGCACGCGCTGGCGAGCAGGCCGGCGTCGGCGACGTCGACGAAGGCGTCCACCGCCGACGGGCTGAAGAACACGAGCCCCGCCGGTCGGGGCAGCCGGGCCACGGCGGGGGCGAGCCCCGGCGCCGGCGTCGTGGTGTAGACCGCCGCCCGCCGCACGTCGTCGCTCACCGTCGACAAGAGCGCCAGCGCGTCGCGCTGCTCGGGCTGCTGCATGCCCTGGTCGCTCGTCGGGTAGAGCACCCGCGTCGTGGTCGTCGCCGCGTGTCGGCGATCGTTCGTCGTCGGCGTCGCCTGCACGATGGCCCGCGCCAGCGCGACGCTGCCGCCGCGCGCGGCGATCGCCACGGGGACGCTTGCGGTCACGAGCACTGCGGCGGTAGCCGGCGCGACGGCGGCGAGGACGACGTCCTCGCCCCAGCGCGCCTGGGCGCGGCGCTCGGCGACGAGGCGTGCCGCGTAGCCGCTGGTGCAGACGACGACCGTCCGGCCGGCGTCGGCGGGGACGAGGACGTCGGGCCACGGCAGCGGCGCGCGCTCGATGCAGGGCAGCGCGCGCGCATCGAGCCCCAGACGGGCGAGCGCGGCGATCCACGGCGCCGCCTCGACGGCCCCGCGCGCCACGATCCACCGGCTGCGTCCCAGAAGCATGAGGCGAATCCTGTCCACGGAGCGCCGCTACGCCCAGCGCGAATGACAGACTTGTGACGGAAGCGTGGCCGGTGCGTCGTAAGGGTTGCCCTCAATGACCCCGACCCTCTCGTCCCGCCAGCGGCTCCTGCGTTCGTTCACCGGCGAGCCGCTCGACCGCCCCGCCGTCTGGCTGATGCGCCAGGCCGGCCGCTACCTGTCGGGCTACCGCGCCGTGCGCGCGCAGCATGGCTTCTGGGACGTCTGCAAGACGCCGGCGCTGTCCACGCAGGTGGCGCTCGAGCCGATGGCGCTCTTCCCCCTCGACGCCGCCATCGTCTTCTCGGACATCCTCGTCGTCCCCGACGCCCTCGGCCTGAGCGTCAGCTTCTCATCGGGCGGCGGCGACGGCCCGCGCGTCGGTCGCCCGCTGCGCGCCCGCGCCGATCTGGACGCCTGGCAGCTCGACGACGTGCAGGCGCGCCTCGCGTTCGTGCCGAGAGCCGCCGCCCACCTGCGCGCGGCGCTGCCCGCCGACCGGGGTCTGCTCGGCTTCGCCGGCGCGCCGTTTACGCTGCTCTGCTACACCGTCGACGGCGGCTCCTCCGACGACTTCGTGCACACGCGCACGCTGCTGGCGCGCGACCCCGGCCTCGCCGAGGCGGCGCTGTCGACGCTGGCCGCCGTCGCCGCCGACCTGCTGTGCGCGCAATTCGACGCCGGCTGCGACGTCGTGCAGCTGTTCGACACCTGGGGCGGCCTGCTGACGCGCGACGACTACGCGCGCTTCGCGCTGCCGGCGCTGCGCGCGATCACCGACCGCGTCCGCGCCCACACGAAGGGGCAGGGCAAGACCATCCTCTTCGTCCGCGGCGGTCACCACCTGCTGCCGCTGCTCGGCGAGGCCGGCGTCGACGGCCTGTCTCTCGACTGGCGCACGCCGTGGCGCGAGGCCCGCACGCTGCACCCCCGCCTGACGTTGCAGGGCAACATCGACCCCGTCGCGCTGTTCGCCGGCGCCGACCACGTCCGCGCCCGCGTCCGGGCGCTGCTGCGTGACATGCGCGCCGACGACGACGGCCGACGGTGCATCGTCAACCTCGGCCACGGCATCCTGCCCGGCACGCCCGAGGACGCCGTGGCCGCCCTCGTCGACGAGGTCGTGCGTGGCGCCGGGTAATCGCGCGCCCCCACGCGACCGCGGCGAAGTCGTCGTGCTGGGCGGCGGCCTGGCCGGCATCGCCGCCACCGCCGCCCTCGTCGACGCCGGCGTCGATGTGCTGCTCCTCGAGGCCGGCGACGCGCCGGGCGGCAAGCTGCGCGCGACCAGCGGCGGCGTCCCGCGCGGTCCGCTCGTGTGGGAGGCGCGGCGCGCGTCGGTGACCCGCCTTGTCGAGCGACTCGGCCTCGCCGAAGACGTCATGCCGGCGAGCCCGTCGTCGAGCGCGCGCTACGTCGTGCGCGACGGCGCGCTGTGCGCGCTGCAGCCCGACCTGCGGTCGCTGTGGTCGACGAGGGCGCTGTCGTGGCGCGACCGCCTGATGCTCGCCACCGAGCCGCTGCGGATGGCGCTCGGTGCCCGCCGCGGCGGCCGCGCCGACGGCGACGACGAGAGCGTCGCCGCGTTCTTCCGCCGGCACTTCGGCGCCGCGGTGGCCGACCGGCTGGTGGCGGCGATGGTGGGGGGCATCTGGGCCGGCGACCCCGAGCTGCTGTCGCTGCACTCCTGCTTCCCCGACGTCGCCGCCCTCGCACAGACGCACGGCAGCGTCGTCAAAGGCCTGCTGCAGCGGCAGCGCGCGCTGGCCGCCGCCGCCCGTGTGACGCGGGCGCTGCCGCCGTCGGCGTCGTCGCTGTCGCCGTCGTCAGAGGCGTCGCTGCCGCCGCGCGGCTCGCTGACCCTGCGCGGCGGCCTCGCCTCGATCGGGGCTGCCGCTGCCGCGACATTGCCGGTGCGCACCGGCGCGACGGTCACCGCCGTCGCCGTGGGCGCCGGACAAGGCGTGCGGTTGACGCTGCAGGACGGCAGTGTCGTGCAGGCGCGCGCCGTTGTCGTGGCCACCGAGGCGCCCGCCGCTGCGCGGCTGCTCGCGCCCGTCGACGCCGCGCTGTCGTCGAGCCTGGCGGGCATCGCGTACGCGCCGCTCGCCGTCGTGCACTGGCGCGAGGACAGCCCGGGCAGCGCGCGGCTGCCCGCGGGCTTCGGTTGGCTGGCGCCGCCGCGCGAGCGCACGTTCTCGCTCGGCACGCTATTCGTCACCGACCTCGTCGGGGGCGCCGACAAAGACGATGGGCGGCGCCGCTTCGCCGGCTTCGTCGGCGGCGTGCTCGCCCCGCAGCGCGCCGCGCTCGACGAGTTCGCCCTCGCCCGCGGGCTGACCGACGAGCTGCGCGCGCTCACCGGCGGCGCGTTCGGCGCCGTGCTGCACGTCGAGCGGCAGCCCCATGCCGTCGCGCAGCCGACTCTCGGCCATCGTGAGCGCGTGGCCCGCCTGCGCGCGCTGACCGCTGATGGCGCGCTGGTGCTCGCCGGCAGCTACCTGGGGGCGGGCGCCATGCGCTGCGCCGTCGAGGCGGGCGTCGAGGCCGCCGCCGCCGTCGTCGCGCGCCTGCCGGCGCTGCCCCCGTCGGCGTGGTCGACGAGGTCGTCGCCGTTGTCGACCGCGCCGGCGGTAGACGCAGTCGAAGCCGTCGTCGCCCCGCCGTCTTCGTGGCTGCCGCCGGCGGGGGCGCCGTCGTCGCTCGACGTGGTGCCGCTGGTCGTGGTCGGCGCGTCGTACCGGGCGGTGTCCACCGAGCTGCGCGCGCGGCTGGCGGCGTGCGAGCCTTCGACGGCGCCGTCGTCGACGGCGTCGATGGCGTCGTCCTTGCCACCGTCCGCGTCGTCGCCGGCGGCGGCGTTGCTGTCGGCGGGGTACGCCGACGGCGTGGTGGTGCTGGCGACATGCTCGCGGGTCGAGTGGATCGTGTCTTCGTCGCGGCCGCAGTGGGCGGCCGAGATCCTGAAGAGCACCCTGCTGACCCGCGTGCCCGGCGCGCGGCTGCACGTGCGCACTGGCGGCGCGGCGGCGCACTACCTGCTGCGGGTCGGGATGGGGCTCGACTCTGTCGCCGAGGGCGAGCCCGCCGTTGGGCGTCAGCTGGTGCTGGCCTTCGAGCGCGCGCACCGCGACGGCACCGCCGACCGCGTGCTGCGGCAGTGCTGGCGCGCGACGCAGCAGCTGCTCGGCGAGCGGCGACGGCGCGGGGTCGTGCGTCACGGGCTCGGCGTGCAGACGCTGGTGGTGGAGGCGCTGCAGCACCGGGGCGTCGCGCGGGACGCCCCGGTGGGGGTGCTCGGGCGAGGCGAGATCGGGCGCGCGGTGGCGGGGGCGCTGTCGGCGGCGGGGCACACGGCGGTGACTTTGTACGGCCGGCAGGACGCGGCGGCGTTTGCGGCCTTCGCGCGCGCGGGCCGGGCGGTGGTGGTGTGCACCGGCGCGCCGGCGGCCCACGCCGTGTTGCCGGCGCGCGACGACGGCGCGGTGGTCGTCGACGTCGGCGTGCCGGCGCAGGTGGCGAGCGCGCCGGGGTGGACGTCGGTGGGGCTCGAGGACCTGCTGGCGCAGCCGCGCCGCCTCCTCGACGACGGCAGCCGCGCCTGGCTGGTGGAGCAGGTCGCGACGTTCGCGCGACGGCTGTCCCACGACCTCGCCGCGCCGGCGCCGGCGGGCACGCTGTCGGCCATCGACGAGGAGCGTCGGGTCTTCTTGCGCGAGACGTTGCCGCCGCTGCTCGAGAAGCTGCCGGCCCCGAGCGCCCACGAGGTCCGCCGCGCCTGCGCGGCCTTCGCCCATTCGTTGATCGAGCGCGTCCGCGCGGAGAGCCCCCCATGAACCGCTTCGTCGTCGGCACCCGGGGCAGCGCGCTGGCGCGCTGGCAGACCGAGCACGTGAATGCCCGGCTGGCGGCGGCGCGGCATGAGCGCGGGCTGCCCGTCGTCGAGGCCGACGTCCGCGTGATCACGACCCAGGGCGACGTGAACATGGCCGAGCGGCTGGTGGGCAAGCTCGAGAAGGGCTTCTTCACCGCCGAGCTCGAGGCCGAGCTGCTGTCGTCGCGCATCGACTGGGCGGTGCATTCGCTGAAGGACCTGCCGACGCGGCTGACCGCGGGCCTCGACCTCGTCGCCGTGCTGACTCGTCACGAGCCGTGCGACCTGTTGATCGCGCTGCCCGACGTCGTCGACGAGTCATCGTCGTCGTCGTCGCTGCCGTTGGTGATCGGCGCGCGGGTGGGCACGTCGTCGCTGCGCCGCGACGCGATGCTGCGCGCGTTCGCCCCCGACGTCCGCTCGCTGCCGCTACGCGGCAACGTGCCGACGCGGGTGCAGAAGCTGCGCGAGCGCCAGTACGACGCCATCGTGCTCGCCGCCGCCGGCGTCGAGCGCCTCGGCCTCGACCTGTCCGACCTCGTCGTCTTCGCCCTCGACCCGCGGCGGTTCCAGCCGGCGCCGGGGCAGGGTGCCGTCGCTGTCGAGGCCCGCGCGGGCGACGAGCGCGTGCGCGCGCTGCTGGCGCCCCTGGACGACCGCGACGCCCGCGTCGCCTGCGGGCGCGAGCGCGCCTTCCTGCGCGTGCTCGAGGGCGGGTGCTCGACGCCGTTTGGCTGCTTCGTGCACGACGGCCGGGCGTTCCTCGGCATCGAACGCGACGGAGCGTGGCGCACGACCAGCGTGGCGCTGCCGGACCCCGGCGTCGGCGTCCAGCTGGGCGTCGACCTGGAAGAGGGCTTCGTGCACGCGACCCTCGCGCAGCTGCAGCAAGAACCCGCGACCAAGGAGAGCACCGATGGCCGACCACTCTGGATTCGACGCCCATAGCCGCAGCGAGGCGCTGTTCGCGCGGGCGCAGGAGCTTCTGCCCGGCGGCGTGTCGAGCCCCGTGCGCGCGTTCCGCCACGTCGGCGGCGCGCCGGTGTTCCTGTCGAAGGGCAAGGGCGCTCACGTCGTCGACGAGGACGGCCGCAGCTATGTCGACTACTGCCTGGCCTGGGGGCCGTTGATCCTCGGCCACGCCCACCCCGCCGTCGTCGAGGCGGTGACGAAGGCCGCCGTCGACGGGCTGGCGTTTGGCACCTGCCATCGCTTCGAGCAGCAGCTGGGCGAGCTGGTGCTGCAGGCCTTTCCGTACGCCGACCGCGTGCGCTTCGTCGTGTCGGGTACCGAGGCGGTGTTGACGGCGGTGCGGCTGGCGCGCGCGCACACGGGTCGCCGGCTGCTGTTGAAGTTCTCGGGCTGCTACCACGGCCACGTCGACGCGCTGATGGTGAAGGCTGGCAGCGGCGTCGTGACCCAGGGCCTCGCCGAGAGCGCCGGCGTCACCGAGCGGACCGCGCAGGACACGCTGGTGGCGCCGCTGCACGACCTCGACGCGCTGCGCGCGGTGTTCGCCGCCCACGGCGACGACATCGCCGGCGTCATCCTCGAGCCCCTGCCCGCCAACAACGGCCTGTTGATCCAGTCGACGCAGTGGCTGCAGGCGCTGCGGCAGCTCACGCGCGCGCACGGCGCGCTGTTGATCTTCGACGAGGTGATCACCGGCTTCCGCTTCGGCTTCTGCGGCCACGCGCGGCAGGTCGACGTCGAGCCCGACTTGACGACGCTGGGCAAGATCGTGGGCGGCGGGTTGCCGGTGGGCGCCATCGTCGGCCCGCGCGCCATCCTGGAGCGCCTCGCGCCCCTCGGGCCCGTGTACCAGGCAGGCACGATGGCCGGGAACCCGGTGGCGCTGGCCGCCGGCATCGCGACCTTGACCGAGCTGCGCCGCGGCGACGCCTACCGCACCCTCGAGACGCTGGGCGCGCGCCTGCAGGAGCGCGCGGCGCAGCGGGGCCTGCGCATGGCGCGCGTGGGTTCGCTGTTCTGGCCCTACCTCGACGACGACGCGGCCGCCGTACCGGTGCGCGCCGAGGACATCAGCGCCCGCGCGGTGGCTCGCTTCCGCGCTGCGTACCGCGGCTGGCTCGACCGGGGTGTGTACCTGCCGCCGTCGGCTTACGAGGTCGGCTTCCTGTCGGCGGCCCACGAGCCCGCGCACGTCGACACCCTCGTCGACGTCCTCGCCGACGTGCTGGCGATGACACCGTGACGGCCGGAGCACGCATGTCGACGCCGAAGGGCCCACGGCTGCAAGGCGCGGAGACGCTGGTCTTCGGCTTCGCCGTCGTCGTCATCGCGGTGCTGCTCGTGTGGTGGGGCGTGTTCGCGCAGCGCCTGATCGTCGAGCTGGCGACGCTGCAGGAGCAGTTGGCACGGGCGACAACGCCGGAGCCTTTGGCCCTGCAGCGGGCGCTGCAGGCGGTGGACGAGCGGGCGCAGCGCCAGCTGGTCATGATCGCCGGCGAGGGCTCGCTGTTTGGCATGATGCTGCTGGTCTGCGTCGGAGCGCTGTTCTTCGTCGCGTGGCAACGACGCCGCGCCACCGAGCGCCTCGTCAAGCTGCTGCAGTTCACGACCCACGAGCTGAAGACGCCCATCGCTGGCGTGCGCGCGCTCTTGCAGTCGCTGCAGCTCGGTTCGATCCCCGCGGCGGCGCGCGACCGCCTGATCGGGCAAGGCCTGCTCGAGACCAACCGCCTCGAGCACCTCGCCGAGACAATCCTCGCGTTCCAGCGCGCGCGCTCGCGCCAGCAGCTGCGGCCGGCGCCAGTGACGACGACGACGCTGCTGGACGACGTGCTTGAGCACCGCCGCCAGACCATCGGCATCGACGACGTCGAGCGCGTGCTCCCCGCTGCCTCCGCCGCGGTGCTCGTCGACCGCGACGCCTTCCGCGTCGTGCTCGAGAACCTGCTCGACAACGCCCGCAAGTACGGCGGCGGCAAGGTCACGCTGGTCGAGTCGACCCACGGCGCGCGCTGGCGGCTGTCGCTGCAGGACCAGGGCATCGGCTTCGAGCCCGGCGAGGCGCAGCGGCTCTTTGAGCCCTTCGAGCGCGACGCCGGCGCGTCCACCCACGGCAGCGGGCTCGGCCTGTACATCTCGCGCCAGCTCGTGCTCGACATGGACGGCGCGCTCGGGGCCACGAGCCCTGGCCGCGACCGCGGCGCGACGTTCTTCGTCGACCTGCCGCTGGCGCCGTCGACTCGCGGCGCCGTCGACGAAGTGCTGGGCGCCCCATGAGCGGCGCGATCCTCGTCATCGAGGATGAGCCGCTGGTGCGCGACCTGGTCGCGTTCAACCTGCAGCACGCCGGCTACGCGGTGCAGACGGTGACGACCTTCGCCGATGGTCTTTCGCAGCTGTTGCAGCGGGAGCGCTACGCGCTGGCCATCGTCGACGTCATGCTGCCCGGTGGCGACGGCATCGAGCTGGTGCGCCGGGTGCGGCAGCAAGGCATCTCGACGCCGGTGCTCTTGCTGACCGCGCGGGGCGAGAGCACCACCAAGGTGCGCGGCTTCGACGTCGGCGCCGACGACTACGTCACCAAGCCCTTCGACGTGCCCGAGCTGCTCGCGCGGGTGCGGGCCCTGCTGCGGCGCGCGTCCGGCGACCACGGCTTCGTCGTGGGCGGCGGTGGCGGTGGGGGCGCGCCGCGCTTCGAGTTCGGTGGCGGGCGCTACTGGATCCGGTTCGACTCGGGGCTCGCGCAGACCAACGAGGGCGAGGTCACGCTGTCCGACAAGGAGCTGCGCCTGCTCGAGCAGCTCGTGCGGCAGGAGGACCGCGTGCTCAGCCGCGCTGACCTGCTCGAAGAGGTCTGGGGCATGGACGCGTTCCCCACCGAGCGCACCATCGACAACTTCGTGCTGCGGCTGCGGCGGCTGTTCGAGCCCGACCCCGAGAGCCCGGTGCACCTCGTGACGGTGCGCGGGCGCGGCTACCTGTTCCGGAGAAACCCATGACCAAGTCGTCGTCGAGCCACCCGCTGCGCGTCCTGGAAGACGACGCCGGTTCACTGTCGCCGCCGTCGGCGCTGTCGTCGGCGTCCGCGCCGGCGTCGTCATCATCGCTGTCTGCATCGGGGCCGGCGAAGACGACGGTGCTGCTGTGCAACGTCGGCACGCCCGACGCGCCGACGACGACGGCGGTGCGGCGGTACCTGCGCGAGTTCCTCTCCGACCCGCGGGTGCTCGACATGAACGCGCTCGGGCGGTTCCTGTTGTTGCACCTGGTCATCCTGCCCTTTCGTCCGGCGAAGAGCGCCGCGGCTTACCGCACGGTGTGGACGGCTGCGGGCTCGCCGCTGCTGGTGCACACGCAGGGCCTCGCCGCGGCGGTGGCGAGGGCGCTGCCCGATGCCCGCGTGCGGGTGGCGATGCGCTACGGCAACCCCTCGCTGCGCGACGCCGTTGACGAGCTCGGGCGCGACGGCACGCAGCGCGTCGTGATCGTGCCGTTGTTTCCGCAGTACGCATCGGCGACGACGGGGTCGGCGCTGGCCGAGGCCTTCGCGCTGCTCGGTCGGCTGCCGGTGGTGCCGTCGGTGTCGGTGGTGCCGCCGTTCTTCGGCGACGACGGCTTCCTCGACGTCGTCGCCGACCGCGTCCGCGCCGCGACGGCGGGCTTTGCGTTCGACCACGTGCTGTTCAGCGACCACGGCCTGCCGGTGCAGCAGGTGCAGAAGACGGCGACGGGCGGCCACGCGTGCGGCGGCGACGACGACAGCGGGTGCTGCGCGCGCCTGCACGCCGGCAACGCCTCCTGCTACCGCGCGCAGTGCCTGGCGACGACGCGCGGGCTGGTGGCGCGGCTAGGCCTCGCGCCGGGCGGCTTCTCGACGTCGTTTCAGTCGCGGCTGGGGCGGGCGCGCTGGCTCGCGCCGAGCACCGAGGACACGATCGTGGCGCTGGCGAAGGCGGGCAAGAAGCGACTCGTGGTGGCGTGCCCGTCATTCGTCGCCGACTGCCTTGAGACCCTCGAGGAGATCGCCGAGCGCGGCCGCGAGCTCTTCGTCGCCCACGGCGGCGAGGACTTGAAGATGGTGCCCTGCCCCAATGACGACCCCCGCTTCGCCGACCTGATCGCCGGCTACGTCCGCGCCACCGGCGCGCTGTCCGCGTCGCCTGCGTCGACCGCGTCGTCGTGGGTGTCGTCGCCGTCCTCGTCCCTCGCAGCGCCGGAGGTCGAGCGTGTCGGCGCCGCGTGACGACGGGTATGACGACCTCGCGTCCGACGCTGCGTACTTTCCGGCGCTGCACGAGCAGATCGTGCAGGCGCTTGCGGCCGTCGACGGTCACGCCTTTCGCCGCGACGCCTGGCAGAAGGCGCCCGACGAGCCGCTGTCGGGCGACGGCGTCACCTGCGTGCTCGAGGGCGGCCGCGTCTTCGAGCGCGCCGGCGTGATGCTGTCGCGGGTGCAGGGGCGGGCGCTGCCGCCGTCGGCGACGGCGCGAAGGCCCGAGCACGCCGGGCGGCCGTTCTTCGCCACCGGCGTCTCTGTCGTGGTGCACCCGCAGAACCCGTACGTGCCGACGAGCCACCTGAACGTGCGCCTGCTCGCGCTGCAGGATGGCTCGGCGCGCTGGTTCGGCGGCGGCTTCGATCTGACGCCGTTCTATCCGTTCGACGATGACGTCATGCACTGGCACCGCGTGGCCCGCGGGGTGTGCGCGCCGTTTGGCGCCGCGGTGTATCCGACCTTGAAGGCGCGCTGCGACGAGTATTTCTTCTTGAAGCACCGGGCCGAGACGCGCGGCGTCGGCGGCCTGTTCGTCGACGACCTGATGCCCGGGGCGCTGCCGGGGCTCGACACGGTGTCGGCGTGCTTCGCGCTGACCAGGGGCATCGGCGACGCGTTCGTCGACGCCTACGTCCCGATCGTGCAGCGTCGACGGGACACGCCGTTTGGCGCGCGCGAGCGCGCGTTCCAGCTGGTCCGGCGCGGGCGCTACGTCGAGTTCAACCTCGTCTTCGACCGTGGCACGCACTTCGGCCTGCAGAGCGGCGGTCGCTCCGAGTCGATCCTCGCGTCAATGCCGCCGCTGGCGTCGTGGTGCTACGACCACCGCCCCGAGCCGGGCTCGGCCGAGGCGCGCCTGCGCGACTACCTGCGACCGCGCGACTGGCTCGTCGGCGACGCAGCGTGAGCGCGCGTGGCCGCGCGCGCGCCTCACTTGCTCAGGCGGAACGACGAGGGCTGTGCGTCCATCCGGGCGTCCTGGCCGCCCGAGGAGCGGTCCGTGCAGCAGTCGTCGGTGTCGTCCATGAAGTTCGTGATCGGGTCGAGCCCGGTCTTCGTGCGGCACGAGCCGGCGCCGACGGGGCAGCCGTACTGCGCGCTGCGCTCGGCGGGCGTGTCGGCCACACCGAGTCGCCCGGAGCCTGGCAGCCGCCCTGGAACGTGTGGAACAGGCCCCTCCAGTGGCCGACCTCGTGAGTGGCGGTGTCGCCGAGGTTGTCGGGCGCCGCGCTGCCGCCGGCCATCGACATGTGCAGCGTCACGACGCCGTCGAGGCGGATGTGCAGACCGGTTGCCGGCCGACCGATGGAGCCGCGGGCCGTCGTGTGCCACAACTCGCACATGGCCATTCCGACGCTGACCGATGAGCAGGTGACGACGTGGACGCGGGCGCAGAAGGACCGCTGGTGGCTCGACCACGTCTACAAGGGCCACACGCCGCAGCTGACGCTGCGGTCGGCGGCGACGGGCTTCCTGCTCGGTGGCTTGCTGAGCGCGACCAACCTGTACGTCGGCGCGAAGACGGGCTGGACGCTCGGCGTCGGGCTGACGAGCGTCATCCTCGCCTTCGCGATGTTCAAGGTGTTCGCGCGGTTGGGCAGCAGCGACATGTCGCTGCTCGAGAACAACGCGATGCAGTCGGTGGCGACGGCAGCGGGCTACATGACCGGGCCGCTCATCTCGGGGATGGCGGCGTTCATGTGGATCGAGGACCGCACGCTGCCGTGGTGGCAGATCATGGCGTTCAACGTCGTGCTGTCGCTGATGGGCGTGCTGGTCGCGTTCCCGATGAAGCGGCGCTTCATCAACGACGAGCAGCAGCCGTTCCCCGAGGGGCGCGCCGCCGGCATCGTGCTGGACACGCTGTACTCGTCGTCGGCGGCGGTCGGCCTGTTCAAGGCCCGCGCGCTGGCGCTCGCCGCGCTCGGCGCCGGCGCGCTCAAGGCGGTCAGCAGCGAGAGCATCATGAAGTACCTGCAGGAGCGCCTGCTCGGCCTGAAGCAGGCCATCCACCTGCCCGAGAACCTCGACGCGCCATGGTACTGGGCCGTCGACAAGGGCTTCTTGCCGGCGCCGCGGCTGCCGGGCATCGCCGACGTGCGCCCGCTGGGGCTGTCGCCGACGCTGGACCTGGCGATGTTCGGGGCCGGCGGCCTGATGGGCGCGCGCACCGCGCTCGGCATGTGCCTGGGCATGGCGCTCAACTATCTGGTGGTGGTGCCGTGGATGGTCGTCGCCGGCGAGATCCAGCCCAAGACCATCGTCGACGGCGTCGGCGTCTTTCCGCGCAGCCACGTGCTGAACACGTGGGCGCTGTGGTGGGGCGTGGCGATCATGGTCACCGCGTCGTTGGTGGGGCTCGCCGCCAAGCCGCAGATCTTCGTCGCCGCGTTTCAGACGTTGACGAAGAAGCGGCAGCGCGCTGACGACGCGGATGACGTGCTGAAGGACATCGAGCTGCCGCTGTGGATCTCGGTGGTGGGCGTCCCGGTGATCGGGGTGTTCGCCGTGTGGATGGCCCACGCGTGGTTCGGCGTCGACGTCGTGCTGGGCGCCACCGCGATCCCGCTGGTGCTCGTGTTGACGCTGATCGCGGCGAGCTCGACGGCGATGACCGGGATTACGCCGACAGGGTCGCTGTCGAAGATCCCGCAGTTCCTCTACGGCGCGCTGCGACCAAAGCACCCGGCGACGAACCTGATGACCGCGGTGATGTGCATCGAGGTCGCGTCCAATGCCTCGAACCTGCTGATGGACATCAAGCCCGGCTACATGCTCGGCGCGCGGCCGCGCCAGCAGGCCATCGGCCACGCCATCGGCGTCTTCGCCGGCGCGCTGTTCTCGACGCCGCTGTTTTTCCTGCTGTTCCTGTCCGACCGCAAGGAAGGCCAGAGCGTGCAGGAGGCGATGACGTCGGGGCCGTTCAGCTTTCCGTCGGCGGTGCAGTGGAAGGGCATCTCGGACTTGATCCAGAAGGGCTTCACCAGCCTGCCCACCTCGGTGCAGGTCTCGATGGCCCTGGCCGCCGCCGCCGCCGTCGTGCTCGAGGTCGCCCGCGTGAAGACGAAGGGCCGGTTCCCGCTGTCGCCGCTGGCCATCGGCCTCGGCGTCGTCATCCCCCCCGACTCGACGATCGCCATGACCGCCGGCGCGCTGTTCTTCGACCTCATGCACCGCCGCCACGAAAAGAAGCCCGGCACCGGCGCCCACGCCCTGTGGGTCGAGACCCGCGAGCCGGTGTGCGCCGGGCTCGTCGCCGGCGCCGCCCTCGTGGGCATCCTCGACGTGCTGGTGAAGGTCTTCCTGCTCGGGTGACGGACGCACCGGCGGCGACGACGGAGACGGAGACGGAGGACAAGGTGACCACGACGACCCACGAGCCCCGAAGCCGCCCGCCCGCGGCCGCCGCCGTCGAGCGGCGCGTGCTCTTGTCGACGACCACCCCGTCTTCCGCATGGGGCTCGTCGCGCTGCTGCAGCGGCTCGACGGCGTCACCGGCGCCGACGAGGTCGCCGACGGCGCGCGCGCGCTGGCGGAGTGGCGGTCCCGGTCCTACGCCCTGGTGACCCTCGATCTCTCGGCGCGGTCGTGGTGCTGAGCATGCACCACGACCCGGCCTACGACCGCGCAGGCGTCGTCGCCGCCCGTCGATCAGGGCGTCGACAAGCTCTCGCCCGCCGAGCACCGGGTGGTGGCCCTG
>VGSZ01000133.1 GCA_016874845.1 Deltaproteobacteria bacterium
GTCACGCGCTGTGCTCGCGCGCTGCGGTCACGCGCTGCGGTCACGCGCTGCGGTCACGCGCTGTGGTCACGCGCTGCGGTCACGCGCTGCGGTCACGCGCTGCGGTCACGCGCTGTGGTCACGCGCTGTGGTCACGCGCCGTGGTCACGCGCTGTGGTCACGCCTTGTGGTACGGGCCGCCGCGCGCGATCTCGACCGAGCGGTAAAGCTGCTCAGCGAGCACACAGACCGCCAACCGGTGGGCGAAAGTCAGCGGCGACAGCGACCAGACGGCAGCGCTCTCGTCGAGAACGCGGCGATGAAGCCCGGTGGCACCGCCAATCAGGAAGGCCAGCGGCTTGCCGCGGGCGAGCAGCTGCTCGACGGCCTCCGACCAGCGCTCCGACGATGGCAGGAGCTTACCCGTGGGATCCAGCGCGACCCGCGTGCAACTCTCGCTTGCCGACAGCAGCGTGTCGGCCTCGGCGGCGCGGACGACATCGTCGACGGCGCCCTTGCCGCGCTTCGTCGGCTTCAAGGGCACGAGGCCGGCGGCGTACCGACGACCGCAGCGCGCGAGATAGTCGGCGGCCGCCTGTTGCAGCGGGTCCTTCGGGTCCTCGCCGAGGAAGAGCACGCGGACGCGCACCTTCACCGCCGCCCGCGACGGCGACGCCAGCCGAACGCCACCGCACCAACGAGCGTCGCCGCCGGCAGCACCGGCACACCGGCGGTCGTGGCCGCACAGCCATCGCTCCCAGACACCGGCGACCTGGGCTCGCCGCCGCCGGGCAGCAGCGTGTCGTCGACGACGACGAAATCCAGCGGTGTGCTTGCCGCGCCGCGCAGCGCGGCGTCGACGCGGATCGTGCCCGCCATCGTCGGTCGCAGGCGTGGCGAGACGACGAGCCGCCCATCGACAAAGTCGCCTGCGACAAACTCGAACGCGGCGTCGACGCCGGCGCCGACGGCCCGCACCGTCACGACGTCGGCGCCGCGGGGGGCGGCGCGCACGCCGAGGCCGGTGAGCTCAATCTCTACGCCCGCGGGGACGGTCGTGCCGTCGATGCTGCCGAGCGCGTCGGTGCGCGTGACCGCCCACGGCGGTTCGACCGCCGGCGCGACGATGAGCGGCGCGGAGTCGACGACGACCTCGTCGTAGACGGCGTCGGTGCCGCAGCGCACGACGAGCCGGGCGAGGACGTACACGCCGTCCACGGCCGTCCAGCGAAACGCGCCTGCGCCGCCTTCGACGAGCGGCAGGGCCTGCGCGCCGTCGCCCGACGCCAGCACCTGCACCGGATCGGCAGCGAACCGCAGCTCGCGCACGATGGTGAGCGTCGCGGCGTCGTCGGGAGCGTCAACGACGCAGGCGGCCGTCCAGCCCTGCTGCCATGCCGCCGCGTCCTCACTGACGACCAGCGTGCTCGTCCCGGCGGCGACGTAGCCCGCGGCGCGGCCCGGCGGCGCGGCGGCGAACAGCAGCGCGAGGCCGACGGCAGCGGGGAACGCAGCACCCGGCACGCTGCCCGGCACGCTGCCCGGCACGGCGCGAGAGGGTCGTTTGTCGAAGCACGCCATCGAGCGGACGTTGCCACATCCGTCGACGTACCGCTCCCGTTGACGACGGCATGGGGGATAATCAAGACGGCTTCTCCGTCGTGGTCACCGCGCCGGCCCGGAGCCCCCATGTCGCTGACCTCGCCGCCGTCCCGGCGCCCGTTCCCCCTCGTCGCCGTCGCCGTCGTCGGCGGGCTCGTCGCGCTCGGCGCCGGCGGTGTCGCGCTGTGGGCCGGGCGTCAGACGGGCGGCGTACCGAGCATCACCCTTGACGTGCCCGAGGCCGTCGGCCCGCGCGGCGCGTTGAAGGTCACGGTCGACGAGCCGATGCGCGGCATCGTCGACGTCACCGTCGAGGTGAGCGGCGCCGGGCTCGCGCCCCGCGTGCTGACCGAGGTGCACCGGCCGCCGCCGGCGAGCGCGTTTTCGCCCCCGGGGGAGGCGCAGGTCGAGCTGTCGGCCGCCTGCGGCAAGGACGCCCTGCCCGGCCTGCAGGAGGGCACGCTGACGGTCCGCGTGACGGCGACGCGGGTCGGGACCTGGCTGTCGCAGCCCGAGCCCGTGGTCGTCGAGCGCGCCGTGGCGGTGCGCCTGACGCCGCCCACGGTGGCGGCGCAGTCCTCGTTCGTACACGTCGCGCAGGGCGGCGCCGAGGTCGTCGTCTACGAGGTCTCGGCCGGTAGCGTCTTCGACGGCGTCCTCGTCGAGCGTCCGACCACCGACGCCGGGCCCGTGGCGCCGTGGGTGTTTCCGGGGGCGCCGCTGCCCGGCGGGCCGACGACGCGGCGCTTCGCCTTCTTCGTCGTGCCCTACGACGAAGAAGGCGCCGAAGACGTCGTGAAGGCGCGCGTCAGGGTATTCGCCGAGGACGCGCTCGGCAACCGCGCCACCGCCGGCGGCGTCGTGCACAAGGCGTTTGCGCGCCCCATGGGCAAGGACACCATCGAGCTGAAGGACCCGTTCCTCGCCAAGGTGACGGCCGAGACCTACGCCCAGACGCCGGACCTGCCGAAAAAGGGCGCACCGCTGGACGACTACCTGCAGCTGAACCGCGAGCTGCGCCGGCGCAACAACGACTTCCTGGTCGAGCTGGCGAAGCAGTCGCAGCCGCGGTTCTTGTGGACGAAGGTCTTCGTGCCGTTCGACAACGCGGCCATCAAGGGTGCGTTCGCCGACCGCCGCACGTATCGGCGCAACGGCGCCGTGGTCGACACGCAGGATCACCTCGGCTTCGATCTGGCGCGCGTCGAGCGATCGCCGGTGGGTGCGGGCAACGACGGGGCCGTGCTGTTCGCCGGCTACCTCGGCATCTACGGCAACTGTGTCGTGCTCGATCATGGCTTCGGGGTGATGACCCTGTATGCCCACCTGTCGGGCATCGACGTGAAGGTGGGTGACTCCGTCGTACGCGGCGCGGTGCTCGGACGCACCGGCGCCACCGGCCTCGCCGGCGGCGATCATCTGCACTTCACGACGCTGGTGCATGGTCGCCCGACGAACCCCATCGAGTGGTGGGATGCGCACTGGATCGCCGACCGCGTGAAGCTCAAGCTCGGTGACGCGTTCGCCTACGACGACGAGGGCGACGCCGAGGGGCCGCGGCGGGGCCGCGGCAAGCGACGACGCCGCTGACGGCGCGCCGACCGACAGACAGCGCCGGGCCGGGATCGGGAACAGCCGGAGCGGGACGAGGTTTGGACCCGACGGGGAGCCGCGCCGTGCGTGAAATTCCGTCGAGCGTCCCGCGGTCATTTTTTTGCGTTCGAGGATCCCGGGTCGGATGCTGGGGCAGTGAAGCGACACATGGCACCACCTCGCTCCGTGCGGCACCGCCGCTTCTCGATCCCCCACGATGCCCTGGGGCCGCGGCTGCGATCGGCATTGCGGGCGCTGCCCCTCGGCGTGCCGCTGGCCGCCGGCATGCTGTGCGCCGGGCTCATCGACGCTGCCGTCTCCGAGCCGGCGCACGCCCGCGGCGAGCAGCCCGCCGCGGGCGTGGCCTCGGCGCCCGTGGGCGATCCCCCGCCGGATCTCGGCCGCGCCGACAACGAACCGGCCGAGGCCGCGGCCGACGACCACGACGTGCTCGCCGGCCCCCTGCCGGCGGCGGCTGAGGCTTCGTCGGCCGCCCGCGCGCTGACGACCCGCGACGCGGCGCTCGAGGCGCGCATCGACAGGCTGCTCGTCGACGGCAAGACACCCTACGGCGCCGTCGTCGTGATGGACGCGCACACCAGCCGCGTGGTCGCCGTCGCCGAACACTCGACGCGCGGCCCGTCCGACGGGCTGGCCCTGCGGCCGCTGGCGCCGGCGGCGAGCGTCTTCAAGGTCGTCACCGCCAGCGCGCTGCTGGCCGCGGGAGTCGATGCTGACGACGACGCGTGCTTCCACGGTGGCCGCACGCGGATGACCGCGCGCCTGCTGAAGGACGATCCCCGCCGTGACCGGTGTATCCCGTTCGCCGACGTACTGCCGAAGTCGGCCAACGTCGCCATCGCCAAGCTCGCGTCCCGCAAGCTGACGCCGACGTCGCTGCGCGCCGAGGCGGCCCGTTGGGGCTTTGGCGTGCGCTTCGCCGACGTCTCTGGTCTCGTGCCGAGCAGCGCGGTGATCCCCGACGAGCCGTTTGCGTTCGCCGAGGCCGCCGCCGGCTTCGGCGACGTGAAGATCTCGGCGCTGCACGGCGCGGTGATCGCCTCGGTCGTCGCCAACGACGGCGTGCTCGTACGCCCGGTGTTCGACGCCGGGGTCGAGCCGGACGCGCCCGTGCGCGTGATCGCGACGCGCCACGCCCGCGCGCTGAAGAAGATGCTCACCGAGACCGTCACCGACGGCACCGCGCGGCGCGCGTTCCGTCAGGGGCCGCGCCTGCCGGTCAGCGCCGCAGGCAAGACCGGCTCGCTCACCGACTACGAGACCGGCCTCGACACGTCTTGGTTCGTCGGCTTCGCCCCCGCCGAGGCGCCGCAGTTCATCGTCTCGGCCCTCGTCGTCAACACGGCCAGGTGGCACATCAAGGCTTCGTGGCTGGCGAAGGAGGCCCTGCGGCTCACCGTCGAGCAGCGCGGCGCCGCCCAAGCCCGCAGCCGGGTGGCGTCGCGCTGACCGACACGGGCGGCCGAGGCGCGGCGCTCACGAGTGCGGCGGCGACGGCGGCGACACCGGCGGCGGCGACGACAGGGGCGGCGGCGCCACCGGCGGTGGGGTCAAGGCCGGTGGCGGCCCATCGACGTCGCTCGGGTCGATGGACGGCCGCGTGCCCATTGAGGAGGGCGGCCCGTCTGCGGCGCCCAGGCGACGACGCACCTCGCTGGCGTGGCGGCGCAAGGCGTCGGCGAACAGGTCGGACCAGCGGGTCTCCTCGGCGAGGGCGACGAACTGGTCGGCGCCGGCCTGTGCCAGGTTGACGCCGAGCCCGAGGGCCAGCGCCCCCAGCAGCACGGGCCCGGGCAGCCCAGAGTTCGCCAGGAAGTAGAGCACCGCCACCACCGACAACAGGTCGAAGGCGATGCCGGTGGCGACGAGGCCACCGGTGAGCGCCGCCTCGGGCCAGGTGTCGAGCAGCCCGCGCACCGGCTCGCTGCGCACGACCCCGCCGTCGGGCAGCGTCGTCGACAGGGTGATGGTCATGTCCTTGTGGGGCCCGAAGGCGAAGGCCGGCGGCTCGGCGAGGTCGAAGGTCACCGTCGTCGCCGCCAGCGGCGCCACCTCGGTGGTCGACAAGGCCCGGTTCAAGGCGGTCGCCGCGTGGTTCGCCACCGAGCGCTGCCATCGGCGGTCGGGCGACACCGGGACCCCCGGCTCGCGGATGCGGATCTGTTCGCCGTCAAAGCGGAGCCCGGCGACCCGGGGACCGTCGGCGACCACCGGTGTGGTGGGACGGATAGGCGTCGCCGTCGTCACGCAGCCCGTGGACGCCGCTCCGCAGACCACTATGACGACAACGACGGCGAGGCGTTCGGTGCTCATGGCGGCAAACATACTGCGCCGCCGGCCCGATGCAGCCCCGACGATGCCGGGTCCGCGGCGACGCCGTCGACAGCGGTGCTCGCACGAGCGGGGTGGTAGAACGCACAGGATGGGTCTCTTCGATCGGCTCGGCAGCGTTGTGCGAAGCGAGTGGCAGGCGCTGCTGCACCGCGACGGCCCCGGCGTCAGCCACGCACCGCTGGCCCCCGCGCCGCGGGCGCGGCCGCGCGTGCCGGCCGCCAGCGACGTCGCTGGCGCGCTGCGCGTGCTCGAGCTCGACGGGCAGCCGTCGCTGGCCGAGGTGCGCGCCCAGTACCAGCGACTCGCCCGCCGCTACCATCCGCGCACCCTCGACGGCTCCGCCGACGACACCCACGCCGCCCGCGTCGTCGTCGACGCGCTCACCGAGGCCCTCGAACTGCTGGAGGCGCACCTGCTGCCCATCGCCACCGAGGACGCGCCCCCCGCCGTCGAAGACGCCCGATCACGACGGCGCGCGGCGAGCGACGGCCGGTCGTGACCGGGCAAAGGGAGGCGCGCCCGCGCCCGGCGTCGAGGCCGGCGCGAAGGCCGTCCGGCGTGTGCGGCCTTCGGCTCGCCCGACTGCTTGGCGCGGTGGCGGCGGCGACGACGGCGATGACGAGGGCGGCGACAACGACGACCTCGTCGCTCTCGGTGCGGCTCGAGTCGGACACGAGCCCGGGCGCCTCGCCGAGGACGCCCTCGACGGCGACGAAGCCCCCTGCTGGTCGTCCCCGACGGGCTCGTGCGCGCAGCGAGCACCGCCGCCGTCGACCACGTCGCACCGCGCCTGCTCCGGCACGCCGACGTGGCCGGCGCTGGCAAGCTGTTCTTTGCCGCCGAAAGCGAGCGCATGGCGGTCGGCGCGCTGCGGACCGCCGCCGTCGTCGCGCTGGACGACAGCACGGCGGTCCCGCCCGCTCTTCCTGCACAGCGCCGTGCTCGCGCGGCACAACGCGAGCGCGCTCGGGCGCGCTCGGCGTCCGCCTGTCGGCGGCGGTCACCGCGACAGCGCAGCTGGCCGCGCAGTGAACAGCCTACGACGACGGTGTCTCGCTGGATCAGCGCTATTTCCTCGCCGCCGACGACGAGACGCAGAACGTCGCCGAGCTGGCCCTCACCCGCGATCTGTGGGGCGGGCTCGCCGTCGACGCCCCGGGTGAGCGCGTTCTCCCACGAGCTGTCGGTCGGCGGCGCGCGCTCCGCGCGGACCAACGCCGGAATCGGGCTGCGCGCCCTGCTCTGGTGGGCCCGGCGCCCGCGCCGGCGACCGACCGGCCACCGCGGGCCCGGTTGACCGGTCCCGGCGGCGGACTAAAGAGGTGCTCTTCTCTCAGGCCGTGAGGCCCGGAGCCGCATGACCGACGCCACGGATCCGTCCGGATCCACCGACAGCAGCGTGCCCGCCCGCAACAGGGCGTCCGTCCTCAGCGACGAAGGGCTACCGGTGGTCCGCGCCGGCAACGACGATTTCTCCGTCGAGGCGCGCGGGACGTTTTCTTCCGCCGACGCCACCGGCTACCTGCCGACCCCCGACAGCGAGCTGCTGCGCGTCCGGTTGTCGAGCTTCGAAGGCCCCCTCGACCTGCTGCTGTTCCTCATCGAGGGCCACGCGCTCAACATCCTCGACATCCCCCTCAAGGTGATCGTCGTCGAGTACCTGAAGGTCCTCGATGACATGCGCGAGCTGAACCTCGACGTCGCGGGCGAGTTCCTCGTGATGGCGGCGCAGCTGGCGCACATCAAGTCGAAGCTGCTGTTGCCCCGGCAGGAGCGGCCGAGGGAGCCCGACGCCGAGGCCGATCCGCGCGCCGACCTCGTGCGCCGCCTGCTCGAGTACCAGCGCTTCAAGGACGCCGCCCAGGCCCTCGACGCGCTGCCTCAGCTCGGCCGCGACGCCTTCGCGCGGCCACCCCTGCCGCCGCAGTACGACGACGTCGTCGACGAGCCGAAGGACACCGGTCTGCAGCTGGCCGAGGTCGACCCCCTCGACCTGATCCGCCTCTTCGACGCCATCCTGAAGCGCCAGCAGAGGCTCGTCGTCCACGAGGTCCTCGTTGAGCGCATGTCGGTGGGTGCCCGCATCAACGAGCTCGTCGACGTCTTCACCGGCACCGCCGCCACCCGCGTCGCCGCCGGCGTCGGCGCCGGCAGCGTGTTCACGTTCGCCGAGCTCGTCGACCACTTCGGGCCCCGTACGCGGCGCGGCGTGATCGTGACCTTCCTTTCGATCCTCGAGATGGCCCGCCTGAAGCTCGTGCGGCTGCGCCAGGACCCCGAGTCGTTGTCCATCGACGTCGAGCCGGTGCTCGACAACCTCGCGGCCGAAGACGACGACGGCGCGCTCAAGGAGCGCCTGTTGGCCGTCGACGAATTCGGCCCCCAGGGGGAGGCCAACTCGTGACCCACGACCACGATCAGGGACCCGCGGCCGCGCCGTCGGCGACGGCCGAGGACGCGACCGCCGAGGCGCTGCCCGGCGCCGACGTGCCGGTCGCCGACGTGCCGGTCGCCGACGTGCCGGTCGCCGACGTGCCGGTCGCCGACGTGCCGGTCGCCGACGTGCCGGTCGCCGACCTGCGCGCCGCCGACGTGCCCCCCGCCGCCCCGTCCGCCGCCGCCCCGTCCGCCGCGATCGACGACAAGTCGCCAACCGTCGTGCCCGTCGATGGAGCGCCATTCGTGGTCGAAGAGTGGTGCTACGCGATGATCGAGGCGCTGTGCTTCGTGTCGGGTGAGCCGCTGTCGCCGTCGCGTGTGCGCGATGTCTTCGTGGGCGAGCTGCCGCTGCTCGAAGGCAAGGCCGGTATGGCGCCGCCGACGCTGCATCAGGTGAAGGAGATCTTCGCGGAGCTGGTACGTCGCTGGAGCGACCCCACCCGAACCGCGGGCCAGGGCTTCCGTCTCGTCGAGGTCGACGGCGGTCTCGCCTACCGCACCCTCGCCAGCCAGGCGCGCTTCGTGCGCCGCATGCAGTTGGGCCGGCCGCAGAAGCTGTCGCGGGCGGCGCTAGAGACGCTGGCGGTGATCGCCTACCGGCAGCCGGTCACCAAGCCGCAGATCGAGGAGGTCCGCGGCGTCGACAGCGGCGGCGCGCTGAAGGCCCTGCTCGACAAGCGGCTCGTGCGCGTCCTCGGCAAGGCCGAGGACGTCGGCCGGCCGCTGCTCTACGGCACGAGCAAGACCTTCCTCGAGTTCTTCCACCTGCAGTCGCTCAACGATCTGCCTACGTTGAAGCAGCTGCATGAGCTCGAGGGCGGCGCCCCGGCCGCTCCCGTCGACGCTGATGGCGCTCCCGCCGTCGTCATGGACCTGTTCCAGTCCGGCAGCGGCGGGCTCGTGTCCGCCGAGACCGACGAGGAGTCCGCCGACGCCCTCGACGCCCTCGAGCGTGCGCTGGGCGAGGCGAAGAAGGTGTCGAAGACGGCGTCGACGATGGTGTTCGGCATCGAGGTCCCCGACGACGACGGCCGGCCCCCCGGCGAGTCGTAGCGGGCGCCCGGAGCGGGTGTCCTTTTTTCCGGGGCTCGTGGTCGTCGACAACGGTCCCCTTCCAAAGCAACGACGGGAGGTCGTGGCGATGGGCGCAGAAGGCGAAGGCAACGAGAAGTCGGAGCGATTGCAGAAGGCGTTGGCGCGAGCCGGCGTCGCCTCGCGTCGTGCCGCCGAGCTGATGATCGTCGAAGGACGGGTGCGGGTGAACGACCGCGTCGTCACCGAGCTCGGCACCAAGATCGATCCCGGCCGCGATCAGGTGCGCGTCGACGGGCGGCAGGTGCACGTGCTGCCCCCTGACGAGCAGACCAAGGTCTACTTCCTGCTCAACAAGCCGGCGGGCTTCTTGACGACGACGAAGGACGACCGCGGCCGCCGCACGGTGATGGATCTGGTGCGCGCGGCCTCGGAGGCGCGCATCTATCCCGTCGGGCGCCTCGACTACGACGCCGAGGGCGCGCTGCTGCTTACCAACGACGGCGAGCTGGCCAACCAGCTGACCCACCCGCGCTACCATGTGCCCAAGACCTATATGGCGAAGGTGAAGGGCAGCCCGAAGGAGGTCGAGCTCGACAAGCTCCGGCGCGGCATCTACCTGGAAGACGGCCCGACCAAGCCCGCCCACGTCGAGGTGATCGAGAAGGCCCGCGTGAACACCTGGGTCGAGATCACCGTGACCGAGGGACGCAACCGGCTCATCAAGCGGATGTTCTGGCGCATCCAGCACCCGGTGCTGAAGCTGGTGCGCACGAAGTTCGGCGCGCTCGACACCGACGGCCTGCGCGTGGGCGACTACCGCGAACTCGAGAGGAAAGAGCTGCAGCAGCTGCGCGCGCTGCTCGACTGACCACGACGCAGCGGCGAGGGCGCAGCGGCGAGGGCGCAGCGGCGAGGGCGCAGCGGCGAGGGCGCAGCGGCGAGGGCCCCGTCGGCGGCAGCGCCGGCGACGCCGTCAGCGCCGGCGACGCCGTCAGCGCCGGCGACGCCGTCAGCGCCGGCGACGCCGGTCGTGCCGCGCGCTGGCGGCAATGCGGATGAGGTCGACACCCGCGCGCACCATCGCCTTCGGCGACAGCTTGCTGCCCTTGACGTCGCGCCAGCTCGCCAGCGGCACCTCGACGAAGCCCCGAGAGTCGCCGTGCCACAGCAGGCGCGCCAGCAGCTCGACGTCGAAGGCCCAGCGCGACGAGAACGGCGTCGTCAGGGCGTCGCGCAGGGCGGCGGTCACGCGAAATGCCTTGGCGCCGCACTGGGTGTCATAGACGCGCACCCCGAGCACCGTCGACGCCGCCGTCGCGAAGACCCGGCCCAGGTAGTGCCGAGCCGGCGAGCGCTCGATGGCGCGGCCGAGCAGCGCGACGCGCGCACCCATGGCCACGTCGACGTCCTCGCGATCATCAAGGGCCGCGAGCACGCGCCGCATCTCGGCGACCGGCGTTGACAGGTCGGCGTCGAGGAACGCCACCACCGGCGCGCCGTCGTCTACGGCGGCGAGCAGACCGCGACGCACCGCCTCGCCCTTGCCGCCGTTTTGGTCGAGGCCGACGACGCGCGCCCGCGGACCGCGGTCACGCACCAGCGCCTGCAATGACGCCCGCGTGGCATCGGTGGAGCCGTCGTCGACGAAGACCACGTCGGTGCGCCCGTCGTCGAGCAGCGCGAGCAGCGCCGCGCCGTCGAGGCGCTCGGCCTCGTTGAAGCAGGGGACGACGACGACGCGGCGGTCCGACGTCGCAAGCGGCGGGGACGGCGCAGCAGCGGTGGTCACGCCGCGCCGCCGGGGACGCGACACAGCGCGAAGAACGACAGGCCGGGCACATCGACGCCGCGGGCCGACAACAACGATGACACGCGCTGCTCGGCGCGCAGCACCGCCACGATCGCGGCGGTGAGGACGGATCCGCCACGCCACGCCCCGACGCCAGCGCTGGCCGGGCGGCGACCGAGGGCACGCTCGAAGACCACCGCGGCGGCGCGCGGCAGGAGCAGGCCGTGGAAGAACCCGCCGCTCTCCTGCACGACGAGCCCGGCGCGCGCGAGCACGGCACGGCATCCGGCGGGCGTATAGCGCCGGTTGTGCCGCAGGGCCTCGTCGTGGGCCGAGAAGAGCGACGGCCAGGCCGGGACGCTGACGAGCACGAGGCCGCCCGGGCGCACGCGGGCGACGACATCGGCCACGAGGGCGGAGTCGTCGTCGACGTGCTCGATCACGTCGAGCAGCAGCGCGACGTCGAAGACACCGTCGGGCGCGGTGCGCGTCAGCGTCAGGCCGTGCACACGCCCGAGCGTCGCCAGATCGGCGTCGGTGTAGTGCAGATCCCAGCAGCAGACGTCGGCGGCGACGCGGGCGAGCAGCGAGCGCGCGACGAAGGTGTCGCCAGAGCCTACATCGAGCACGCGCTGCGGCAGCCCGGTGGGCGCCTGCAGACCGCCCGCGCGCTGCAGCACGTTGAGCAGGAACGCCGTGCGCGCGGTCTCCCACGGGTGACGCAGAGGCGTCGGCGACGCCGGGTTGACCTTGGCCGGGTCGGCGGGGTCGGCGACGACGTCGGCGCGGGTGCGCTCACTGAGGTCCACGGGGCTCCCGTAGCAACCGTGACATCCAGCGCAAACCAGGTGAGCGCGTGACCGGGCGCGCGAGCGCCAATGCAGCAGCGACGCCGGCCGCGAAGGTCGCCGCGACGAAGGGCCACAGCGGCAGCGGGTGGCGTCCACGCCAGCGCCCGTCGGCGGCGTGCGTCCACTGCAGCGCCCGCAGCACGTGGGGCGTCGCCGGCGGGGCGACGAGGGTCGTCGACGTCGACCACAGATCGCCGGCGGCGTCGGCGACGAGCCCCTCGCCGGGGAAGGGCCGCGGGTTGGGCACGCGCGCGAACGCCAGCCCGCAGACGCGGGTGGCCGGCAGCGGGGCGACGTCGCGGGCGGTGAGCCCCACGACCCAGTCGGTGCCGACGTCGCGCAACGCCTCCAGCGTCGCCGGGTCGCCGAAGTCGACGGTGGCGCTGCGCCAGAAGGCCGTCAGCCGGTGGTGGCCCACGGCGAACTCGTCGGGCTCGAGGGGCTCGTAGACGTGGGCGCTCTGTCGCCCGTAGAGCAGCGGCGCGTGGTTGAAGAGCGCGGGCAGCAGCAACGGATACTGTGCCCAGTCGCGGTCGTAGGCGATGTGGCGGGCGAACGCGAGGCGCTCGCCGCGCTGCACCCCCACCTCGGCGAGGCACCGCTCGGCGTGCTCGACGAGGCCGCGGGCGCCGGTGGCGTGGGCGGCGCCAAGGGTCGTATGGCGGTCGTGATCGACGACGAAGGCGACCATCGAAGCGACGGCGACGAGAGCACCGACGACGTCGCGGCGCAGGACGCCGGCGCGCGCGCCGAAGACGAACCACAAGGCCGCGGTCGTGGGGCCGACATAGACGCCGAGCTTCTCGGGGAAGCGGAAGCTCGACAGCGGCCCGATGAACAGCCCGTCGATGGCCGGGAACAGGTGGGGCACGAGCAGCACCACGAACAGCAACGACACCAGGACCAAGCCCGGTCGTCGCCGCACCACCGCGACGACGAACAACGCCAGCACCAGCGGCGTGAACAGGGCCGCGTGTCCCGGCGAGAACCATGGTCCGAGGACGACAGCGCCAACGCCCTCGAGGCCGCGCAGCGAGCCTTCGAGGACGCTCGCCTTGTCGCGCACCGCCTGCCAGACGGGGCTCGCCCGCCCGGCGGCCTGCGCGAGGAACACCAGCGCCGGCACCGTCGGCAGCTGGGCCAAGGCGAGGCGGGCGACGACGTCGACGCCGACGGCGACGCGACCTCTGCGTGCCGCCGCGTCGGCGTGGCCATACGCAACGACGATGCTGAACAGGGCGAGGAACCCGCAGCCGAGCACGAACATGTGTGGGTGCGCGGCCAGGAAGGACAGCAGCGACACGACGACGACGACGGCGACCTCGCGGCGCGTCCAGACGGCGCCGCGGTCGACGGCGCGCCAGCACAGCCCGAGCAGCACGAGGAACCACGGCGCGGGCAGCAGGTAGTCGTGCCAGTTCATACCGACGAGCAGCGGCCCGGGCGCAGCAGCGAGCGCAGCGACGAGGGCGGCGCGATCGGGCCCGGTGCGCGACGGCGGCGGACACCACCACGCGGCGACGGCCAGCAGCAGCATGTGGACGAAGGCGTTGACCTCGAGCAGCAGGAGCGGCTCACCCAGCGCGCGGACGACGCCGCCGGCGATGAGCGTGAAGGGATAGAGCCAGCCCACCTGCCCGCTCTCCCACGGGCTCCACCCCTGGCCGACATCCCAGACGACGCGCAGCGGGGCGCCCGACCACCACGCCTCCTGCACGCGCCCCAGGAGCGGCAGGAAGTAGCTCCAGTTGTCGTTCGTCGTCGAGAACGGCAAGGGCCGCTG
>VGSZ01000134.1 GCA_016874845.1 Deltaproteobacteria bacterium
CGGTGGTGGCGCGGGGGGGGAGAACAGGGGCACTTTCCGCTGAACCAACCCTCGCCCCTGGGTAGAACCAGCCCTGACCCCCTGCGAAGACACCGGCGACGCCGCTCCCGGGCGGGCTGCGACATGGCTCCGCCCGTCGAATGTCACAGCATGGACGGGCAAAGACCGGTGGCCCCCCGGTGACCTTGGCTTCAAGGGTCATTGAACATCTTCACCGTCGTGGGCGGGGCCTGCGCGTTCACAGCGGGGAGCGGCTCGGCGGGCAGACCGCGCTGCGTGAGGATGCCTTTGACGACGGTGGGCTCCTCGATGGTGGCGATGACCTTCATCGGCCCGTCGCAGCGCGAGCAGCCCATGACAGAGCCGGCGAAGACGCGCTTGAGCAGAGCGGCCCAGTCGAGGCGGTACGCCGACCGCGGCGGTGACGGCTTTGGTGTCGGGGCCGGCGACGGTGTCCCCACCGCCGGCGCCGGCGCAGTCGACGGACATTGGACAAGCGCGTGGAGCCCGGCGCGTGGGGCGGGCAGCGGGCTCATCGCCCCGGCGTAGCAGCCCGGCCGAAGGGCGCAGCGCGGACCGGGCGCTGCGGCCCGCGCTGTCCCGCCACGTGCCCCGACGCCCCGCGGGTCATCCCGGCGCGGCGGTCACGGTGCGGCAGGGCTGCCGACGAGGTCGAAGGCGAGGTCGACGTCGTCAGCCACGCGGACGGCGCCGAAGAACGCGCTATAGGGGGTGATGCCGAACTCGGTCTGGGAGACGGTCAGGTTTCCCTGCGCGAACAGCCGCCCGTCGCTGCCCACCCGGTAGGTCACGCTCCAGGTGACGGGGCGGGTGACGTCGCGGATCGTGAGATCGCCGTCGACGGAGAGGGTGCCGTCGCCATCGACGTCGCCGCGGCAGGCCGTCGAGGTGAACGAGATGGTGGCGAAGCTCTCTGCGGCCAGCTGGTCCTCGCCGAGCATGTGCTCCCGCACGGTCTCGCGGTCACTGTCGGTCAGGGTGCCGTCAAGGCCCACCTCGGCGCGCATGTTCGGCTCGTCGTTCAACATGCCGGCGGTCTCGAGGTCGATGTCGACAAAGCAGTCGCTGGCGTCGCCGACGCGGAACTGCAGCGTCCCGGCCCAGATGGTGGCGCGCACGACGTGGTCGTGGGCGAAGCCGTTGCCGAGCGCGCTCGGGTCCCGCCAGACCAGCGCGTACAGCAGGCTGTCGACGCCCGACGACCGCGCCGTCACCAGCGGCGGCGTCGGCGGGACCGGGGGCGCGGTGCCGCCGTCGCCGGCGGCGTCGGTGCCGTCATCGGCGCTGCTGTCGCTGCCGCCGCCGGCGGGGGGAGCAGCGCCGCCTGCGCCGCCGCCGGCCGCCGCGGGGTCCTCGTCATCGAGGCCGTCGCTTGGCCGCACGATCTCGTCGGCGTCCGCCGGCGTCTCCGGGGGTACGTCATCCCCGCCGGTCCGAGACGGCAAGTCGGAGGTGTCGGCGCAGGCGCCGACGACGAGGACGAGGGCGGGCAGGCTCGGGAAACAGCGACGCATGGGGCACCGGCGGACGGGAAGTCCGTGAAAAATGGGAAGCGAAGAGTCCTACTTGTAGGATTCCAACGCACGGACACGGGTTGCATGCCGCCCGGCGGATCCCTCCGGGCGACGCGGGCTGCCCCTCGCGGTGCCCCGTGCGAAGGACCCTGGCCGGGCTCGATGCCCCGCGCTCCCGCGTCGGTCTCGCGCCTCGGCGCCGCGACCGCGCGGGCCGAGAAGGGCGGCTCGCACGCATCCATTCCGCGACGCCCTGCATCGCGATGGCTCGCTCCCACGTCGCCTGCGCCAGCGCCGACCGCAGCTGCGCCACCTCGCGCTCGAGCGCTCGTTCACGCGCAGACTCGCCGGCGCCGGTCACCATTGCCTCTTCGATCGCCGTCACCGGGGCGTCACGCCAGCCAAGAAACGCGTCGGCGTGGACGCCGTACTGCCGAGCGAGCTGGTCCGCGCTCGACCTCCGGCGCTCTCCGCCGCCTTGCCGAGGTCAGCGGCCACCTTGTCGTCGACAGGCTTCACCGTCGTGCTCTGCTGCTTCGATCTGACCCACCCCACTGACAGGGTTGCCCGGATGCTCCCGGAACCCGAAGCTAACTGACCGGGTGGTGTCCTCATGGTCGTCGACAGGTTCTCTCGTCCCGCTCGTTCCTTGCTGCTGGCAGCGGTTGCGTTGCTCGCGAGCGCCAGCGGCGGCTGTCAGGACGCGGCACCGCCGTCCATCGTGCAGGGCGGTTTGTCGGCGGAGGACCACTCCAAGGTTCCCGCCGACGTCCTCGACGCGGCGCTCGGCCGCGCTCCCGGGGGCCCACCCGTCGACCTCGTCGTCGCCGTCCGGGACCCCGAACCAGCGGGTGCCCCCGGAGCCGCCGGGGGAACGTCGACGACCACCCCCGGCGCCCTCGCCCCGGTGAAGAGCGCGCTGCAGCGGGACCTCGGCCCGGCGGTGACACTGGTGCGCGACTTCGAGCACCTGCCGGTGCTGGTGGTGCGTGTCGATTCGGTCAGCGCGTTCACCCGGCTGCTCGCCGATCCGCGCGTCGTCGGCGTCGACCGGGTGCGCAGTTTCGCGGCCAACGACACCGAAAGCCTTGCGTTGATCGGCCAGCCCGCCGTCGCGACCCAGGGCCGCATCGGGTCGGGCGTTGCGATCGCGGTGATCGACACCGGCGTCGACTACACGCGCGCGGCCTTCGGCTCGTGCACCGGCGTCAACGCACCGCGAGGCACATGCCGCGTGGTGCACGCGCAGGACTTCGCGACGAACGACGGTGCGCTCGATACGGGTTCGCTGCACGGCACCAACGTCGCCGGCATCGTCGCTTTGACCGCGCCGGGCGCCAGCATCCTAGCGCTCGACGTCTTCGACGGGGATTCGGCGCTGTCGACGTCGATCCTCGCGGCGATCGACTTCGTGGTCGCCCAGCGCACGCAGTTCACGATCGCGGCGATGAACCTCAGTCTCAGCGCGCTGAACGGCTTCGCGCCCTACACGAGCCCGTGCACGACCGACCCGATGGGGGTCGCGCTCGCCTCGGCCCGCGACGTGGGGATCCTGTCGACGGTGTCGACGGGCAACAACGGCTTCACCAACGGCATCGCTACGCCGGCCTGCGCACCCGCCGCGGTGTCGGTGGCAGCCGTCTACGACACCTCCGGCTTCGCGATCTCCTGCCCGAGCGGCGGGTTTCAGGAGGCGGCAGCCGACCGGGTCACCTGCTTCTCCAACACATCGTCGTTCACGACGCTCGCAGCGCCCGGATCGCTCGTCACCGCCGCTGGGATCACGATGCAAGGGACGTCGCAGGCCGCGCCGCACGTTGCTGGCGCGATCGCCGTGTTGCGCGCGGCCTTCCCGACCGAGACGGCGACGCAGCTCGTCACGCGGATGACTTCGACGGGGATAGCGGTCACCCGGGGTTCGCTAACGCTGCCGCGGCTGAATCTCGCTGGGGCCGCGACCGGCGGCTGCCAGTACACGCTGAGCCCGCGCAGCATCGACGCCGCCGCCCGTCCGCAGTCGGTGGCGGTTTCGATGTCGACGGACGCGTCGTGCGCCTGGCAGGCTGCGGCGGTCGGGGGATTCTTTTCCGTCAGCCCCTCGTCGGGAACGGGGCCGGCGACGCTGACGCTTACGCTGGGCGGAAACGGCGGAGCCGATCGTTCGGGGACGCTGCGCGTCGCTGACGGGGCGGGCGTCCTCAGCGACTCCATCACGGTTGTCCAGCAGGGAGACGCGAGCGCACCGACGGGGACGGTCGTCCTGAATGGCGGTGCCCCGGCGACGAACACGGCGACCGTGTCGGTGGCGATCACCGCAGCGGACCCGAGCGGCGTCCCGCAAATGTGCGTGACCGAGGGGACGACCTGCACGACCTTCGAGCCGTTCGCATCGTCGAAGTCCGTGACGCTGGCGGCGACGGGCACGCGCACCATCCGGGTGTTCCTGCGCGACGCCGTCGGCAACACGAACACGCTGGCGACGGCCCCCGCCGACGACATCGTCTTCGACACCGAGGCACCGACCGGCGGTGCATTGTCGGTCGGCCGGGCCATCGGTCAGCTGAACCTGTCGTGGACGGAGTCCGCCGACGCGCTGTCGGGCATCAGCGGCTACCAAGTGTTCGCGAACGTCGGAGGCTCGACGACGCCCGGCTGCACGGGCACACCCGCCGTGCAAACGAGTGAGTCGGTGCGCACGGCGGTACTGGCAGCGCCAGGCGGGGTCGTCGTCCGGATCCGCGTGTGCCCGGTGGACCGGGCTGGCAACGTTGGCGCGGGCTTCAGCGGCAGCGGCGCTGCACTGATCGACAGCGCGCCGCCGACCGGCACGATCGCCGTGCTGAGCCCGACCCCCGGCTTCACCAACGTCGCGACCGTCCGGGTGGCGATCACCGCCACGGATCCGTCGACGGTCACCGGGGTGTGCATCACGATGGAGACGACCTGTACGTCGTTCGATGACGTCCCGCCGTCGACGACCGTCACGCAGGAAAGCACGTTCTTGCTACCGGAGCCGGCGGGGACGAAGCGGCTGTACCTGTTCCTTCGCGATGGAGCGGGCAACGCATCGGCCACCGCCGTGGCAATCGCCACGGTGGTGCTCGACAGCACAGCCCCGGGTTCGGGAACAGTGCGCGCCGTAGCCGGCGACCGTCGGGCGACGTTCACCGCGGCGAGCGTGAGCGACAGCCCGGCCGGCGTCGCGTTCTTCCGCGTCGTGCGCGCGCAGGGGACGACGGCAACACCGCCGACGGCGCCAGCGTCCTGTGCGTCGGGCATCCAGTCAGAGACGGCGACGACCGCGACATTCACAGTGACCGGACTGACGAACCGGGCGGTCTATGCGTTCCGCGTCTGCGCCGTCGACCGGGCCGGCAACGTCGCTTCGGGCGCCACCGTGGTGGTGGAGCCGCGCGCGGAATTCGTTGTGCCTTCTGCGACGGTGGTGGTGAACGACGGTGCGGCGGCGACCAACAGCCTTACATTGTCGTTGCGGATCGACGTCACCGAGAACGTCGGCATCGAAGGCGTGTGTATCGGTTTTTCCACGACGCCGTGCACGCCCTTCGTCGCTGTGGACCCGGGCGAGGTGACGGCAGCAAGGCTACAACGCAGGGTCACGCTGCCCTCCGCGACGCCAGGTGCGCGGGCGGTCTTCGTCACGCTGCGTGACGTCAGCGGCAACACGATGGTCGCACCGGCAAGCGACACGATCGTCCTCGACCAGGCGCCACCAAGCCGCGCCTTCGTCCAAATCAACGGCAATACGGGCTTCACGAACACGACGGCGGTCACATTGCGGCTGGGCGGGACCGACCCGGCGGGCATCGCCAGCTACTGCGTCAGCAACGCACCCGATGCCTGCAGCCCGACGGGTCCGGCCTGGCTCCCGACGTCGGGTTGCGACGGTCAGCAATGCGTGTTCGGCACGTTTTCCGGATCTCCGGCGAGCGTCGACCTTACCCGGGAATTTACACTGACGGATCTGTCGGGCGTGCGGTCGGTGTACGTCACGCTTGGCGACACGCTCGGCAACGTCATGACGACGCCGATCCAACGGACGGTCGTACTCGACACGACGCCGCCGACGGGCGGTGCCCTCACCGTGGTGCCCGCGATCGGCGCGCTGAACCTGGCCTGGACCCGCTCGACCGACACGAGCCGGATCGCGGGCTACCGGGTCCTCGCCGGGGCCTCGCCCCCCCCGGACTGCTCGGGGACGCCGCTCGCGACGTTGACGACACAAACCCTGTCCCACGCGCCGCTCCAAAACGGTGTGTCCGTGCACTACCGCATTTGTCCGGTCGATCGGGCCGGCAACGTCGGCGAGGGTTTCGTGGGAGAGGGCACACCACGGGCAGAGCTGGACGGGCCGGTCGGTGCGGTCACGATCAACGGCGGCGCCGCGTACACGAACACGCCGCTCGTCTCGGTCGGCATCACGGCCACCGACGCCTCCGGCGTGTCCGGCCTGTGTATCGCGGGCAGCACATCGGGGTGCACGACGACGTTCGAGCCCTACGACGGCAGCGGCACCGCGCGCCCCTTCACGGTTTCGCGAACGGGCGGCGTCCGCACGGTGTTCGTGTTCCTGCGGGACTCGCTCGGCAACGTGTCGAAGACGCCGGCGTCGATCATCATGGACCGGGTCGCCCCGACCGCCAGCACACTGACCGCAACCCCGGCGCCGGGCGCCGTCGCGCTGCAATGGTCAGCAACCGATCCGGCGGGCATCCGCGGGTACCGGCTGGTGTCGCTGCCGGGGACGACGTTGCCGGCCGCGTCGTGCACGACGGGCACCCCGCTGTCCGTGGGCCCCACAACGTCGATGACCCACGCGGGACTGGCGCCGGGGACCTACAGCTACCGCGTCTGCGCCGAGGACAACGCGGGCAACGTCGCCGCCGGCGCCACCGCCACCGCCACGGTCACGGTCACGGCGCCCGCCGGCACCGCCGGCTGCGGCCGGAGCCTGCTGTCGAGCGACTTCCAGGACGCCGACGCCGACGGCGACCCCGACGGCGAGACCACGCTGATCGTCGACGGTCGTACCCGTCGCGCCGCGATCCGGGTCCCGGCCGACTACGACCCCACCATCCGCTACGCCCTCGTCTACGAGCTGCATGGAGACCAGAACGCCAGCACCCCGCTCGATCGGGCGACGTTTGCGGAGGGCATCTTCGGCGCCGACGAATACGACGACCGCGCCGTCGTCATCGCGCTCCGCGGCGAGAACCTGCTCGCCCCCGTCGTCCGCGATGACTTCGCGACCTTCGTGTCGTGGGATACCCTGTCGCCGCCCGAGAACAACCTCGACGTCGCCGCGCTCCGCGCATTCCGCAGCTACGTCGAGGCTCGTGCCTGCCTCGAACCCGGCCAGGTGTTCGCCGTTGGCTTTTCGGGGGGAGGCTTTCTCGCCCAGACGATGCGCTGCTTCGGTGAGGACTTCACCGCGATCGCGAACTTCCAGTCGGGCCTCGACCTCGCCGACTATGCGTTCCTGCGGGACGACAACGGCGCCCTCCTGTCGCTCGACACCACCGTCTGCGCTGCGACGGCGGTGCCGCAGCTTTTCGTGCACCTGACCGGCGACGCCACAGTGGTCGTCGGCCAGGGCATCGACACCGCCGACTTCTGGGCCACGCGCCACGGATGTGCGCCACGGAGCGCTGCCGTGCCGTCGTCCCTCGACGACACCTGCGTCGAATACGCGGGCTGCGGCGCCGACGAAGATGTCGTGCTGTGCACTCCTGACGGCGGCGGCCACGAGGTCTGGAGCCCAAACGGCGCCCAGGTGCTGCGCAGCTTCTTTGCGCGATTCTTCTGACGCCACGGCGAGGGCACACGGCGCCGGCGACGCAGACACCGCCGACGGACGGTCCGACGCGATGGGCCGGCGAGAGTACGCGCTGGCCGGGTTCCGCGGCGGTCCGTGCCATGGAAGAAGGCGCCCATGCGAGACCCACCCTTCTTTGGCGCTCGCCTCCTCGCCGCTGCTGCGCGCGTTCAGGTCCCGCCTGTAGGGCAAGCGCCAGCGCCGCCGTCGGTCGCGGCCCTCACGGCCCGCGCTGAAGCGCCACGCCCCGCGTCTCCCGCGACGACGACAGCGACGACGACGGCGACGACAGCGCGCACGGTCTTCGGCGGCCTCGGTGTCGAAAGCGTGCTGGCGGGGGGCCCGCCTTCGTTTCGCGCCGCGCCGCTACCGGCCGCCGTGACCCGGCGGGTGCAAGCAATGCTCGACGTGCGCGCACCAGGGGCCGGCGTCCTGTCACCCGATGGTCGCCGGCTGTGCTCCTCCTGAGACGCCACCGGTGTGCGCCAAGTCGAGCGGATAGGAAGAACAGGGGCACTTTCCGCTGAACCGCCCAGCGCCGCCCGGGGGGGGGGAACCAGCCCTCTGAGCGTTAGCCACTCCCCGTCACGCGCCGACGCACCTCGACGGCAAACAGCAGGCGCTCCATCCCGCGGCCGAGGACCACGGATCCCGGCGGTCCCGCGCTGCGCCCGCCGTAGCCGCCGAGGCAAGCCACGAGGAACACCGCCTCGTCCAGCGCCATGGCCATGCCCGTGGCCGGCTTGCGCTCGCCCGTGAGCAACAGAGGCGTTTGCAATTCGTCGTCGGCGAGCTCGTCTCTCGCGGGGCGGTTCGGCGACTTGCGGGACTCGGCCTTCCAGCGTTCCGTTCGTGCAGCCACGGCGGGGAGGAGGGTCGCCCAGCGCCTCAACGCGCCGACGCTGCCGAGCTGCGAGCGCTTGACGTCGCAGCCGCCCTTCTTCCAGCGGCGGTGGAATTACTCGACGCGCCACCGGGGGCAGTAGGCGTTCACGACGGCCAACGCGTCGGCTGCCGTCTTCACCGCAAGCGTCGGCACCAGGGTCCAGCAGATCGGCTGCTTCCGACGACCCGAGCGCACCGGCACGACGGTAAGCTTCGCGGTCCCGAAACGCTTCTCGTCGCGACGAAGAAGGAACTCGACCTTCGCGACGCGAACCTCGAGCAGCACCTGGGCGGTAGTGCGCGCGACGCTCGCCGCTGCGGACACGAATCGGTGCGGGTGCAGCTCACGTGCTGATCACGAGGCACGCTTGAGGTACCGCACATGATGAAATCGAGCGTGTCGTTCAGGCGGCCGCGCTGCGCGAGGGAGCGGATGAGGAGAATCGCGCGAGCGCCCTCGCGGGAACGCTTTGCGCCGCTGATTTTGAGCCGCTGCGTGACCAGCGTCTCGCACGTTGCCTCCACGGCAACGCCGCCGAGATCGAGGTTGTCGTTCGCCGGCCGAGGCTGCACCGGTCGTCGTCGTCGAGCACAAGGTCCCCTAGGACCAGCGCCGCTCACCCGCCGAAGAGCCCGATGGGCACGGCCCTGCGCTACGCGAACGGCCAATGGGAGGCGCTCGGCGTCCGCCTCGACGACGAGCGCGTGCCGCTCGACCACAACGGTTCGGAGCGGGCGCTGCGGCGCGTGGCGCTCGGGCGGAAGAACTTTTCCTCTTCGTCCACCACGCCGACGCCGGCGAGAACATCGGCCGTCTGTATTCGCTCGTGGCGGCGTGCGAGGCGCGGGGCATCAACCCGTTCGAGTACCGCGCCGACGTCCTCGCCCGCGTCCAAGAACACCCGGCCCGAGACCTCGACGCCGTGCTGCCAGGCGCCTGGGCCGCCGCCGACTGAACAATTGGCTCAGGGAGCACGCGCCCTCACGACCCCGTGGGCCGCAAGGTTACTCCCAGAGCAGCGACGGCGGCTCCTCTCAGTTCGATCGGATAGGGGGCAGGCATATGGCCGCCAGATCACAACCGCGATCCGGATTCACGTGATTTCAAGGATTAGAAGGGCGCGTCGAACCTCGACGTCGCGCGAAGCCACACCTCTCTGCCTGGCTGGTCGGCGAAGTAGCGCAACAAGCTGAGTTGGTCGCGATAGCGCTCGTTCGTCAGATTTCGCACCTCGACCGACAACCACAGCGGCAGAGGGAGCCCGACCAGCTCGCCGCTGGCGTCGGCGTGCCAGACGGTGTTCGCGTCGGCCGGCGTAACGAAGTCCGTCGTCGCGTCGAAGCGCTCTTGAAACGCGTTCGCTGTCACGCCGGCGGCGAGTTGCGGTTTCGTCAGCGCAACGCCTGTCGCGGCCTTCGCGACGTCGAGGTCCGGGAGAAAGGATCGCAGCTCGACGCGGGCGCGGGTCGGCGGAATGAATGGCAACAGCCCGCCGGTGCGGATGTCCAGGCCGCGCACGGCCGCGAACTGCACGCCCAAGCTCAGGAGTTGTCCCCGGCCGATGACAAAGCCGCCGTCGGCGCCCGAGAGCATCGCGTCCGTTATGCGATACGAGAAGCGCGGAAACGCGCCATTGATGAGCACGTCGATGGCCGGCTTGCCTTCCGGGGTAAGCTCGGGACCAAAGGCGATGTAGTCGTCGATGCGGCGGACGAAGGCGCCGGCTTCGATGGAGAAGACCGAGACGTTGAGCTCGGCCGACAACGATAGTTGCGTCGTGCGCTCGGTCTCGAGCCCCGCGTCGCCGATGCCGAAGACTGGGAAGCTCGGGGCGCTGCCGATCAGGTAAAGCTCATCGACGTCCGGGAAGCGCGTCGCCGACGACACGTCGACGGCGATCATCAGCGCGTCGCGCACATCGGCGGCGTCGAAGCGGAGGCGTGAGCCAAGGGTGATGCTGCCCGCAGGGAGGGTCTTGTCGCAGCGCGCGACGTCGCCGGAGAGCGCGCAATCGTCGGCTGTAATGCGGCCGCGGCGCACCTGAGAGTTAAACACGCGCTCAGCGAGAAACGCCCTTTGCGTCAGTCCGTCGAAGCGCGCGCCGCCGACGAGGTCGATGTCGAAGAGGCCGGCAACATTGTCGATGGTCAGCGTCTCCATCACGAAGACGCCGCCGGTGAAGCGACTGAAGTTCGGGATGAGTTGGAGACCCCGGTAGGCGTGCAGTTGGGCGTCACCTCGGAGCCCGGCGGCGCCGGTCAGCGATACTGCACCGAAACTCAGCCGCGTGTGCTCGAACGCCGCGTCGACGGCATGCGTGACGAGTTCGAAGCTGTATTGCGGTCCGTTGATCGCCGCCAGGACCTGATCGAACTCGTCACGGAGGTCGCGCTGCAGCGCGTAGGAGACCGTCATATCGCCGACATCCCTCACCGTAAGGCGACTGCGAACAAGGGCGGTGTCGTGCGTGACCGCCTGGTACGGACGGCCGACGTCGTAGAGGACTTGCCAATCCTCGCTGTTCACGGGCGAGGGCAACAACGTCGCCCGTTCGAGATCTGCGGGGGTGTTGAGCCGCAGACAGTAGCAGATGCCGAGATTCGCGTGGTACCTGCGAGACGTCGCCGTCGTCACCCACGGCGCGCCGCCGAGCGTGCCCCGCCACGCCGCCGAGAGGCCAACGTTGAGCTCCTCGCTAAACGTGTTGCCGAGGACGTAGTCAGGCGCAGAGACCGCTGCACCCTTGTGAATATTGCTTTCAATCCGCAGCGCGAGCTGCGGCAGCGCCTCGGGCACCACGTCGAGCCGACCGGCAATGGTGCCGCGGTAGCCGTTGCTGACAGCGATCAAGGTGACCTCGCCATCCATGCCGGGGGCGTCCCTCAGCGGTCGAGGCTCGACGAGAACCACGCCGCCGATGGCGTCTGCACCGAAACGAACGCCGGCTGCGCCCTTCACGACGACGAGCTCGCCGGCGGAGTGCACGTCAAGCTCGGGACCGTGGTCGACACCCCAGTCTTGGCCTTCGAGTCGGACGCCGTCCTGTAAGACCACCACGCGTCGACCAAAGAGACCGCGCACAACGGGCTTTGCGACCGACGGACCAAGCTGGACCATCGTCACGCCGGCGATCTGGGTGAGCGAATCGGCCAGCGTTCGCCCGCGCCCGCGCATCACGGCGTCGGTGTCGAGCACGGCGACGGACGTGGTGAGCTGCCTCTTGATGATCGTGGCCCGCGAGCGCCGGTGCCGGACAACGGTTTCGTTCGCCTGCGGCGATTCTGGCTCAAGCGTGATGGTGAGATCGACGACCTCGTCCTCGCGCCGGCTGTCGACTTCGACGAGCGCGGGGGCATAGCCCTCTTTGTCGATGAGGATGGCGAAGGCGCCAACCGGCGCGTCGCGCATGACGAAGGTGCCGTCCTCGTCGGAGATCGCGGTTGAAGCCGCAATCTTTCCTTCGACGGTCAGTCGGGCCCCGACGACCAGGGCGCCACGAGCATCTCGAACAACACCGCGCACGACGATCAGATCGGGCACGTGGCCCGGTTCGTGGTCGTGCTCGCCTCCACCGGCAACGGCGTCTTGGTGCTGGCCGACGTGCCGGCGCTCGTCGTCGTCGAGGGCAAACACGACGTTGTAGACGAAGCGGACGGGCACCGCCCGCGTTTCGCCGCTCGGGTCGCGGACGCGCGCTGGCGTAAACGTCATTTCGGTGAGCGCCCCGAGCGCCGCCCAGGCAAGGCGTTTGTCGATGGCGCTCGGCGCGACGACGCCGACGTGGCGCACCGCGCCCATCGCATCGAGCTCGACAGTGACATCAACCGAGCCGACGACGCCCTCCGCGAAGGCGTCTTTCGGGTACATCAGGTGCGGCTCGCTCGTTGGCTCGGGCGGGATGAGCGGCTGGGCGACCGCAGACGTGGCGAGCGCCCATGCACACAGAGCGCCCGCGCCCCAGCTGACCGCTCCAACGCGTGCGGTCAGCTGAGGCGCGAACGTCTTCATTTCATTGAACCTGCAACGGGAAGGTGATGTCGATATCAACCGACCCACCAATACCCGCCGAGCCGCCGGTCGCAAAGTCTTCGGCGATCGTCGCGCTCTTCACCGGCGTGCCATCGGAGCCCGGCGGCATGTGGCGAAGCATCAGCTTGAAGTCGCCCGTGCCCGCCGAGATGCCAGTGATCGTGCTCTCGAGGCCGATCGGGAGGTTGTTTGAGTCGACGTCGCCATACTCATGCTCGACGCGGGCGTTGGCGTTTGCACCCGCGGCCGGACCGGAGACACCGCTGCCGTAGATGAGGATCTGGTGCTCATCCTGCTCGTCTTGAATCTCCTCGGTGATGTCTTCGACCGGGTCTGCGAGCTCGTTCAGGAACTCGACGGTCAGCGCGTACGCCGTACCGTTGGCAAGGGTGAAGCTGTCGATCACAGGGTCGCCATCACCCTCAGGGTCGGACCACGAGGCCGTCACGGCCGCGCCGGCGGTCGGGGTGAACGTGAGGTTGACGGCCGTGATGACTTCGTTTGGGTTGATGTCATCCGGGTCCTCGACGGAAGGACAGCCGGCGGTGACGGCAGCGAGGGCGAGGATGGCAAGCAATGACACGCGCATGTTTGTACCTTTCGGGTGCGTCTCGTGTAGACAGGCTCTAGACGCAACGAAGTTGCAATAGCAGGCATCCCGTGAGCCCGCAAGCAACAAAGCACCACGGCTCGTGGCTGAAACTGACGACTCCGCCGGTAGCGTGAGCTCGTGACCAGCACCCGCTTCGGACTAGTGCGTTCCCCGCACCGACGTAGAGACGCACCGCGGCGATAATCTCGTCGCTCCGTGGCGCCGATCGAGGGTCGATGCTGGCGGACGAACGATGGCGAAACAGCAGAGCGCGACGACGAAGCCCGTAGACGACGAGGTGACCGCTGACGTCGGCAAGGCGGCCGAGAGCGCCGGTGATGTGACCCGCGGTCGATCGGGTCGCCGCTCGGCCTCAGAGCGCCGGGAGGCTGTGATGGCGCTCTTGTCGGGGAAGGCGAGCGCGGACCAGCTTGCCCGCCAGTACGGCGTCCATGCCGACACGGTGCTCGGCTGGCGTGACGCCGCGGTGTCGGCGATCGAAGAGGCGATGGTGACCGGCGCCGGCGAGT
>VGSZ01000135.1 GCA_016874845.1 Deltaproteobacteria bacterium
CGCCGGACACCGTCAAGGTCGCGGCCCGCCGCAACGACGCCCGCCGCGTGATCAGGTTGCCGACGTAGAGCAGCAGCCCGGCGAAGTAGCTGAGGAAGCACAGGTTGTAGAAGGTCGTGCTCGAGAGGTTCATGCGCCCACCTTACCGCTCGTGGTCGTCGTCGCGTCAGGCGGCGCGTCACCGCGTTGATGCTGGTCGGTCGTCTTGCCGGTCGTGGCGCCGCCCGTCGATTCCGGCGGCGAGCGCTGCTCTTCGAGCCCCGCGTCGACGCTGGCACCGCCGCGCCGCTGCCTGGCTGCGCGCAAGGCGCGGGCGCGATCGGCGACGGACTCGCCCTGGCCGAAGGCGAGCTCGAGCAGCTCGCGGATCTTCGCGAACTCCTCGTCGAAGGCGTACTGGTGGCGCCGCGCCGCACCGGCCACAACGAGCTCGACGGGGCCGTCGACGGCGGCGGGGTCGACGGGCTGCAGGCGCGCCCAGTAGCGCCGGTGGCTCAGGAAGAACGCCGTGAACATGCCGACGAACATCACGAGGAAGCCGACGAAGACCACCGGGATGAACGGCACGCGGCCCACCTGGATGCCCGTGGCGTACTGCTGATCGAAGCCGTGGAACTGCACGTCATAGGCGCCGCGGCGCACGTCGCGGTCGAAGTCGGGGTAGCTGCGGAACACCACGAAGCTCGTCGCGTGCCCGTCGGGGTTCACTTGCTGCACGCGCACCGCCGCGCCGAGCCCCGCCATCTCGGGGATGGTCTCGAGGGGGACGAAGGCTGTGCCGTCGGCCATCGTCACCTTCTCGCCGATGGACAGGTCGTAGGTCATGCGCTTGCCTCCCCGCGGCCCCACGTCGAGCTTGACCCGCTGGTCACCGGGGATAGGATTATAGGACGCCTGGTAGAACGTGTATCCCTTATATTCCAGTGGATCATTGACCTGGATGGTCTTTCGCAGCACCGGATTGACCGGGCTGTCAGGATCCCAGACGCTCAGGTCGCTCTCGAACTCCATCGGGGCGCCGTCGATGAACGTCTTCAGGCGAAAGTCCTCGCAGCGGACATCGAAGCCGAGGTCGTGAGTGAAAGGCAGGCGCCCGGGGCCCCACACGCGCACCAAGCGCGCCGGACGCCCCTCGGCGATCATCATCATCCCGTCGATCTTGGTGAAGTTGACGAGAATACCGCCAGCGAAAATCGTCACAAGCCCGGCGTGAATAATATACACTCCGAAGCGTGCAAAGCGATGACGTTCCAAGAAAAAGAACGTCGTGCCGTCGCGCCGTTCGTGGAAAGCGCGGCGGCCGAACACCGCCTGCACGATCGAGCGGGCCTTCTCGACCTGCTCGGGGAGAATGCGGGCCCGGTAGACCTGCTTGATGCCCCGCACCTGCTCGTCGGAGAGATGCTTGCGCGGGTACAGCGCATCGATCCAGATCTTCGGGAAGCGCTCGATGGAGCAAGCGGTGATCGAGATCAGCAGATAGCCGATGATCATCACGAACCACCAGCTGCCGAAGACGTCGTTCATCTCGAGGAACGTGAACAGTCGTAGCTTCCACGCCTGCGACGCCCACTGCGCGGCGTGCTCCTCGTAGGTCAGCGTCTGGTCGAAGAACATGCCGACGAAGCAGGCAACCCCGAGCACCAGCAGCAGCCACATCGCCCGCGGCAGCGAGCAGAGAAAGCTCCAGACGACGGCGTGCAGCCGGCCGGCGACAGAGGTCGGGCGCTGCAGCGCGGCGTCGGCGGCGAGGCCTTCGGGGTCGAGCTCTTCGCGGGTGGTCATACGGGTGTTCAGGTCGTCGTAACCGGTGGGTCAGTTCGCAACCCGGACGGGCAGATCGCCACGCCCGGTCACCTGCCTACTTCGGTTCGTCGCTCCAGTGCTTGATGAGCTCGCGCTTGGCGGCGAAGTCGAACGCGCCCATCGCCGGGCTCGCGTCGTTGTGACAGCGTGCGCAGGCCGCGGCGTCGACCTTGGCCAGCAGGTTCAGCTGGCGGGCGAGCACCGGATCGCGCATCACCCACGCCGGCGAGTAGTGCCGCCCCGGCCCGTGGCACGACTCGCACTGCACGCCCACGAGCGCCGCCTGCACGTCGTCGGGGACCATGGTGTGGCAGGCGAGGCAGCGCGGGTTCTTCTGCTCGGCCGCCGTCAGGGTCTGCATCGCCCTGGCGTGGGGCGACGCCCCCCACGCCGCGAACTCGGCGGCGTGGCAGCTCTTGCAGCGGTCGGCGCCGACATAGTCGTGCTCGACGACCTGCGCCGCCGTCGACGTCGAAGACGCCGCCACCGTGGCGATAACCGCCACGCACAGCAGGGCGAGGAGGACACGAGTGCCGGTCATGGACGGGGCGTACACCGTGGAGACGGCGACGGCGAGCCCCCTGCCCGCCCGGCGCGACTACCGGCCGACGGCGGCGCCGAGCCACTCCCACGCCGCGCGCTGCTGCAGCCACGCGCCCATCCCCACCGGGACGACGCTGTAGAGCCCGTCCCACGTCGGCGGCCCGACGTGGTCCGCCGCCAGCGGCACGACGTCGACGCCCGCGCCCCGGAACAGCCCCTCGGCGCGACGCAGGTGCCACGCCGACGTCAACAAGCCCACCCGCCGCCAACCGCGCGCGCGGACGAGGCGGGCGCAAGCCTGGGCCTCCTCGCTGGTCGTCCGCGACTCGCCCACGGTCATGATCGCCTCGTCGGGGATCCCGAGGTCGCGCCACAGGCGCCGGGTCGCCACCGTCGTGTCGAGGGTCTTGCCGAGCCCGGCGATGGGCGTGCCCGTCGTGACCAGGAGCGGGGTCAGGCGCGCCACCCACAGCCGCGCCCCGAGGAAGACGCGGTCCCCAGACGGGGCGAGCTCGTACGCCTCGTGCGGCGCCGCCTGCGCCCCGCCGCCCAGCACGATCACCGCGTCGAACGGTGGCTGGTCGAAGGGGTCGGCGCGGTAGGGCTCCTCGAGCCGCGCGCACAGCAGGCGCCCCAGGGGCTCATTGCCGAGCGCGCCCACGAGCACGACCAGCGCGAGACCGCGACGGGCGGCGCGGCCATCGTCGACGATCAGCGCCCACAGCGCGCGCAGAAGCAGCGCGAGCCAGAACAGACCCAGCGGCAGCGCCGCACGCCCGATGGTCTTCGACAGCACGAGCCCCGACGGCAGTAGGGCGACGCCGACGACGACGAGGACGACCGCCGACGCCGCCCGCAGGAGCCGGTGATCGCTCCTGCGCACTGCGCGCCCCACCGCCACGAACGCCGTACACAAGCAGACGAACGACAGCATCGTCAGCGCCTCTTCAGCGCCTGCGCCAGCGCCTGCGCCTCGTCAAGCAGTGGCCCGGCGTTGAGCAGCTCGACGGCGCGCAGCGCCCGCTCGAGCGCCTCGGCCCGGTGCCTCGGGTTGAAGGCGATGACGCGAGCGAGGAACAGGTGGGCCTCGGCGAGCAGCGGCTGCGCCGCCAGGATGGCCCGCAGCGCCGCCTCGGCACGCGGCTGCTCGCCGGCGCGGTACCGCGCCTCGGCCACCCACGCGCCGACGACATCGCCGCCGCCGCTGGCTTCGCCTTTGCGCACCAGCGCGTCAGCGGCGGCGCGGGCGTCGGCCACCAGCCCGCCGCGCCCGACATGGATCGCCGCCCGCAGCGCCAGCGTGTCTTCGCCGCCGCCGAGCTGCTGTGCCTCGAGCAGCGCCGTCCGCGCCGCCCCAAGGTCACCGCCACGGACCTCGAGCAGTGACGACAACGCCGCCGCCGTCGACGAGCGCAGCCCCGAACGGCGGAACGCCGTCAACGCCCGGCGGGCGCCGGCGAGATTGTCGAGCTCGATCGACAGCCGCGCGACGGACAGAAGCAGGCCCGGCGCGGCGTTGTCGGCGAGCAGCGGCGCGAGGGTCCTCCGGCCCCCGGGGCGATCCCCCTCGCGCACGCGCACCGCCGCATCGAGCAGGGCGACCTCGAGGTCGGCGGGAGCACGACGACACGCGTCATCGACGAAGCCCCGCGCGGTGACGCCTTCGCCGGCCGCGAGCGCCCGCTCGGCCAGCGCCAGCACATCGACCACCGCGAGCCTCGACTCGAGCGCCCGGTCATCGAGGACTCCATCGAGCAGCCCCGCCAGTCGTCGCTCAGGGAAGAACGCCGGGTCGGGCCACGCCGTCCACGGCAGCCCGAACCAGCCCGTCGGCGCGGTCGGCGACGGGAAGGCCAGCCGCCCGAGCGGCAGGTGCAGCCCGTCGACGTCCACCCCGCGGCCGCCCTGCCCCGGCGGGTCGCCCAGGGTGCCGGCGCGCACCGCGGCGGCGAGCGCCGGGCCGGGCACGGCGCGAGCGAAGCGCAGGCGGGCGACGTCGACGCGCAGCCCGCGGTGCGTCGGCAGAAACGGCAGCGCGGCGACCAGCGCATCGGCGGCGGCCAGATCGCCGTCGAGCAGCGCGAGCTCGAGCGCACGCTCGGCTTGCTCGGCCGACCGCGTCGCCGCGACCCGTGCGCGCTGCAGCAGGTCCGGCTCGACGCCGGTCCCGCGCGCGAGCGCGGCGTACAACACGCCAAAGACCAGCGTGTCTTCGTCGCGCGGGTCGAGGCCGGCGTCAAGCAGCGCCCGGGCCTGCTGCTCGCGGACGCGCCGCCGCGCCGGCCCCGGGCGACGGGTCCCGCCCTCGGCGCCGCGGGCCGACGCCAGGGCGTCGGCCCGCGCATCGACGACGACCGCGGTGACCAGCCCGCGCGCGTGCTCCGGCGCCTGCCGGAGCAGCCGGTCGAGCGCCGCCTGCGCGCCGGCGAGGTCGTCGGTGGCCAGCAGCCAGCGGGCCAGGGCGTGGGTGGCGTGGGGCAGCGGTGTCGCGCCTTCGAAGGCCGCTACCTCGAGGGCGCGGCGGCGCTCGGCGACGTCGGCGCGCAGCGCGCGCGCCAGGGCCACCCACGGGTCGCGGGACGCCGTCGCCTGCGCCAGATCGGCTTCGAGCGTCGCATCGACCGCCGCGGCCTTCGGCGCCGTCGCCAGCAAGGCGCGGGCATACAGGCCCTCGGGCGACGTGCGCTGCGCCGGCGACGCGGCCTGCAGGGCGCGCTCGGCGCCGATCCGCGTGGCAGCGTCGGCGCCGTGGTCGACCCACAGCAGCAGACGCGCGAGCGCCCCTACGGCGACGAGGTCGGGGTCGTCCACCGCGATGTCGGCGGCCTGCGCTAGCCCACGCGCGGTGTCGGTGGCGAGTTCGACGCGGGCCCGCGCCGCGCGATCAAAGCCTCCCGGCGGCGCGAGCCACGCGAGCCCAAGGCCAGCGCCCACGCCGAGCAGCAGGGCCAAAACGACGACGACGACGTGACGCCACGTCAGACGGCGGCGCACCGGCCGGGGCGGCAACGAGGTCGGGGGCGGCCCGCGGAGAGGCGGCATCGGTCGGAGTGTAGCCGCTCGTCGGAGCTGGCTACTGGCCGGCGACTGGCCGGTCACTGGCCGGTGACTGATCAAGCTCGATGGCGCGGTGGAGCGCCACGCCGTAGAGGCGATCGCGCCCGCGCGACCCGAGCGCCGCGACGAGCAGCTGCTCGACGGGGGCCTCGGCGGCGCCGACCTCGCGCGACAGCGGCGGCGGGCCGAGCGTCGTGACCACGCCGCGGTCCCTGGCGACGAAGCCGTAGCGTGCGCCGTCGTCAGCCTCGAGCAGCAGCGCGTGCACACCGCTGTCGCGCGGCGCGGCGGCCACCGGCTCGACGTCGATGGTCACCGGCGACTCGTCGCGCGAGAGCGCCCGCCAGGATACGCCGGCGGCACGAGGGATGCGTTGCTGGATGGTCCACTTCAGCCGCGACGTCAGCCACGCGACGAGCAGCCGCGCCGCCGCCATGCCGCGCTCGTCGACCTGCACGACGACACGGCGCAGTTGGAACAGCGCCCGGTGCCCCAACGGCGGGTCGAACAGGCTTGCGAGCACCGAACGCAACGAGGCCGTGCGCAGCCAGTTCAGGTCGGTGACGACCAGCCCGTCGAGCAGCCCGCCGATGTGGGCCATTTTCGACAGCGCCGCGGCGCTGCCGACCGTGTCGACGATCAGCCGGTCGACGCCCGACAGCAGCAGGCGCCCCGCCGCCGCGCCGTCGGGAGGCTCGCCCGCCCACCACAACGCCGTCGGCACGTCGGGAACGAGCAGCGCTCGCAGCAGCGACGGCACGTGCTCGACGCCGCTCTTGCCGCGGCTCTGCAGGTGGATCTCCTCGGTGCACAGGAGCTTTCCACCCCCGGGCCCGACGTGGCAGTTCGCCGACACCCACGCCTCGAGCTCGGGCCCCCTCGTCGCGTACGCGTGGGCGGTGACGAGGATCGTGCGCGTCGGCACCGAGCGCACGAGCCCGTCGGCGACGCGCTTGGCCGCCGCCGCGACGTCGTCATCCTGACAATGGACGATCAGGTTCCACGAGCAGGCGCGGGTCAGCGCACGATCGCCCGACTGCGTGCGCCACAGCGCGGCGAGCTCTTTCTCGATGCGGGCGATATCGACAGCGACGGCGGCGCCGCCGCGCGGGGTGCCTTCGGGCTGCGTCATGGCGCGGTCTCCTTCGTCGTCTACCTCACAAACGGCGCCACGCTTGGCCGGACCGGCGCAGCATCGCGTCGCTCTCGTCGGGGCCCCACGTGCCGGCCTCGTAGGTCGGCACGCCGCGCGCCGCCGACCGCGCCCACTCATCGTGGATGCGGCTGATGAAGCGCCAGCTGGCGTCGACCTCGTCGGCGCGGGTGTACAGCGCCTGGTCGCCGAGCATGCAGTCGAGCTGAAGGCGCTCGTACGCCTCGGGCGGCTCGGTGCCGAAGCTGGTGCCGTAGCGGAACTCCATGTTCACCGGGTGGATGTCGAGGGTGTTGCCCGGCACCTTCGAGCCGAAGCGCACCGAGATGCCCTCGTCGGGCTGGATGCGGATGGCGAGCACATTGGGCTCGCTGATGGACTTCTCGCCGAACAGCCGGTGCGGCGCGTCCTTGAACACCAGCGCCACCTCGGTGACCTTCTTGGCCATCGCCTTGCCCGACCGCAGGTAGAAGGGCACGCCCGCCCAACGCCAGTTGTCGATGAACATCTTCAGCGCGACGTAGGTCTCCGTCGTCGAGCCCGCCGTCACGCCGGCCTCTTCGTGGTAGTCGGGCACGCGCTTGCCGCCGACGCTGCCCTGCCGGTACTGCCCGCGCACAATGAACTCGTCGAAGCGACCGTCAGGGATCGGGCGCAGCGCCTTCAGCACCTTGACCTTCTCGTCGCGCAGGTCCGTGGCGCTCAACGACACGGGCGGCTCCATCGCCGTCAGCGCCATCACCTGGAACAGGTGGTTCTGCACCATGTCGCGCAGGATGCCGGCGTGGTCGAAGTAGCCGCCGCGGCCCTCGATGCCGATGGCCTCGGCCCCGGTGATCTGCACGTGGTCGATGAAGCGGTTGTTCCACAGAGGTTCGAAGAACGCGTTGGCAAAGCGAAACACCATCAAGTTCTGAACGGTCTCTTTGCCCAGATAATGATCGATCCGATAGATCTGATCTTCGCGCAGGTGCGTCAGGCAGTGGGCGTTCAGCTCGCGCGCCGACGCCAGATCGGTGCCAAACGGTTTTTCGATGATCACACGGGTGAACGGCCCGCCAGCGGCCTTGTTGATCAGCCCGTTTTCGTCCAGTTGCTTGACCGCGACCGGAAACGTCGCCGGGGGCGTCGACACGTAGAACACCCGGTTGCCCTGGATGCCCCGCTCGCGATCGATGGCATCCAGGCGTTCTTTTAGCGCCTTATACGACGCAGGATCATCGTATTCGCCGGTATGGAAATAGAGACCTTTCTCGAACTGTGACCACAGCTCTTCGGTGGGTTTGTGCCGCGCGAACTTCGCGCACCAGTCCTTCATCTCGGCGCGAAATGCGCCGTCACCGACCTGTTTGCGGGCGAAGCCCACGACGGCGAACGAAGGCGGCAGCAGCCGCTCGGCCATCAGCGTGTACAGCGCCGGCACCAGCTTGCGCTTCGTAAGGTCGCCGGACGCGCCGAAGATGACGACGGTGGTGGGCTCGGGGGTGCGGTCCTCGGCGAGTCCCTGGCGCAGCGGGTTGGCAGAAGCGTTCACGGGGTATCCCTTGTTGGTGCAACGGTGGCGAAAGCGTGCGGGCCCACGGCTGCACGTGCAGTCGGTCCGACGTCGGCGGCAGGTTACGCCGACCATCAGTCTCGTTTCCAACCCCAGGCACAGAAAATGCGCGTCTGTTCGAGCCGCGCGCTAAAACGGTCACATGACCGTGCCTCACCCACACCTCGCGTCGCTGCTCGCCCTGCCCGCCCTCTCCCTGGCGTTGTCGATGTCGTGCGCCACCGAGCAGGTGCGCTGGGACGACGCCACCGAGACCGTGCAGCGCACCCCCGACGCCGTCGAGCAGGCCGCCACCGCGACCGCCGCCGCCGCCGACAAACCGCTGTCGGCGCGCGACTACGCCGCGCGCTTCCCGTCGGACATTGACTGCGAGACCGAGGTGCGGCGCATCAGCCGCCGAAACGGCGAGCTCGCGCTGCAGCTGCTGCGCGCCTGCGTCGAGCGCGGCGCGTTCCGCCGGCTGACGGCGCTGGTCGACGGCCCCTGGGTGACGATGCTGGTGGCCCGCCCCGAAGCGCCGGGTCTGTGCGCCCGCGTCGTCGCCGCCCGCAGCGGTGACGTCGAGAACGACGTCGAGCTTTGCCAGCGTGCCGGGTTCCCCGTCGCCACGCTGGCGCAGGTCACCGCCGACCCCGAGAATGCCACTGGCAAGCTCGTGATCGTCCGCGCCCGCCCCGATGAGGACCACAAGCTCAAGAAGGAGGTGCGCCTGCTCGAGACCCAGCACGACGAGCGCGAGCCGGCCCCCCTGCCCACCGGGCGCCGCGTGTCGCTCCCGATGGCCCCCGCGCCGGCCAACAACAACGAGATCATCGTGCTCGGCCGCGTGCTGAAGGTCACCGAGGACATGGTCGTCGAGGACGGCGAGGTTGTCACCGTCGTAGACGCCATCTTCACCGCCCCGGTCGCCGCGCAGTCGACCTACTGACGGCGAGCCCGGCGGGCTTCGCGTCCCGTCTCGCGCGCCAGCGCCCACAGCTGCGCGCCGTCGCTCGTGCCGCGCGGCACCAGCGTGAGGACGGCGAACACCGCGCTGGCAGCGCCGACGATGACGCCGTGGCTGCCGGCGGCGACGGCGACCGCCGCGACGGCGACGTTGGCGCCGGCGCCGGCCAGCAGGAACAGCGCCTTACGCCCACGCCCCGGCGGCAGGTCCGCCTCGACCCTCGCGACTGGCCACCCCCACCGCACCCGCACCACCTTCGCCCCCAGCAGACGCGCGGCCGCGGCGTGGCCCGCCTCGTGGACGACGACGGTCGCGAGGAACCCCACGACGACGGCGGCGAGCAGCGCGGTCACCGCAAACGCCCTCGCCAACGGCGATGACGCACGCTAGCTTTTGCTCGTTCGTTCGTCATCGTCTCGGGGCTGTAGCTCAGTTGGGAGAGCGCGAGCTTTGCAAGCTTGAGGTCGTCGGTTCGATCCCGTCCAGCTCCACCATGAAAGCGCCCGAGAGATCGGGCGTTTTTTCTTGGCCGTCGTCGACGGATCGGGGCGTGAGCCCGTCGGTAACAACGCCGTAACTACGGTCGTCGGCGACCACGGCCGAGATCATCGCGTTGAACGGGGCCGCGCTGCGGACCAGCGCGTGCGCGTCAGCGTGCGAGTAGTGCTCGAGCATCTTTTCGCTGCGGTGCCCCATGATCCGCATTGCCGTGTAGGCGTCAACGCCGGCCTCGCGCATCAGGCTCACCGCCGTGTGGCGGAGCCGGTGGAACGTGATCTCGCGCGGCACCGCCGACGGCCACAAGGTCATTCCGCACGCGGTGCAATGGCGCTTGTCAGCGTCGACGTGGCGCTCGGCCGTGTGGCAGCGACGACACTTGTGGTCGTAGCCGCGGACGAGGCCGGCGCGCTTGAGCGCCGCCTTGACGATCGCGGCGACGTCGGTGTGACGCGGAAGCATGTGCCCGTCGCTGTGAGGGAAGAGCAGCGGGTTGTTCGGTTGGTTCGCGAGGGCGGCCTCGAGGTATGGGCGCAGCGCGTCGATGATCGGCGCCGAACGGACGGTGCCGTTCTTCGTCGTGCGGCGACCGTGCGAGCCCGCGAACGTGAGGTAGCCGGCGTCGAGGTGCACGTCCTCTTTGCGCAGCGCGAAGACCTCGCCCTTGCGCCCGCCCGTGAAGATCGCGACCGCGCAGATCGCGCGCATCAGCGGGTTCTTCACCGCGGCGAGCAGGCGCACGACCTCTGCGAGCCGCAGTGTGTCGACGAGTGTCTGGGGGACGCGCGCCTGCTTCACCTTGGCGACGACGTTGTCGCCGGCGAAGCGCTCTTCGTGGCGTGCGAGCTCGATCACCGCGTGCAACGTCGCACGCACGCGGTTGCGCGACGCCGGTCCCAGGGTCGGCTCGAGATCCTGCAGGTGCTTGATCACCTCGCCGCGACGAAGCTCGTCGAGACGACGGGGGCCGAGCACCGGCACGATGTGCAGACGCACCGCCGTCTCGACGGTGTCGACCGACGCCTTGCCCTGGCGGCGCAGATGCTCGACGTACGCGAGGCAGACGTCGGCGACGGTCAGCGCGGGGGTCTCGCCCGCGCGACGACGCTCTTCCTCGGCCTCCCACGTGACGGCCAGACGGTTGGCCTCGCCGCGGTTGCGGGTCTGCGTCGACCGCGACGTCCACTTCCCGTCGGCGTTCTTGATGCGCGCAATCCAATGCCCCGTGCGCTTGTCCTGACTGAGCGATGCCATCACGCCCCCCGCACGACGAGAGATCGAATCTCGTCGGGAACGAAACGAAGCTGACCGACGACGCGACGGTGCGGAATGAGCCCGGCGGCGACCTTTGCGTAGACCGTCGAACGCGACACGCGCAGAAACGTCGCGACGTCGCTGACCTTCCAGAGCTGATCGATGCTCATGGCTCCTCCTCGGTGGCGTGCTGTGCCGCGCGAGCTGCGCGGCGTTCGACGACGCGGTTGTGCTTCACTCGCGCGATCATGATCCGCAGCGCGTCGTCGTCGTTTTCGGCGGTGCGCGGTCCCTGCGTTGGCGTCGTTCGCCACGCCTCACACCAGATCGGATGAACCAGCCAGACCCCACCGACCTTTCGGGCGAGCAGTCTTCCGTCGTCGATCGCCTGCAGGACACTCTGCCGGCCGATGCCGGTGATCCGCGCGACCTCGTCGACGCTGAAGAACGGAATATCGAGCAGCACGCGTACGCCCTCATTCTTCTTCGGCATCGTTTTCTCCGTCGTCGGCGACTGCGTCGTCGCCACCGAAGACACTGTCGGTCGAGACCGAGGGCGGCGGGATCTCCGCAAGCCGTGTCGCGCCCGCACGGATCGCGCTCGAGGTGCGCGCTGCGAGATCCTCGAAACGTGCGATCACGTTGCCGTCCGTGAAGTTCAGCTCGGCCAGCGTCCACTCGTTGCCGGCGACGGAGAGCCACTCTTTGAGCCACGACCGCGCGACCATCGCGCGGCGAACGAGGCGGACCGCCTTCAGTTCGCCGCGCGCGATCATGCGCCCCACAGCCGCCGGCGAGATGCCGAGCGCTTGTGCGACCTCTGCCTGCGTCATCAACTTATCGTCCATGCACGCCACTATACAGACAGATCACTGATCCGTCAAGACGATCACTAAAGTCTCGAGGCGGATCCGGCGGCGTGCGCTCTCGCGACCGCTCAGCCGTGTTCGGCGGGCGGGCCCCGACCGCGTTCCGGCGCAGCGCGCTGCTGCGTGCTCGCCTCCCGGGGCCCTTGTCTTTTCCGCCATCTGGTCGGCTGGGGGCTTGTCGTTTCCGTCGCGCGATGTGCGTTCGGCTTGTCCTTTCCATCGCGGTCCTTGTCGTCTGTGTTTGACCGCCTGCCACGTCGTCGAAAACGCTCGGCGACACGCACGCCGCGATGGGGCGAACGCTCGTGTCGTTCATCGAGCGCGCCGCCCACCGGGTTGCCAACGTTGATGACGTCCACTTGCCGGAGCTGCGCGCCCTTACCGGCCGCGCCTGACGCCAATGGTCGGTGAAGGGCCCGCCCGCGTCACAGCCGGGCGGCACTCGGTGCGCCACGAAGTCTGTCGGAGAGGATGGTCCGGTCACAGCGGCGCAGGCGGATCGAGGGAACACAACGTCGATCCGGCGGTGTTCGGTCCGCGGCAACGTCGGATGCGGCGACACCAACGAAAGTGTCTTCCGTGGTGATTCACCCCGCGTTCGCATCCACCGCCGTCGCGGTCGGGAGCGTCGACTGCAGGAACGCCTCAACGATGCGCTCAACACGCTCGCGCTTCGCACCCGCCGTGCGCAGCCTCAGTCGCTCGAGGATCTGTTCGAGTTCCTTGCTGCGCAGATGCTCCAAGAGCGTCATCTCGGAGAAGCGCGACTGCGTCAGGAGCGCGACCTTCACGTCCTTCGCCCCCGTGATCCGGCTGCTACCGATGCCGACGAGGATTTCGGTGAGGTCCTCGCCACGAAGGAACGTGAAGAGCGCCACGAACTGCTCCGCATTCAACACACGCGGCTGCGGCGGGAGTTCAACGGGGACCTGCACATGCACCTGCGCTTGATCGGCGCCGTTCAGGAAGTGCTCGACGAGGCGGTCGACGACCTCCTCCTTCGCACCCGCGATCTGCGCGTTGGTCTCGCGGCACATGTCCTTGAGTTCGGCCAGCGACAACGCGCGCAACGCCTCGGACGGCTGCATGTAGCTGACCAACAAGCGGTCGAACTTCTCGTCGCGCGAACCACTGATGCGCAAGTCGGCGGCCTCGAGGGCATCGCTCAACTGCTTGGCAGTGAGCTTATCGAATAGGCGGCGGCGCGCCGCCGGGCCCATCTCGAAACCCAGCACCTTGCGAATCACGGGCACGACGTCCTCAGCGAGCATTAGGTGGCCGTCGTGCGCGAAGACGAGGCCATGTGCGCGGAGCGCAGACATCTGCTTGAGGAACGCGTGCGGCTGAAACCACAAGTGGTGAAAGTCACCGTGATATTCAACCAAGAAATGCTCACACTGCCGCACATTCAATTCTATTCGCAACACGCCAAGAATCGCCGACTCACTCGAATCAAGAATTAAATCGTTTCGACGCGCCT
>VGSZ01000136.1 GCA_016874845.1 Deltaproteobacteria bacterium
GGCTCATGCGACGGCTCATGCGACGGCTCATGCGACGGCTCATGCGACGGCTCACCCTCACCGCCGCAGGCGGCGCGAGCGGCCCGGAGTGCAGCGCCCAGGTCAGCGTGCCGACGGCGACGGCGACGAAGGCGGCGCCGCCGGCGCCCGCGCCGATCAAGCTCGCGGGGCAGGACAAAATCAGCGTAGCCTCCCCGCCTAAGGTTTTCGGTGTCCGAGCGGCCCTCCTCCTACGAGCACCTGCGTCACATCGCCACCGGCGGCATGGCCGAGATCCACCTCGCGCGCCACCGGGGGCTCGGTGGCGACCGGCTCGTCGTCGTCAAGCGGATGCTGCCGGAGCTCGCGGTGCGCCCGGACTTCGTGACGATGTTCCAGGACGAGGCGCGCCTGACGTCGACGCTGGTCCACCCCAACATCGTGCGCGTCTTCGAGCTCGGCGAACAGGCGGGCACGTACTTCATCGCGATGGAGCTCATCGACGGCCCGCACCTGGGGGCCCTGTTTGCCCACTCGCTGCGGGCGCGGGCGCCGCTGCCGTTGGACCTGTGCTGCTGGATCGTGGCCCGAGCCGCCGACGGTCTGCATTACGCGCACGGGCGGCAGGACCCGGCCACTGGCGCGTCGCTGAACCTGGTACACCGCGACATCAGCCCGCAGAACATCCTGGTTGGCCGCTTCGGCGAGGTGAAGGTCATCGACTTCGGGGTGGCCAAGGCGTCGACGCAACAGACGAAGACCCGCACCGGGCTCATCAAGGGCAAGGTCGCCTACATGTCGCCCGAGCAGTGCCTCAGCGACAACATCGACCGACGCACTGACGTGTTCGCCCTTGGGATCGTCCTGTACGAGCTGGTCACGCGGCGACGACTGTTCCATCACCTGAAGAGCGACATGCTCGTGATGCAGGAGATCACCGAAAAGGACATCCCGCCGGCGTCGACGGTGAACCCGGACGTCGATCCCCGGCTGAACGTGATCCTCGCGCGGGCGCTGTCGCGCGATCTGGCCGGGCGCTTCGCGAACGCCGCCGAGCTGACCGACGCTCTCGACGACTGGCTGGCCGGTCGCGTGAGCGAGCGCGCGTTGGCGGTGTGGTTCGAGGCGAACTGCGTGTCGCTCGCCCTGTCGGCGCAGACGCCCATCGAGGCCGCCGCGCCGGTGCCGGCGGGCGCCGCCGAGACAACCACGGTGACGCCGTCGACGCCCGAGATCGTGCTGGCCGCGGCGCGGCCGTCAGCCGAGGCCACGGTCGTCACCGCGCCGCCGGTACCGACGCCAGCAGCGCAGGCCCCCGTCGCTGCGGCGCCGGCGTTGGTGACGTCGAGGGAGCCCACCGACACGATCGAGCGCGTCCGCGTCGCTGAGGGGCCAAGGGCGGCGGAGCCGCGCCGCGTGCGGGCGGCGTCGCTGTCGTTGGCGTTCGCGGTCGTCGTGGCCGTGATCGGTGCGGCGGTGATTCGCGGTGGTGCCGGCGACGCCGCGGTGATCCAGGCGCCGCCGCCGCCACCGTTGCCCGCCCCGGGGCGGCTCCGCGTCGAGACGACCCCCCCCGGGGTGACGATCCTCGCCGGTGATGACCGCGTCCTCGGCAAGTCCCCTGTCGATGTCGAGCTGCCGCCGGGCCCGGTGCACCTGCAGGCGCAGTTCGCCGATCAGCCGCCCCGCGCCGTCGACGTGGACATCAACGCTGGCGAGGCGACGACGGCGGTCATCCACGCCTGGGTACCACTCGTGGTGCGTTCGACGCCGCCGAGGGCGAAGGTGCGGATCGACGGCGAGCTGCGCGGCGAGACGCCGTTCCAGCAGGGCTTCCTCGTCGGGCCGGGCAAAGCGGTCATCGTACGGCTCGAGGCCGCGGGCTTCCAGCCGTGGGAGGAGCAGCGGACGGCGAGCCCCGGCGCCCCGCTCGAGGTCGTGGCGAAGCTGGCGCCGGCCACGGCGGGCTTGAGGATGACGGCGGCCGCGCGGGACGACTTTGGCGCGATCCGCGTCAACATCGATCCGTGGGCCATCGTCGAGTTCGACGACACGGTGCTCGGCGAGGCTCCGTTCAACGACAAGCGCGTGCGAGCCGGGCGCCACCTGCTGACGCTGACGAACCCCGAGGTCGGCCTGAAGGACGCGTTCGAGATCACCATCGCGCCCAAACGCACGCTGATGGTGATCTTGCGCTACGAGAAGCGGGGCACCGTCTGGGTGCAGACGCAGAAGAACATCCGATGAGGTCAACGATGGCGTCGAAGAAGACCCCGCCCGAGGCACCGAAGCCGTCGCAGTCGCCGACGCCATCTGGCCGACCAGACAAGGACGCACCCGTGCGCACGCAGATGGTCGGCGAGCACGGCGACGACGACATCGGCTACGACCCGTCGGCCATCCCGGTCGAGGAGATCCCCGAGGACTGAAGGCCTGACGGGGGCTTGGCCGCGGCGGCGTGGCCGGGCGGCGTCGCCTTCCCCCCGCGTCGTCGCGGTAAGCCGTGCGCAGCTCAGACCGCGAACGCGTGCTGAACGAGGTCGTCGGCCGCGTCGTCGAGCAGAAGGTCACCCAGGGAGCACGCCTCGACGAGGTCGTCGCCGACAGCGTCGATCACGAGCGTCGATGCCTGAAGGGCGAGCGCGGCGAGGAGGTCGACTTCTGGGGCGACGTCGGCGCCGGCCCAGGCCGGGTGTCGGAGCGCGAGCTGCAGGCAGTGCTGCGACGCATCGCCCGACGGTACGCCGAGGAGATTGGCGGTCGCTTCGACGAGCGCGTCTACGATGCCGTCACGCGCGCCGGCGAGCCAGCCATGGGGCTGCTGCTGCACGCTGTGTCTCCGCGGCGCGTGCTGCAGGGGATCACCGGCCGCTGGGGAGGTGCAGCGCGGGACCATCGTGCTCGTGTCCACCCACGTCAGCCACATGGACTCGCTCGCCGTTGTCTGGGCCCTGTGGCACATGGGCCTGCCACAATTTCTGTATGGAGCGGAGCTGAATCTATTGAGCAACCCGGTGCTCGGCTTTTCTCTGCGCAACCGTGGGGACTACGCTGTCGATCGTCGCAACCAGGATCCGCTCGATAGGGACATCCTCAAGGAGTACGCCCAGCTCACGCTCGAGAACGACTACGACAACATCTTGTTCCCCGGCGGGACGCGCGGCCGCGCCGGAGCGCTCGGGCGGCGCCTGAAGCTCGGGCGGCTCGGCGCAAGCCTGTCGGCCTCCGTGACGAACCTGCAGCGCGGCAAGGCGAAGGATCGCATCTTCGTCGTGCCAGCGACCTTGTCGTTCCAGCTCGTGCTCGAGGCCGAGACGCTGATCGACGACTTCCTGCAGGAGGCCGGTAAATCTCGCTCCATCATCACCGACGATAAGTCTTTGATGGCAAGACGAGCCGCATACTTCTTGGATCAGATATTCACGCAAGAATCAAAGATGCAATTTGCGGTTGGTCGAGCCATGGATCCGTTCGGCAACGACGTCGACGACGACGGCGAGAGCCTGGGGGCCACGGGGCGGCGCGTCGACCCGAGGCGGTACGTGATGCGCTGGGCGTGGTCGTCGACGACGCCCAGCGCGACGGCGAGCTCACGCGCGAGGTGGGCGAGCGGCTCGTCACCGCCTACGCCCGCGACGCCGTCGTGCAGGCGACGCACCTGACGGCCCACGCGGCGCTGATGCTCCTGCGACCGGCGAACCTCCAGACCGATCTCGTCCGGCTCTTGCGCGCCGGTGGGCGCATCGACGAGCTCGCGCTGCGCGACGTCTATCGCGAGATCGACCGTGAGCTAAACGAGCGGCGCGGGCTCGCCGCGCGGGGCGGCGTGCGGCTGGCGCCGACGCTGCAAGCGGGCACCGCCGCCGACGTCGTCGCCGAGCGCTCGCGGAAGTGCTCTGGCCGGCCCGCCCCTGCGGACGCTGCGGGCTGCCCGTGGACGTCGCCGTGCCAGTGCTGGTGGACGTCCTCGGGGACGCCGCTGCCGAGCGCACGCGGGGGAGAGGGTGAGCAACGCGCTGCGGTTCATCCGGCGGACCAACGACCGGCGGCTGCCCGACGGATGGGTCGGCGGCGTCATGGTCGGGGACATCGACAAGACCTATCTGGACGCCCGTTTCTCGTCGCTGCGGGGCTTGCTGGCGATCCCGTTCGAGTTCGCCATCGACAAGCGGCATGTCGCCGGCACCGTGCCGCTCCGGCGCGCGTTGCGCGTGGGGCCTGATCCGCAGCACCCGCGCCTGACCCCGTTGTATTTCGTGTCCGGCTCGCCGCCGGGGCTGCGCGCCGTCGTCGAGCGACGCATGACGCTCGGCGGCGTCCAGTTCGACGGCATCACCTTCAGGGCTTAGCTGGCGCTGGTGCGCGCCGCCCGCCCGTCGGCGAAAAAGGAGCGCTCTTCGGCGCGATGCGCGCCGGGTTGCGCGGCGTCGCGCTGCGCGAGCGGATGCGCGCGCTCGGGGCCCGTGGGCGAAGGGTCGAGGCCGCCGTCGAGCTCGCGTCGCCGCTGCCCGTCGACGAGGACCCGGTGCAGCGGATGGTCATCCATGGGGCGAAGGGCCGGCTCCTCGACGGTCCCGACCTCGATCCGCGGCTGGTGGCCACCCGGGCGGCCCTGCAGGCCGCGCTCGTGCTGCGCGAACCTGGCCGGGGCGACGACGGCGCCCCCGACCGCGTCGCCGTCGATCTGGTCGTCCATGGCTTCACGCCCGCCGACATCGACGCGCTGTGCGCTGATGCCCACACGCGCCTTGGCGTCGACGACGTGCGGCTGCGGCGCGGGGCGTGAGGGGCGGCGTCAGCCGCCGTCACCCGCCGTCAGCCGGGGGCCGTGCGCCGGCGCCGCGGATCCGCGGATCGGTCGGATCGCCCCGGGCACCGCCGCGTGCCGGAGATCGCTACACTCTCGCCCAGTTCATTCGATTGATCGGAGGACCGATGCGTCGTCGTCGCCATTCCCTGCTGCCGCTCGTCCCTGCCGTCGCCCTGCTGGCGCCGGCGGCGCTCGCCGATGGCGGCGCGCGCGAGGTCCCCGTCGTCGACACCCTCGTCGATGTCGCCGCCGGCTTCGATGGTGAGCCCGAGGTTGACGTCCAAGACGGCTCCGACGGCCTGCTCGTCGACTTCGCCGACGATCTCGACGACGACGCCATCGCCGCGTTGTGTGCGCAGGCCGGCGTCACCCTCGTCGACACCACCGACGTCGCCGGCGGCAACCTGTTCTCGTTCCGGGGCACCGCGAGCGACGTCGCCCGCGTCGTCGCGGCGCTCAAGGGTCACCGCGCCGTCGAGGGCATCGAGCCCAACGTGCGCTACGGCTTGTTCGATCAGGGCGTCGAGCGGCCGGCGACGCCCCTCGACCGCCTCGCCGTCGACGCTGCCGACGACGCGCAGCGTCCGTCGCCGACGAAGCCGAATGACCCGCTGTACAAGAGCCAGTGGCACTTCGACATGGTCCGCGCCGAAGAGGCGTGGGGCACGGCGCGTGGCAACGGCGTCGTCGTCGCCGTCATCGACACCGGCGTGTCGCCCGGTCTGCTCGCGAAGGGTGACAAGTCGCGCTGGCGCCGCGTGCCCGACCTGAAAGAGACCGAGATCGTCGGCGGCTACAACTTCGTCGACGGCAACGCCGACCCCTCTGACGGCAACGGCCACGGCACGCACGTCGCCGGCACCATCGCGCAGAGCACCAACAACGCGCTCGGCGTCGCCGGGCTCGCCCATGGCGCGAAGGTCATGCCGATCAAGGTGCTGTCCGACCGCGGCAGCGGCACCGTCGCCGACATCGCCAACGGCATCCGCTTCGCCGCCGACCACGGCGCGCGGGTCATCAACATGTCGCTGGGCGGCGGGCTGTACAGCTCGACGCTGGCGCGGGCGGTGAAGTACGCCCACGACAAGGGCGTCACCGTCGTGTGCGCCGCCGGCAACGGCGGTCGCGAGAAGGTCGAGTACCCGGCGGCCTACGACGGCTGCGTCGCGGTGTCGGCCCTCGGTCCCGACGGAAAGCTCGCGTTCTACTCGAGCTACGGCAAAGAGCTCGACATCGCCGCGCCCGGCGGCGACACGCGCGTCGACCTGAACAAGGACGGCCTGCCCGACGGCGTCCTGCAGGACACCATCGCCCGCGGTGACCCGACGAAGCACGGCTTCTTCCCCTTTCAGGGCACGTCGATGGCGACGCCGCACGTCGCGGCGGTGGCAGCCCTCGTGATCTCCGCCGGCGTCACCGATCCCGATCGCGTCGAGCAGATCCTCGAGTCGACGGCGAAGGACCTGGGTGACAAGACCCGCTACGGCGCCGGCGCCCTCGACGCCGCGGCGGCGACGAAGAAGGCGAGCCGCGACCACGCGGCCGGCGGGCTCCTCGCCGCCGCTGCCTTCGCCGGTCTGGCGATCACGCGGGCGCGCCGCCGCGACGGTCTGTTGTCCACCGCCGCGGTGACCCCCGGCATGGCGCTCGGCGTGGTGCTCGGCTCGGGCGCCTTGCTGACCTTCCTGCCGGGTGTGCCGGCGTGGTCCGGCCTGCTTGCGCTGTTCGCCCTGGCCGGGGCCTTCGTCCCGTTTGGCTTCCTCGGCGGTGTACGCGCGCTGCAGCCGACCCTCGCCGGGTTGTCGTTCGGCGTCGCCGGCTTCGCGGGCATCCGCGCGCTCCTCGGCTCCGTCGACGTCGCCCTCGTCCCTGGCCACGGCGCGCTCGACCTCGCGTTCCTCGCCATGACGGCTGTGTTCGCGGCGACCCTCGGCGCCCTGACCGTGCGGCGCTGAACGTCCGTCCGTGAGCGGGCGGCGCTGAGCGGGCGGCGCTGAACGGGCGGCGCTGAACGGGCGGCGCTGAACGGGCCCTCGCGGGTGAGCCACCAGACACTGAAGCCGGCCGTCGCGGCCGGTTTTCGCTTGGGGCTTCACCGACACCGCCGACGAAAAAAAGAGACCGGGCCTCGCGGTCCGGTCTCTGGCGGAGTGAGAGGGATTCGAACCCTCGATAGAGTTTCCCCTATACAGGTTTAGCAAACCTGCGCCTTCAGCCACTCGGCCATCACTCCGGGCGCAGCCAGTCAACGCTGCGCAGCGGTATCGCGGCGCCGCTGGAGCGTCAAGGTCCTCGTCGACGGCGCCGAGGTCGGCGCCCGGTGTCGCGCTCATGTTTCCCGACGGGCAGGGTGCCGGCTACCCTCGCCCCATGAGCCGAGCGCGCCTCCCGACTTTTGCGGCCTTCTGGCCTTTCTATCTGTCGCAGCACGCCGTGCCGGCCTGCCGCTGGCTGCACTTCCTCGGCACCTCCGCCGTCGTCGCCAGCCTCGTCTACGCGCTGGCCACGCGGATCTGGATGCTGCTGCCGCTGTGCCTGCTGCTCGGCTACGGCCCGGCGTGGGTCGGCCACTTCGTCATCGAGAAGAACCGCCCGGCGACGTTCACGTACCCGCTTTGGTCGTTGTTCGGCGACTTCCGGATGTGGGGTGGCATGCTCACCGGCCGCTACTGGACGGGCACGCCCGTGGCTCCCATGACCGAGGCCGATGCGATGGCCGAATCGTCGTCATCGTCGTCGGCGTAGCGGCCGACGGGAAAGACGAGGGCGCCGGATGGCTCCGGCGCCCCTCGGTCGGTGTCGAGTCCGACGGCGGGACCGGCGAGGCCGCCCGCTTCGGCGCTCACTGCGCTGGGCAGTTGTCGGCCGGCGTATTGGGCGCGGCGAAGCCAGTGCTGACGTCGATGTCGGCTGCGCTGCGCGGGTTCACGCGGTGCACGTTGAAGGAGAAGTCGACAATGCCCACGAGCTTGTCGAACGTCTGGCCGGCGGAGCGGCTGTCCTCGCACTTGTCGGCGACGTTGGCGCAGGTCTTCGCCGTGTCGGGGATGTCGTTGGTGTCGTTGTCGAGGAAGAAGCCGGCGAACGACTGGTCGAGGCGGAACAGGTCGCCGACCTCGACATCGCCGGTGACAAGGAAGTTGCCGAAGTCGCGGGCGAACGAGTTGCCGTTGACGGCGTCGGGCGAGTCGGGGTCGAACGGGACGGCGTAGCACGGGTTGGTCGTCTGGACGCCGGCGAGCTCGACGAACACGCCCTGCCACTGCGCGACGTCGGCGGCGGCGGTCACACCCTCGAGACCGGCGAAGTCGCCGTCGGCGAAGTCGGGGCGGCCGCCCTTCAAGAGCGCCGGGTCGCGCCCATTGTCGCCAAACAGCGCCGGCAGGACGGCGTAGTCGGGGCTGTCGGTGGTGGTCGTCACCTTCTGCAGCTCGCTGGCCTCGAACTCGCCCTGGCCGAAGTCCTCGGTGTTGAAGCCGCGGAAAGTCACGACATCACCGATCTCGGGCGCGGCGCCGGGCAGGAACTCGCGGTTGTCGTCCTGCGCGAAGTTGTAGCTCGCCGACGTAGGCAGGCGCTCCTTCAGCACGCTGACCATGACGCCGCTCCCCGCGTTCAGGCGGCCGTCGGCGTCGACGTTGTTGGCGTCGGCGACCCAGAACAGGAACCGGTCGAAGCGGCTCTGGCTGCCGCGGTCGAAGATCACCGGCGAGACGACGACGGCGTCGGCGATGACGGCCGGGCAGCCGCTGGCGTTGTCGAACGCGCAGCGCTCGATGGTGCCGTCGTTCAGGTCGGTGACGCCGTTGGTGGGGCGCTCGCCGGCGACGATGTCACGAGTATCGCGGGGCAGCAGGCGGAACCCGCCGCCGGTGAAGACGTTGTAGCCGACGACGCCGGTGATCGACGTAAGCGTCTCGCCGACGATGGCCGTGTAGCGGAACAGGGTGTCGTCGACGACGACGCCGCCCGCGAGCGTGAACTGGCCGAAGTTGCCGGTCGACTCGACGGTCACGTTCGACAGCGTCACCAGCGCGCCCTCGTAGTCCTCGCCGTCGATCTCGCCGAGGTCGGCGGCGGTGACCGGCAGCGGCGCCACCGGCGCGCTGCCGCCGTCGGCGACGATGGTCTGCGCGGTCACGCGGGTCTCGCCGTTAGGGGCGCCGATGCTCACCTCGCGCGCCTGCCCGGTGATGGTCAGGACGTCGCCGATGGTGACGGTCGGGACCGTCACCGTCGGCGCGTACTCGACGAGCACGCCGCCGCGCTTGGCGTTCGGCGTGTCGGCGACGAAGACGCCGTAGAGCCGCGGCGCGCCGGTGTCGTCCTTGTCGAGCACGAACGACGTCGTCGTGGCGACCACGCCGGGCAGGTTGACGAGCGCGCCGTCGCCGGGGTGACTGGGGCTGGAGGGGTCCTGCAGATCGCACACCGACTGGCCGCCATCGACGACGGGGCAGTCGCCGGTGCCGGGGTTCTCGCCTTCGCCTTCGCCCTCGCCTTCGCCTTCGCCCGCGCCGTCGCCGCCCCCGTCGGGGGGCGTTGGGCAGGCAACCACAGACGGCAGAGCGACGAGCGCCCCGACGGTCAACGACAAAGACAACGACGACGAGAAACGGGACATGCAGGCACCTCCCAAGGCACGGGACGTGTTGCATACGGCGGCGCATTTGCAAGGCGGGCACGGTCGGATCAGGGTCGACGACATGGCCGTGGCCTTGACGTGGCTGACGCACATCGTCGACGCGGTGCTACCGCCGCGCTGCATCGCCTGCGCGCAGCCCATCGACGGCGCTGCGTCGGGGGCGGTGTGGTGCGCGCTGTGCGCCGAGCAGCTTGAGCCGGCGCCGGCGTTGGGCTCGTACTGCTACGTGGGACCCCTCGCCGACGCCATCGTGCGCGCCAAGGTCGGCCGCGACGCCGCCGTCGCCCGCGCGCTGGCGTCGTGGTGGGCGCGGTCGGCCGCTCCGACTCTGCCGCGGCACGCGGCGATCACGTTCGTGCCGGCGCCGTGGCGGCGCCGGCTGGCCCGCGGCTTCGACCTGCCCGCGCTGCTGGCCACCGCGCTGGGTGACGTCGACGGTGCGCCACCCGTGGTCGAGCTGCTCGTGGCCCGGCGTCACGACACGAAGCTGGCGCTGGCCCGCTCGCGCGAGGAGCGCCAGGCGCTGGTGGCGGGGCGCTTCGCCGCGCGTCGCACGCGCGCGCTCGCCGGGCTGGCCGGCAGCGTGGTGCTCGTCGTCGACGATGTGCACACGACCGGGGCGACGCTGGGCGCGGCGTGCGCGGTGCTCGCCGAGGCGGGCGTGCGTCCGGTGCCGTGGGCGATGGCGGTGACGCCGTCATCTTCGTGAGGCGGGGCGGCGCGTGCGGCCGCGCGGAGGGCGACCTCGCGCGGTCTGCTGGCCGCGGGCTGGGTCTTCAGGTGGAGCTTCAGGGCCCGAGCAGGGCGCGCCCGTCGCAGATGCCGTCGTCGATGTCCGGCCGGACGCACACGGGGTCGTCGCCGTCGACGCTGGCGCATAGGGCGCTGGCGCAGTCGCTGTCGCGCAGGCAGGCGTCGCCGTCGTCGGCGAGGGGCGGCGGCTCGTCACAGACGCCGCTGACGCACACGAGCCCCGGCTGGCAGGGGCGCGTGGTGCAGTCGCCGCTGCGGTCGGCGTGGGCGCGGCAGGCGCCGTCGCGGGTGATGGCGGCGCCGTTGTCGTCGTCGATGACGCAGTCGCCGAAGTCGGCGCACTCGAAGGCCGAGACGCACTCGTCGCCGTCGTCGACGACCCCGCGCGTGAAGCCGCGGGCGGCGAGGGCGAGGCACTCGCTGTCGTCGGGATCGAGCCCGAAGCCGGCGCGGAGCACCGAGAGCTGGCCGGTGCCGTCGACGAAGGCGTCGCCGCCGGCGCACGAGTCGATGGCGGCCTGACCCTCCTTCGTGCAGCCGGCGGCGGCGTCGGCGTCGAACACGGCGGTGCCGCGGTCGACGGCCTCGACGGCGGCGGCGAGGGCGCCGCCCAGGGCGTCGTCGAGCTCGTCGTGACAGGCCTGCCGGGAGCCGTACGGGAGCGCGGCGTTGACGAGGCCGCGCTCGACCGCCGTGCAGCAGTCGAAGGCGACGTGGCACAGGTTGTCGACGGCCTTCTTCGTCATCTGGCGCGGGTGCTGCGCGGGCTCGCAGCCGCCGCCGACGCTGCCCACTCCGACGACGCCCAGCGCGCCGAGCAGCAGCGCCGCCACGGCGCCGAAGCGCGGCGCGGACCAGGCGGGCTCGGAGGGCTCAATCATGGCGCGCCTCACCCGTTCTCGCAGACGTCGACGCGGGGCCCGGAGGCCTTGCAGACGTCGGTGGTGCTGATGGTGCACGGCTGGCCGGGGATCGCGCTGCAGTCGTCGTCGCTGGCGCAGGCGTCGCCGGTGAACGCGCAGGCGCGGGACTCGTCGGTGACGCAGAAGCCCGACACGCAGTCGGCGTCGCCGCCGCAAGGCTCGCCGTCGTCGAGGAGCACGGGGTCGGCGCACCGGAGGGTGCCGTCGTTGTCGTCGGGCAGGCAGGCGAAGGCCGCGTTCTTGCAGACGCGCTCGCTGCAGTCTTCGCCCTTGTCGGCACGGGACCGGCAGCGCCCTTCGAGAGTGACCTCGCCGGCAGGGTTGTCGCGCACGCAGTCGCCCTCGTCCTCGCACTCGAGGTCGTCGGTGCAGACGTCGCCGTCGTCGACCTTGCCGATCACGAACGCCCGCGCGGCGCCGGCGAGGCAGTCGGGGTCGGTGGCGCCGGCGGCGAGCACCGCCTCGGCGTCACAGGAGTAGCGGGCGTCGATGCCCGGCTTCGTGCACTGCACCGCGAGCTCGTCGTCGAATTCGCCGTTGCCGGCGGCGACGACCTCCTGCGCGCGCAGGCCGAGGTTGGCGGCGGCGCCGCCGGTCTCGAGCGACTCTTTGACGCAGCTGTCTTCGTCGCGGAACGACTGCAGGCCGGTGACGCCGCGCTCGCTCGGCTGGCAGCAGCGAAACGCGAAGGCACAGTCGGCGCGCACGCGCGTCTCGAAGAGGTGCTCGGGGCTGTAGGGGAAGACCAGGCTCAGGCAGCCGCCGCCAATGACGGCGGCGAGCACGACGGCGAGGCCCGGGGACGAGAGGTGGCGCGTCGACACGAAGGACTCCTGCGGGACGCGGGGAGTATGCCCGGGCGCCCGCGCCCGGCAAGCGCGGTCAGGCGCCGGTGCTGCCAAAGCCGCCGTCGCCGCGCGCGGTGTCGTCGAGGGCGACGTCGAAGACGAAGCGCGCCGGGCTGACGGGCGCCACGACGAGCTGGGCGACGCGCATCCCGCGGGTCACGACGAACGGCGCCTCGCCGAGGTTGACGAGCAGCACCTTGACCTCGCCGCGGTAGTCGGCGTCGATGGTGCCGGGCGCGTTCAGGCACGTGACGCCGTGCTTGAGCGCGAGGCCCGAGCGCGGGCGCACCTGCCCCTCCGTCGACGGTGGCAGGGCGACGGCGACGCCCGTCGGGATGAGCGCGCGCCGGCCCGGCTCGAGGACGACGTCGTCGACGACCGCCGCCGCCAGATCGAAGCCGGCAGCGGCCGGGGTCTGCCTGGTCGGCGTCAGCAGCGCGCGGGCAGCGGCGTCGCCACGGGCGGCGTCGGGGTCGACGAAGGTGAAGCGCACGTGCAGCATGGCCTCGGTGCTACAGCCGTGTGACGTCGACGTCGACCCCGCGGCGCCCCTTCCAGACGCCTGCCGTGCCGCAGGCCGGGCAGAAGAAGCCATCGGTGCGGTCGTCGAGGACGTCGACGGGGATGGCCGCGTGGCAGGCGGCGCAGCGCACGTCCTGCACGCGGCGGCGCTTGAAGCGCCAGAACAGAAAGCCAACGACGCCGCACAAGAGCCCGAGCAGCGCCGACAGCGTCCACATGCCGCCCACCGACACCCAGGAAAAGGCGCGGCGCTCGTGCCCGGGCACCGGCAACGGGCCGGCGATCAGGTCGGCGTCCGCCGACGCCGGCGACGCCACGCGGACGACATCGATCAAGCCCTGGCCGTCGTGGCGTAGCACCCACGGCTCGCCGCGCGCGCCGCCGGCGCCCACGGGAACGAGCTCAAGGGTCTGCGGCGACGACGAAAGAGAGAACCCGTGACGACAGGCCGGCACCTCGCCGAGGCCGAACGCGCCCACGTGGCGCGCGTCGACCAGCTGGTTGACGCCGGTGTCGACGTCGCGCACGGCGAAGGCCTCGACGGCGGCGCTGCCCTCGCGCAGCTGGAGCGCCGTGCGCGTGGTGGTCCACACGCCACAGTCGCGCCGCTCGCGTCGCTCGGGGGGGAGAGCCACAG
>VGSZ01000137.1 GCA_016874845.1 Deltaproteobacteria bacterium
CGCAGCAGGCGACGCAGCAGGCGACGCAGCAGGCGACGCAGCAGGCGACGCAGCAGGCGACGCAGCAGGCGACGCAGCAGGCGACGCAGCAGGCGACGCTGCCGGCGACGCTGCCGGCGACGCTGCCGGCGACGCAGCAGGCGACGCAGCAGGCGACGCTGCCGGCGACGCTGCAGGCGACGGTGCAGGCGAGGGTCGAGGCGACGCCAGCGCGGGTGCCGCGCCGGTCGTATCGACGTCGAGGACCAGCACGCGGACCTTGCGGCCCGGCGCTGCACCGGCGGTCAACGGCGCGACGAACGCGCGGGTGGTCTGCTCCAGCTCGGCGGCGAGCGCGTCGAGGGTGGGCCCGCGCAGCGTACGGCGCCCCGCCGAGCTCGCTCGCTTCACGTCATAGGCCGCCATCTGCAGCGTGAAGCCGTTGCCCACCGACAGCAGCGAGCCGGAGACGACGACCTCGGCATCCAGCGCCGCGGCGATCTCGGCCATGCACGACGACGCCTCGCCGCACGCCGACAGCTGCTTCTGCGCCTCGAGGTCGAGCGCCGTGCGCAGGTCCGCGGACGTCAAGACGTCGGCGCGCTCCTCGGCCGCCGCGCCCTCGGCCGCGACGCCGGTCAGGTAGCGCGACGCCGTCTCCACCGGCGTCGTCCCCGCGACGATCATCATCACCCACGCCGCCCACGCCATGCGCGTCACCCCCGAGCAAGACCCCGCAGTCAGCTTCACGCCACGCGCGAAGCAGCGTGCCGTGAAGACACGAGATGCCGTACGTCAAGGTGACGCCCCGAAGCGATCGCGCGCGTGGACGTGTCAAGCGCCCCACGGTCCCCTGCCCCTGCCACACGCCGACGCCGGCGGGGCACCCGCGGAGCCGGTCATGAAGAGACGAAGGCCGTGCGCACCGCAGCCAACGACGACGCCAAACAGGACTACGCCGAAGCAGCCGACGCACCCGACGATGCCGACGATGCCGACGATGCCGACGATGCCGACGATGCCGACGATGCCGACGATGCCGACGACGCCGACGATGCCGACGACGCCGTGTCGTCGCGGACAGGCGAAGCGACCCGCGCACCGCAGCCAGTCAAGACGACAAAGCAACCATGATCGCCTGCGGAGCCCGGGTCCCAAGAATGGGGAACAGCGCCGTGCCGGCACTCCGCAAAGCGCCGGGGGCCCCGGGGGCCGGGCGCGACCGGCCCCCGGGTCGCGCCGAAGGCGAAAGCTCGAAAGGCGAAGTCGCAGGCAGACCAAAGAACCCGAAGAGGACGACCACGGCAGCGAGGCGCAGATCGATCGACAAGAAGGCCAGAAGAGCGAAGGAGGAGCGTCACGCCGGGTCGCGCCAAAGGCGAAAGATCGACAAGCGACATCGTCAGCAGCCCGAGAGTCCCGAAGAGAAAGGCGCACGCCGCGAGGCGCAGATCGATCGGCAAGAAGGCCAGAAGAGCGAAGGAGGAGCGTCACTCCCGGTCGCGCCACAGGAGAAACAAAAAGGCGCGAGGACATCACCGCCCTCGCGCCCGAAAAAGTCGAAGTCGAGCCCCTACTGCACGCAGGTCGTAAAGGCCGCCGAGATGAAGCCGGTTAACGAGCCCTGCCGGACCTCGTACCAGTCGGTGTTGCCGCGAACCTCCTGCCCCTGCCGCGTCGACAAGCGATCCACGACCGAGCCATCGGGCAGCGTGCCGCGCGGCGCCTGGGCCGTCGACGCCGTCGGGCGCACGTTCAGCTCGCCGCCGTCGGTGCTGACGCGCACGCGGGGGCAGGTGTTGGCGGCGGTCGGCGGCGGCGGCGCAGCCGTGTCGATGCGGGTGATGCGCAGGGCGTCAAACGGAATGCGGCGGCTCAGGTTCGACCGCTCGCCGGTGTTGTCGTCGAGGCGGACGCGCTGGGCGGCGCCGGTGGTGAATTCGAATTCGCCGAGGCTGCGGAACCCGCCGGCGGTGGTCAGGTTGAGCGTGACGAGGTCATTGCGGCCGTTGTGGCGGATCGCGTACTTCGCCTGCTGCGACGAGCCGTAGGTGCGGTTGATGTACGCCTCGATGCGGTAGCGGCCGGCCTGGGCGGGCTTCACCCACCAGACGCCGTAGTTGGCGGCATCGGCGGCGGCGGTGACGCCGGTCCAGATCAAGGAGCCGTCGGAGGCGTTGGCGTCGTCGACAGCGCGCAGGTACTGCGTCGGACCGCCGGGGGTGAAGCAGGCGCTGTCCTCCTCGATGATCCCGCCCTCGGCCGGCAGGGTCGGGCAGTCGGCTGGGGCCGTCGACGTCGGGGCTGCCGCCGCGCGCTCGCCGCCGCAGGGGCCCTCGAAGTCGCGGTCGTTGCCCCACCACTCCCAGTGCCAATCCTCGGACGGCACCGTGCGCGAGAAGCCGAAGCGGCGCCCGTTGTTGTTCAGCCAGCTCAGCACGCCGCGGTCGGAGGTGTTCAGGTCGAGGGCGTGGCCGCTCTGGTGGTTCGAGTAGCCGGGCCGGGCGGCCAGATTGCAGTTGTTGCAGTTGCAGTTGACGTAGCAGCCGTACAGGTACTGCTGCTCGCCGTTGGTGCGAAACCCGCTGACGATGCGCAGGTTGACGCCGTCGCGACGGGCGGCGTCCTGCATGGCGATGTAGGCGTTGGCGGTGTCGACCTCGACGGGGCGGGCGTCGACGCTGACCACCGTGATGGGGAAGCGGCTGCCGTTGCGAAAGCCGGTGTCGGCGCGCTCGGAGCAGTCGTACACGCCCTGCAGCTCGATGTTGCTGCCGTCGTCGAAGGGCTCCTCGCCGTCGATGCCGTCGCCGTCGCTGACGCCGAGGTTGTTGGAGCAGCCCGGCACGGTCCCGAGGATCAGCGCGGCGACCGCGAGCAGGGTGGGTGCGAGGGAGCCGGTGTGACGCATGACCATGTTGTCCACCACCGTGGCCTTGACTGCGTATCCGCCGGGCGGAGGGGAGCAGGGGGCGGGCATCGGTCGATCACCCGATCGGGGGTCCGACCGGGGCGCCAGCTTTTCGTGGCCGCCGGCCGCCGTGCTGGACCGTGTCCATGCGTGTCCATGCGTGTCGATGCGTGTCGACGCGTGTCGACGCGTGTCGACGCGGGGCGCCGCGGGCCGACCCGTGTCGACACGGCGGCCGACGCGGTGAAGGCGATGCCCCAGGACCGTCGGATGGTACCGTCGACCGGTGACGACGCGGAGGCACGAAGGCGATGGCGACGGCGGCGAAGGCTGGCCGGGGCGCTTCGTCGACTTCGTCGATCGGTCGGTGCCCGCGTCGATGAAGGGCGACCCGACGCGGCTGCTGCGGGCGCGGCTGCTGCTCGTCTATAGCGCCGTGATCGTCGCCATCTGCCCGGTGTTCGTCGGGCTGCCCCTGCGCCAGGGGCGCCACGATCTCGCGACCATCACCGCCGTCGCCATGCTGCTGGGCGCGCTGCCGGGGCCGCTGTTGCGCCGCACCGGCTTCCTCGACCTCGCCAGCTCGTTCACCGTGACGACGTAAACCGTCACGCAGGCGACGCTGGTCCTGAGCGCGAGCTACGTCGACCTTTCGAGCCTGTGCTGGTTCATGGGTGCGCCGATGTTCGCGCTGTTCCGGCGCGGGACGCGCTACGCCGTGTTCTGGCTCGTGCTCGTCACCTTCGTCAGCGTCGTCGGCGGGCTCGCCCTGCCCTGGCCCGACCCCCGCCCGCCCCCGGCTCCGACCCCCGCCCGCCCCCGGCTCCGACCCCCTGGGCGACGCTGTCGGGGCGTGGTTCTTCGGCGTCATCCTGGTCGCGTTCGGCGCGCTCTACGAGACCCTCCGCCGGCGGTGAACGACGGCGCTGCGCGACGCCCGGCACGCGATGGAGCACGCCCGCTCCGACGCCGAGGTCGACGGGCAGGCCCGCAGCCGGCTGGTGGCGTCGATCAGCCACGAGCTGCGCACGCGCCTGGGCGGCGGCGTCGAGCTGGCGCACCTGCTCAAGAAGACACCGCTGTCTTCGGAGCAGCGTGAGCTCACCGCGCTCATCGGTGAGTCCGCCGACGCCGTCGTCGCGCTGCTGAACGACCTGCTCGAATTCGCGCGGCTCGACGTTGGCCCGAGCAACGTCGAGCCGCTGCCCGGCGACATCGGCGCTCGCCGGCCGCTACGACCTGATCCTGATGGACGGCAACCCGCCGGCCCGCGGCAGCTACGACGCGACCGGTGCCACCCGCGCCGCCAAACGGGCCGCCGCGCCCGACCACAGCGCCACCAACGGCGACCCCACCCGCCATGTCCCCATCGTCGCGCTCACCGCCACCAGCGCGTCCCACGAGCGGGCCCGCGCCCTCGAGGCCGGCATGGACGACCACGTCCACAAGCCCCTCGATGCGGCCCACCTCGCCACCCTGCTGCGCGTCCACGTCGGCAGGACCCGACCATCGTCGTCGCCCCCGACGACGACCGCCCCAGCCGACGCCGCTTGACCCGGCCACGGGGCTGCCGCACCGTCGGCCCATGTGGTTGGTCGTCGGGCTCGGCAACCCCGGCCGCGAGTACGAGGGCACGCGGCACAACGTCGGCTTCGCCGTCGTCGATGCCCTCGCGCGGCGTCACCGCGTGTCGTTCGGCGCGAAGTTCAAGGGCGACCTCGGTCAGGGCTCGCTCGCCGGCCAGCCGACGGTGCTGTTGAAACCGCAGACGTACATGAACCTGTCGGGCCAGTCGGTGCAGCCGACGTTGGCGTTCTTCAAGATCCCGCTCGACGCCCTCGTCGTCGTCCACGACGATCTCGACCTCGAGCTCGGCCAGATCAAGCTGAAGCGCGGCGGCTCGTCGGGTGGGCACAACGGCCTCAAGTCCATCGACGGCGCCCTGGGCTCCGACTACCTGCGCATCCGCGCCGGCATCGGCCACCCGCGCAGCAAGGCGCCGCCCGGCGCCGCCCGCGAAGGCAACGTCGTCGGCCACGTGCTCGGCGCGTTCAAGGGCAAGGACGCCGAGGACGCCGCGAGCCTCGTCGAGCGCTGCGCCGACGCCGTCGAGATGCTGCTGAAAGATGGGCTCGAGAAGACGCAGATGAGGTTTCACGCGCTCAAGCCGGCCCCGCGCTGAGGTCGTCCGGCATGGCGCAGGCTCAGGCCGAGGGCGCCGGCGCCCCCCAGCGCCGCGCCGAGCAGCTCGTCGCCCTTGATCTCGTCGGTCTGCTCGGCGGCGCGCTGGCGCCCGCGGGCCTTGTCGTACAGCTGCGTCAACGTCTCGACGAGCTCGTTGGTCTGCAGCGACTTGAGGAAGAAGCAGTGGATGTGGCTCTGGTGGATGGCCGCCGTCAGCACGTCGAGGGTGGCGTTGCCGGTGATGAGCACGCGCCCGCCCGGGGGGCGACGACGCGACTGCGGGTGAGCAGCTCGAGGCCGGTCATACCCAGCCTCTGGTGATCGACGACGATGGCCAGCGGCGGCGCGCGCTCGATGCGCTCGTGGGCCTTGTGCGAGTCCGTCGACGCCCGCACCGGCAGCCCGGCGCGCGCCATCAGGCGCGTGAGCGCGCGGAGCACGAGAGCGGCGGCGTCGACGAGCACGATGTCGAGTTGCACGGGTCCTCGAGGACGGGCCAGGTCAGCAGGGAGCACGAGGAGCGCGGACGCCGGCGTCAGGGCAGCACGACGGTCACAGCGAAGAAGAGCACAACGAGCTCGCCGGCGATGGCAAGAGCAGCGACAGTCCGCGCGGGGCGAAGGCGTCCTCGTCGACGTGGCGCCACGACGCGGTCTTTGGATCCATGGTGTAGTCGCGCGCCCACTCGGCGTAGCGGTCGGCAAGCGTGGTCACGGCGTCGAGCAGCACGGCGAAGTCCTCCTCCGTCGTCGACGGTGAGAACGAGATGCGCAGCCAGCCGGGCTTCTGCGCCTGGTCGCCCTGATCGAGAGCGCAGCGGATCTCGTAGCTGCGCGCGGCGCCGATGCCGAGCAGCTCGTGGCCGTAGGTGCCGGCGCACATGCAGCCGCCGCGCGTCTGGATACCCCACCGATCCGAAAGCATGCGCGCCGCGAGGTTGTAGTGGAGCCGCCCCTCGTCGATGACGACGCTGACGATGCCGAGGCGCGGCACCGTCGGGTCGCCGAGCACGCGAATCTTGCCGTGGGCCGCGAAGCGTTCGATGGCGCGGCGGACGAAGTCGTGCTCGATGCGCTCGATGCAGTCGACGCCCAGCGTGTCCTTCAGCTGCAGCGCCAGCCCGGCGCGGATGACACCGACGACGTCGGGGGTGCCGCCCTCCTCGCGATGCGAGAGCTCGGCGGTGTACTTCCAGTCCCACGGCGACGTGTAGACGACGGTGCCGCCGCCGGGCTCGACGGGCACGCGGCTGCGGAACAGGCGGCGGTTGGCGACGAGCAGGCCCGGCGCCTGCGGGCCGCCAAGGAACTTGTGCATCGAGACGAACACCGCGTCCTTGCGCGCCTCGGGGTCGCCCTCGGGGTGCATGTCGATGCCGACGTAGGGCGCGGCGGCGGCGTAGTCGAAGCAGGCGAAGCCGCCGTGCCGGTGCATGACGCGGGCGAGCGCGTCGACGTCGTTCTTGATGCCGGTGACGTTGCTGGCCGCCGAGAACGACCCGATCTTCAGCGGCCGGCCCTTGTAGCGCGGGTCCGAAAGCGCGGCGTCAAGCTCGGCGGCGCTGACGCGGCCGCGGTCGTCGAAGCCCACGAGCACGACATCGGCGATGGACTCGCGCCACGGCAGGTCGTTGCTGTGGTGCTCCATGCGCGACAGGAAGATGACGGGGCGGTCGTCGTCGGGGATCTGCTTCTTGACGCCGACGATGCGCTCGATGGGCTCGGGCACGAGCAGGCCGATGGCCCGCACCAGCTTGTTGATGGCGCCCGTCGCGCCCGAGCCGCAGAAGACCACGACGTCGTCGGCGTCGGCGCGGACGTGGCGGGCGGCAGTCTTGTGGGCCTCGTCGTACAAGGCGGTCATGTAGCCGCCGGTGGCGTTGGCGTCGGTGTGCGTGTTGGCCATGAACGGCAGCACGCGCTCGCGCAGCAGGTCCTCGATGGGGGCGAACGGCAGCCCCGACGCCGTGTGGTCGAAGTAGCGCTTCTTCACCGTGCCCACCGGCGTGCGCAGGATCGCGTCGCGACCGATGACGCCCTGCTGCACCCAGTCGCGCAGCGGCTCGTTGACGACGGCGGAGGGGGAGGGCTGGGGCAGGCGCGCGGCGGTCATGGCGGGCGGTTAGCCTGCTGTCGTCGACGCCGGAAGGCCCCGCCGGGAAGACGCCGCCCGCGCCGCCGGGCGGCATCCTCCCGGCCGGGGGTTGGCCGGACGCGCGCGCCGGGGCCGGACTGCGGCGGGGGCGCCGCCTGCCGCCACGTCCCCCTCGACGGGGGGCCGGCAAGGGGCTAGCTGCCCGCGTCCCCTGCACTCTTGCCCGCGGTGACCGCGGGCCCCTGGAGGTTCGTTCCATGCGTTCCTGGCTCGGTCGGCTCGCGGCGATTGCCGGTGCCCTCCTCTCGTCGACGGCGGCCCAGGCCTCCGAGGCCGACATCGTCCTGCCTGATTTCTCCACGATCACCATCGCCGGGGTGTCGGCGCAGGCGCTGCTCGGCGCCGGCGTCGGCATCTCGCTCATCGGCCTCGCCATCGGCCTGGTGATGTTCCAGCAGGTGCAGAAGCTGCCGGTGCACAAGGCGATGCTCGACATCTCCGAGCTCATCTACGCCACGTGCGTCACCTACGTGAAGACGCAGATCAAGTTCATCGCCCAGCTGTGGGTGCTGATCGCCATCGTCGTCGGCCTGTACTTCGGCGTGATGCATCCGCTGAAGGCGGGCTCCGGCGCGACGGTGATCATCCTCGCCTACTCGCTGGTGGGCATCGCCGGCTCGTCGTTCATCGCGTGGTTCGGCATGCGCATGAACAACTACGCCAACAGCCGCTCGGCGTTCGCGTCGCTGATGGGTCGCCCGTACCCGGCGTACGCCATCCCGCTGAAGGCCGGCATCTCCATTGGCCTGATCCTCGTGTCGCTGGCGTTGATCATCATGATCGCGACGCTGCTGATCGTGCCGGGCGACATCGCCGGCGCCTGCTTCATCGGCTTCGCCATCGGCACGTCGCTGGGCGCCTCGGCGCTGCGCATCGCCGGCGGCATCTTCACGAAGATCGCCGACGTCGGCTCCGACCTGATGAAGATCGTCTTCAAGATCAAGGAAGACGACGCGCGCAACCCCGGCGTGATCGCCGACTGCGCCGGCGACAACGCCGGTGACTCGGTGGGCCCGACGGCCGACGGCTTCGAGACCTACGGCGTCACCGCCGTCGCGCTGATCACCTTCATCATGTTGGCGGTCGCCGAGCAGTTCCGCGGCGCGCTCATCACCTGGATCTTCGTCATCGCCGCGGTGATGATCGTGACGTCGCTGGTGGCCTACGGCATCTCGTACTTCCTCGACGCGCAGAAAGAGAACGCCGCCGAGATGGACTTCGAGGCGGGCCTGACGCGGCTCATCTGGATCACCGCGGGCGTGTCGATCGCAGCGACGTTCGGGGTGACGAAGTGGATGCTCGGCGACCAGGCGTTGGAGCACGGCCTGTGGTGGCGCATCGCCGTGATCATGTCCTGCGGCACGCTGGCCGGCGCGCTCATCCCCGAGGCGGTCAAGGTGTTCACGTCGATGAAGTCGGGCCACGTGCTCGAGATCGTCGACGCGTCGAAGCAGGGCGCGTCGCTCAACGTGCTGTCCGGCATCATCGCCGGCAACTACTCGGCCTACTGGCTCGGCATCATCGTCGCCGTGCTGATGGGCGTGTCGGCCTACGTCGCTGCTGACATCCCGTCGCAGGTGATGACCGCCCCGGGCGTGTTCGCCTTCGGCCTGCTCGCGTTCGGCTTCCTGTCGATGGGCCCGGTCACCATCGCCGTCGACAGCTACGGCCCGGTCTCGGACAACGCGCAGTCGGTGTACGAGCTGTCGCTCATCGAGAACATCCCGACCTTCAAGGCCGACGTGAAGCGCGACTTCGGCTTCGACGTCGACTTCGACAAGGCCAAGCAGTACCTCGAGGACAACGACGCCGCCGGCAACACGTTCAAGGCCACCGCCAAGCCGGTGCTGATCGGCACCGCCGTCGTCGGTGCCACGACGCTCATCTTCTCGCTGGTGATGACCTTGACCGGCGGCCTGCAGCACGACGTCGAGAAGCTCTCGCTGCTGTACCCGCCGTTCCTGCTCGGCCTGATCCTCGGCGGCTCGATGATCTACTGGTTCTCGGGTGCGGCGACGCAGGCCGTGGCCACGGGCGCGTTCCGCGCCGTCGAGTTCATCCGCGACAACATCAAGCTCGACGGCGAGAAGGCCAGCACCGAGGACAGCCAGCGCGTCGTCCAGATCTGCACCGAGGCGGCGCAGAAGGGCACGTTCAACATCTTCCTGTGCGTGTTCTTCGCCGCGCTGTCGTTCGCGTTCCTGAACGAGTGGCTGTTCATCGGCTACCTCGTCGCCATCGCGCTGTTTGGTCTGTTCCAGGCCAACTACATGGCCAACGCCGGCGGCGCCTGGGACAACGCCAAGAAGGCCGTCGAGGTCATCCACAAGGCCAAGGGCACCGAGCTGCACGCCGCCACCGTCGTCGGCGACACCGTTGGCGACCCCTACAAGGACACCAGCTCGGTGGCCATGAACCCGGTCATCAAGTTCACGTCGCTGTTCGGCCTGCTCGCCGTCGAGCTCGCCATCGGCATGTCGTCGGACCAGCTGCGCTATGGCCTGTCCGCGGTGTTCTTCGTGATCAGCGCGGTCTTCGTGTGGCGCTCGTTCTACTCGATGCGCATCGGCTCGGGCCTGGGCGCCGACGTCACCGTCGCCGCGACGAAGGTCAAGAAGAAGCCCGAGGCCCAGGCCGCCTGACGCGCGCCAGGCAAGGAGCCGGCGACGACGCGGCAGCGCCTTCGTCGCCGGCCGTCGCGAGCGGGACCTTCGGGTCCCGCTCGCTTTTTTGTCGTGCGCAACGCCAACGGCGCGCGGCGCTTTTCTTTTCGGCCCCGGCGGTCCACGACCCCGTCATGCTGATCCAGTTTCCCGGCTCCTCATCGCTGCCCGCCCCCGTCGCCCGCGCCCTCGCCGACGAGGCCCTGCCCGAGGTGCTGCGCGCCGCCCTGCGCGACGCCACCGCCGGCGATGAAGAGGACCGCATCCTCGCCCTCGACGCGCTGCAGACCGGGCTCACGCTGTCGGTCACCACTGCCGGCGACGACGACGACGACGGCGACGACGGGCCCGCCGGTCCCCCCGGCCTGCGCGCCTTCCCGGCCCTCGTCGCCCTCGCCGCCGCGCGTGAGGGCCCCGAGCAGCTCGCGCTGCTCGCGCTGGCCGGTGGCCTCGAGATGGTGCGCGTCGCCGGCGACCTCGACGTCCCCGAAGAGCTCGGCGACGACTGGGTGGCCGCCCACGAGACGGCGCTGCGCCTGTGCGCCGGCGCGCTGTCCACCCCCACCGACCCCGAGGTGGTGCGGCCGCTGCTGTCGTGCCTGGCCGCCCTGCAGGGCGACGTGCTGCTCGCCAGCGCCATCACCTCTCTCGACGACAACGCGGACGAAAGCGACGAGGACGACGAGCACGAGGACGAAGAAGGCGACGAGAACGCCTGACCCGGCGTCGCGCCGGAGCGGGTCGGCCGCCACCGCCCGCGCGCGATCCGCTGTAGGCTCGCCGCCGTCATGGACGCCCTGCGCGGAGCCCTCTCTCAAAACGACCCCGCCGCCGTCGACGCCGCGCTCGACGCCCTGAAAGCAACGGGCCCCGCCGCCCACGTCGAGGGCCTGCGTCTCGTGCTGTCGCGGCGCAAGCAGCGTGGCGCCGACGACGACAGTCTCGGCGCCCTGCACTACCGCCTCGCCGCCGCTCTCGAGGACTGGGCGCAGACGGAGGCGCTGCCCGCCGCCGAGGCCGCCGCCCACGCCCTCGAGGCCGCGGCCATGCTGCGCGACGTGCTCAACGACGGCGAGCGCGTCACGAGCGCCCTTGCGCTGGCGCTGCGCGTCGCCGCCGACGACGAGCCGACACTGCGCGGCGTCGTGGCCGTGGCCGGCGGGTCCGACCCGGCGGCGACCATCCTCGACAAGGCCGCCAAGAAGGCCGGCAAGAACCGCGACGACGATGCCATCACCGGCCGGCTGCGCCGCGCGCTGGCCCGCGTCATCGAGCTGTTCCTGCACGACAAGGAGCGCGCGTTCTTCGAGGCCCTGAAGGCCGCGCGCAAGCTGTCGGGCGACAGCGCCGTCGTCGACGATGTCTACCGGCTGGCCCTCGAGACGCGGCACCTCGACGAGGCGGTGGCGTTCTTCCAGTCCCTCGCCGACGAGGGGGCGCTGTCCGCGCGCGCGCGGGCCAGCGCGCTGAACAAGCTCGGTGCGCTGCATGAGGAGCGCACCGACCACACCGCCGCCTTCGCCGCCTACGTCAGCTCGCTGCAGCTGCACGAGACCAAGGCGGCGCGCAAGAAGGCCGAGCGGCTCAAGCTCAGCCTGGCTGTGTCGACCCCGCTGCCCGCGGCCCGTGATGGCAGCAGCGCGCTGCCGGCGCTGGTCCCCGCGCCAGCACCGGCACCTCGCGTCGGCGACGTGCCGCCCGCGCTGGCCCTCGACCTCGACCTGCCCGCGCCGGCCGTGGCGCTGACGACGACGCCGACGGCGGACACGGCGCTGACGACAGCGCCGGCCGCGATGACGGCGCCGCCGCCGCACTTCCCCATCGTCTTTCCCGACGCGCCGCTTGGTCGACCGCTCGTCGTGCCGCCAGTACACGTGACCCGCGAGCAGATCGGGCTCGTCACCGCCGTCAGCCACCGGCCCGACGTGTCGATCCCGCCGCCACCGCCCGACGATCCCGGCGGCGAAGACGTCGACGACGGCGCGTCGGCCTTCGCCGCCGCGGTCTTCACCAGCGTGAGCCGCGCCCCGTCCGAAGAGCACGACGCCTTCGACGCCATCGTCAGCAGCGAGGATGACGTCGCGCCCGCGCTGCGCTTCGCCGCCGCCCGCGAGGACGCCCGCCGCGACGCCGCCCGGGCCGCCGGCGTCCCCGTCGACGTTCCCTCGACCCGCACCGTCGTCAGCGCCGCCCCCGTCGACCCGCGCGACCTGCCCACCGTGCAGCCCGCCGTGCCCGCCGCCGCTGAGCCCCCTCCGCCCCGCAGGCGGGCGGCCCTCGCCGAGCTCGCCGCCGTCGCCCGCGCCCTCGCCGGCCCCGGCGAGCTCGAAGGACTCGGCCCGCCCGTCGCCACCGACCCCGCAGCGCTGCCCTTCGTGGCCGATCCCGCTTCGGTCGTCCCCGACCCTCGCGCCCGCGCCAACGCGACGCCGGACGCCCCGACGCCCCGGGCCGTGGCGAGCGCCGGCCACGGCGCGCCCACAAGCGTGGCCCCCAGCGATCCGTCGGGCGACGCCGCACCGGGCCGCAAAGCAAAGAAGAGCCGCCCGAAGAAGAAGAAGGCCGCGCGCGGCCACGGCGGCGGCGCCGAAGAGGTCACCGTGCCCGGTGGCCTGCGCCACGACGACCATGACCCCGGCGCCCCGCCTACCCCCTACGTGCCGCCGCCGACGTCGCCGATCGACAACAGCCGCGTCGATCCGTCGGCGCCGACGCGGCTGTCGCCCGCCGCGCCCGCGCCCGCGCCGGTCGATGGCGACGGGACCGATTCGCCGCTGACGTCGCCGGAAGCGCCCGCGGCGCCGGCCACGCCCGCCCGAGAGGAGCTGCTCGCCCGCGCGCAGGCGTTGCTTCAGGGCGACGACGCCGACGGCTGCCTCGCCGGCGCCCTCGCCCTCGACGCCGTCGCCCCGGGCGACCCGCGCGTGCTGCGGCTCGGGGCCCGCGCCCTGCTGCTCGAAGCGCCTCACGGGGCGCTGACCGCCCGCGCCGTCGCCCTCGTCGTCGAAGAGGCCCGCCGTCACAGCGACCGCGCCGCGACCCTCATCCGCGAGATCCAGCTCGCCCTGCCGCCCGAAGCCCGCGGCGAACACGGCCTGCTGTGGCTCGCCGGCGCCCGCGCCGCCGGCCATGACGCCGACCGCGTGCACGCGCTCCTCGAGGACGTCGCCGTCGCCGACGCCCCCGACGGCCCGCTGTCTTCGTTCCTCGAGCAGACCCTG
>VGSZ01000138.1 GCA_016874845.1 Deltaproteobacteria bacterium
ACGCAGGCGCGCGGTCCCTGCCCGCCCGCGCCGGCGAACGCGAATTCGGCTGAGCGTCGTTCGGCTGCTCACCGCGGTCGGGTCGTCGCTCCGGACAAGCGAACGCACCGGGCGCCATGGCCGGCGACGAACTCCCCCAGGGCAGGCGGCCATGGTCGCCGCGGCGGGCAATCCGTTAAGGTGCCCCAGCAAGGATGGATCCAGCGATGTCGCCGATGCGGGAAGAGAAAACGCGGGTCAGCCTGATCTCGAAGATCGCCGACAAGCGACTGGCCGGCGGCATCCCCTGCTTCGTGCAGATCTACGGCAAGGACATCGGCCGCAAGTACCCGCTCGACAAGGTGCAGACGAGCATCGGCCGCGGCCCCGACAACACCATCGTCTGCGACATGGACAACGTCTCGCGGTCGCACTGCAAGATCTACGCGGGCGCCGGCGGCAGCTACATCGAAGACAGTGGCAGCACCAACGGCACCTTCGTCAACGACGAGGAGCTGCAGGCCCGCCGCAAGATGAACAACGGTGATTTCGTCAAGGTCGGCGGCGTCATCTTCAAGTACATCGACGGCGACAACATCGAGCAGCTGTATTATGAAGAGATCTACCGCATGGCCATCATCGACGGCCTGACGCAGGTCTACAACAAGCGCTTCTTCGTCGAGTTCATCGACCGCGAGATGTCGCGTTGCCAGCGCTACAACCGCCCGTTGACGCTGGTGATGTTCGACATCGACCACTTCAAGAAGGTCAACGACGAGTTCGGACACCTGGCTGGCGACTATGTCCTGAAGAAGCTGGCCGGCAGCATTCAAAACAAGAACATCCGCAAGGAAGAGTGCTTCGCCCGCTACGGCGGGGAAGAGTTTGCCATCGTCCTGCCCGACACGCCGAAGCACAACGGCGCCATCCTCGCCGAGAAGGTGCGTGCGATGGTGCAATCCACGCGGTACGAGTTCGAGGGCAACCACATCCCGGTGACCATCTCGATGGGCGTCGACGAGATGCAGAAGAGCGACACCGTCGACGCCTTCGTGCAGCGCGCCGACGCCAAGCTCTACGAAGGGAAGCAAGGCGGCCGAAACCGCGTGGTCTCATGAGGATCGGCCATGCCATCCTTGGACGAGGTCACGGCGTCGGCGCAGGGTGCTTGTCCGGTGTTCTGGCGGCGGGGCGATCCTCGAAGCGCACCGAGGCGTAGATGTCGCGGAGCAGCGGCTGCAGCGTGTCGAACTCAGCCTTCTCGAGCGTGATCACCACCGTGTAGCCATGCATGCCGGCGCTGCCGTCGGGGGCGCTGGCGTCGTCGAGCAGCAGCAGAGCCTCCTGCGACACGCCGCGGGTCATCGCCCCGGCGGTGACCGTCCACTCGTCGCGGACGTGAAAGCTCGGCCGCCCTTGCCTTCGCGACGGCTCGGCCTCGACGTGGCGGATGTTCGCGCCGATCACCGCCTGGTTGGCCGCGCGCTGCGCGACGAGGTAGTCGATGCCCGTCGTGCCCACCGGCAACCACGGGTCCTCGAGCACCAGCAGCTTCGGCGGCACCAGCGTACCCCTGGCTGGTGTCCCGGGGCCGGCCACCAGCAACGTGCGCGTGCGCAAGTCGAGCTTGCTGCCCGGCGGTGGCGGAGGCGGCAGCGCTCCTGGGTCGGGCATCGTCACGATCCAGCCCTTGGGCAGGCTCAGCACCAGGTCGGTGTCGGGGACGCGCCGTGGCACCAGCTCCTCGAGCGAACGGCGCGGCGGCGCCGCTGGCTCCATGGCCTTGCCGCAGCGGCAGCCGTCGACGACGATCAGCAGGACGGCGGCGAGCACGAGGGCACCATGACGGACCATGACGGCGACCATACCGCGGCGGACGACGACGACCACGACGTCGAGCCGCTGCTGCATGTCGTGCTCGATCGCCCGGCCATCGCCGGCAACGTCGGCGCCGCGGTGCGGCTGTGCGCGGCCACGGGCGCGGCGCTGCACGTCTGCGGCTCGAGCCTCGACCCGCAGGATCGCGAGATGTGGCGCTCCGGGCTCGACTACTGGCCACGGGCCCGCGTGCACTTCCACGACGACGTGCACCGCTGCCTCGCGCTGCTCGGGCGCGATCCGTGGATTGTCGAGGTCGGCAGCACGCGCGCCCCGTGGGACGCAACGCTGCGCCGTGGGGACGTCGTCGTCCTCGGCCCAGAGAAGGGCTCCGTCGATGACGTCGTCGTGGACAGGCACCGCGACCGCGTGCTCACCCTGCCGCAGCGGCGGGGGATCCGGTCGCTGAACCTCGCGCAGTGCGCCGCCGTCGTCGTCTTCGAGGCGGTGCGGCAGCAGCGGACCGCGCCCCCGGTCCTGCCCCCGCCCCCGGTCGCGCCGGCTGTATCGACGACGACGAAAGGCTGCTAGCGTCGAGCGCATGGAGAAGAAGCAGCGCAGCAGCGACGTCAAGGTCGGCATCTTTGTCGCGGTCGGCGTGATGGCCACTTTCCTGTCGCTGTTCGTGATCGGCCAGGAGCGCAAGCTCTGGGAGAAGTCGGCCACCCTGAAGGCGCGCTTCAGCAACGTTGCCGGCCTGAAGGTAGGCGGTCAGGTGCGCCTCGCCGGCGTGAACATCGGCATCGTCAGCAAGATCCAGCTGCCCGAGCTCGACCCGCGCGCCGACGCCGCGGTGATGCCCGCGTTCGATCTGAGCACGGTGGCGACCAACGAGGGCAGCGCGCTGGTCTCGGCGGTGCTGCCGCTGAAGAACAAGACCTTCGCCGAGCCGATCAACGTCGCGGTGATCGCCGCCGACAGCGACGAAAAGCTCGAGGCCACGGTCGAGGTGCTGGGCACCGACCTGCACGGGCAGAAGGCGCGCGAGCGGCTGATGGTGCGGCTGCGCGGAGTCGACAACGCCACCGTCGGAGCGGTGTACTTCGCCAGCATCGACAGCGTGACCCTGAAGGTGCTGAAGGACCAGAACCCCGGCAGCACGCTGCAGCTCGGTGACGGCACCGCTCGCAAGCTGACGGTGGAGATGCGGGTGACCGCCGACGTGCTCGAACGCATCCGCACCGACTCGATAGTGACGACGGCGAACGAGGGTCTGCTTGGCGACCGCTTCATCGACATCTCGCTCGGCTCGCTGTCCAAGCCCCAGGCCGGCGACGGAGATTTGCTGCTGTCGGCCGAGGGCGTCGACATCGCCGCCGCGCTCGCGCAGACGGGCGAGATCATCGACAACGTCAACGCGTCGACCGAGAGCATCCGGGCGCTGCTCGAGGGGTTCCGCAAGGCGGGCGGCGAGGCGACCATCGTCGCGGCGATGCGCTCGATCCAGGACATCGCCGACGAGATCCAGCACGGCTCGGGCCTCATCCACCAGCTCGTCTTCGATCGGTCGACCGGCCAGCAGTACAAGGAGATCGTCGGCAACGTGCAGTCGTCGACGAAGTCGGTGAACGAGAGCCTGGTGAAGGTCGACGCGATGCTCGCCGACCTGCGTACGAACCAGTCGCTGGCCCACGAGCTGCTGTACGGCACGCAGGGCGCGGCGACCATCGATGACGCGCGCCGCCTGATCGCCGAGGCGACGCAGGTCGTCACTGACGTGCGTACCAAGGAAGGACTGGTGCACAACCTGATCTACGAGCAGGACCGCGGCGAGATCCTCGCCTCGGTGAACGCCGCCGCCGCCGACGTCAAGGTGATCACCGGCGACGTCAAGCAGATGGTCGCCGAGGTGAAGAAGGGCAAGGGCACCGTCGGGCAGCTGCTCAAGGACCCCACCGTCTACGAAGACCTCAAGTTGCTGCTTGGCAACGTCCGCCGCAACGACGCGGTCAAGACGCTGGTGCGCTACGCCATCGAGCAGGAAGACAAGAAGGCTCAGGCGGCGCCGCAGCCCAGGCGCTGAACGTCGCCAGCACGAAGACCCGCGCCGGTGCGTCCCACGCGCGAGACATCGCCTCGGCGCGCGCCGTGACGACCACGCGCCCCGCACGACGACGAGCCCCCCTCACGGGTCCTCAGCAACCGTGGCGACGGCCGCGAGGACGCGCTGGCGGACGTCGACGAACCAATCGGTACCGGCGCCGGCGAACGGCTCGTGCCCGGCCCTGCCTTGTCGCGCGCGGTCGAGGCTCGCCTGCACCGCCGCGCGAAACCCGCGGGGCAGCGTCCGCGCAACGTCGCCCGCGAAGCAGGCCTCGGCGTCCGCCGGCCCCCACGACGCGTCGCGAAAGCCTGCGCCCAGCAGCTGCTCGCGAAACGCCCGCAGGTGCAGGTAGCCGCAGACGACGACGGCGGCGCGCACACCGACGACGGCGGCCTGCAGGCTGGCGAACATGCGGTCCTGGCGCGCGCGCCAGCCATCGTTCCAGCGGGCGTCGATGCCGTGGACCGCGAGCCCGCGTGCCCGCGCGACGCCGATGACGAAGGGCATCTCGACCGGGCCATCGGCCTCGCGGCCGGCGGCGAGGTCCTCAGGCAGCACCTCGACGAGGGCCGCGTCGACGTCGAGGCACTGTAGCGCCGCCTTGACGTGCCACAGCGAGTAGTCGCCGTCGAAGAACAGGCGGTGGTGGGTCGTTCCGAGCAGGAAGAGGTCTTGCCCCGTGGCCGGGTGGACGAGCCGCAGCAGCAGGAATCCGCGGGTGACGTCGACGCGGGTCTTCAGGCCCAACGCCAACAACGCCGATCGCAAGGGCAACCGCGAGCCCACGATCGCCGCAAGGCCCGCCGCGCCCATGACGACCAGAGCGCGACGGCGCCGACGCACGAACTCACGCATCACCGCGCCCTCACCAAGATGTCACGCTCGGGCCCACTGCGGTGCCGGCTGCCGAACGCTTACCGAACTGTCGGCTCGCTGTGCCCAACGGCTCGCCAGGGACGCGAGCGCAGAGGCGACGGTGGAAGCCGACAGGGACTACTGCGGCGCCGCCTCGGCGGGCGGAGGAGTAGACGCGTCGGGCGGCGGACTCTTCGCCTCTTCGGCCTTCTTTGCCGCGTCCTCTTCAGCCTGTGCGGCGCGCGCCGCCTCCATCGCTCGGGCCGCGGCCTCCTTGGCCTTGATCTCGGCGTCGATGGCGGCGCACTCGCCCTTCATGACGTCTTTGTCGTCGAACTTGCGGCCGCGCTTCTCGCGGTACTTCTCGCACCACCCCTTCGCCTCGGTCAGGTTGTTCAACTGGAGCTTTTGGACCATCGCGATCTCGCCGATGGCCTCGGTCACATCGGGGTCGATCTCCAGCGCTCGCTGCAGCTGCGCGATGGCGTCGGGGGCCTTCTTCGCCTGCTCATCGGGCGGCAACGCTCCCGAGACGCCGGCGAGGGCGAGGCCGTAGCCGAGGTTCGCCTCAGGGTGCTTGGGCTCGAGCTTCATCGCCTCGGCGTAGTGCTTCGCAGCGTTCGCATAGTCGCGATAGCGCAGGGCGATGGCGCCGATGTTCAGATGGGCGGTGAGACTGATGGGATCTACCTGAACAGCTTTATAGAAGAACGACATCGCCTCGGGATAGCGTTTTTTCTTGACGCGAATCATGCCGCGATTGTTATAAAGCGCAGCGTCCTTGTCGTTGATCTTGAGCGAGTTGATCGCGATGGTCTCGGCCAGATCATACTTGCCCTGATCGAAGTAGACGAGGCTCAGGTTCTTCAGCGCGTCGGCGTTCTGCGGATCGCGCGACAGCAGCGTCGTGCACGCCCTCACAGCGTCGTCGTACTGCTTCGCCATCCGGTACATCGTGATCAGATTGTTCAGCAGGTCGCGGTCCGGCGCGGCACCCTTGGACTTTTGGCGCTCAAGCTCTTTCTCATACAGAGAAATACCCTGATCGTACTTCCCCTGCTCAGTATACAGAAGGCCGAGCAACAGCACGACCTCACGCGAGTCGGGGTTTGCCTTCTGCAGGTCGGTCAGGATGGCCTTCGCGCCGTCGAATTCGCCGAGCTTCAGCTGCGCCTGCGCCAGACCGACCTTGGCGTCGACGTTGGCCGGCTCCTTGTCGAGCGCGGTCTCGAACTTGGCCTTGGCGTCGGTGGCGCGCCCGTCCTTCAGCAGCTTCGTGCCGTCGGCGATCAGCGCCGCGGCCGAGTCGGGCCGGGGCCTGGGAGCCTCCACCGGCTTCTCCTCGGTCACGACGACCGCCGGCTTGTCTTCCTTCTTCTGCTCGGTAGCGCAGCCCGCAGGGAGCATCGAGGCCGCTGTGGCCAGCGCCAGCGAAGGCAGGAGGTCGCGCATGTTCTTCATGGTCAGTCCCGGGTGGTGAAGTGCGGAATGTAAAAGGGGTAAGGCAAACGAAGGCCGTGGGCCCGGCGCCGTAGGGCAACGGCGAGCGCGGAGCGTGGCAACCACGCCCTGCGCTTGCGCTCAGTCGTCGGCCTGCTTCGTCGCGCCGCCGGACGCGTAGAAGTCGAGTTCGTAGACGCGGCCGAACTTCGCCGGCTTGAAGCGCTTCAGCTTGTCCTCGATCTCGATGGTGTACGGGCTGTAGATGCCGAGCTCGAACGCCTTGGCGAGGGCGGTCTCGAGGGCGTTGATGCCCTCTTCCTCAACTGGGAACGCGATGTTCTCGAGCTCGGTGCGGAACATGTCGAGCGCATCGGGATTGCTCGCGAGCATCGGCGGGTCCGGCGCGTTGCGCAGCGTCGTGACGTAGTCGAGGACGGCGTCGGCGGCGCGCGACAGGCCGGCGATGCCCCACTCGCCGCTGCCGTACGACAGGACGTCGACGTACTTCTTCGCGATGTTGTCACGGCCCTTCTTCTTCTCATCGAGGGCCTGCTTCACCGCGAGCAGCGCCTTGCTCGACGAGCCGCGCGCCTCGATCTTGATCGCCTTGTAGGCCTGGAACTCGGGCTCGAGGATCTGGAACGCGCAGTAGCCGCCGGCCAGCTGCCCGATGTCCGACTTCTGCACCTTCTCGTCGAGCTTCTTCAGACCGCCGAGGATCCCCTGACAGGCCTCGAGCATGTCCTTGTCGCGACCGGCGCGCTGCAGCGCCAGGGCAGTCTTGTAGCGGGCGGACAGCACTTGCGTCGGCGTCGCCTGCTTGCCGTGGAGCTTCTCGAACTCGCCATGCAGCGCGCTGGCCCGCTTCCAGTCTTGCTGGTCTTCGTAGACGGCCGCCATGCGCAGGTACACCTCGGGGACGTCCTTCTTCTTGGGGAAGTCCTTGATGTACCGAGCGAACATATTTACTGCATTCTTGGTGTCGCCGAGACCAAGATAAAAGATGCCAGCATTGTATATGGCATTTGGGGCTTCGGCGTTGTCCTTGAACTTATCAGCAAAACTGACGTACGTTTCGGCGGCTCGCGGATAGTTGGCGACCTTCTCATGGTAGGCCGCGAGATTGATGATCGTTATCTCTTCGAGCTTGTTCTTCAGGTTGTCCCCGGCACCGATCTCCTTGGCGTACTGTCGCAACAGCTGGTCGGCGGTCTCGATGGCCTGGGCGACATAGTTCTCGCCGGCGTAGATCAGCTGGGCGTTGTACAACGCGATGGGCGCGAACTCCGACCCCGGGAACTCCTTGATGAAGCTCTCGAAGCGGGTCGCCGCCTCGAGCGACGTCTTCGTCTTCGCTTCGCCCTTCATGCCCGCGCTCTGGGCGCGCAGCGCGTCGACGTTGTTGAAGGTCGCGCCCTCCATGAACCGGCTGACGAGCTTGGCGAACTTGTCGTCGCGCATCAGGTCGGTCTTCCTGGCGAAGTCGCGCGACCACTTCTCGAGCGCCTGATAGTCCTCGCGGGCGGCGTACGAGTCGAGGATCTGGTCGGCGCCCTTGCGCGCGTACTCGCTGTCGGGCCAGCGGTCGATGAGCTCGCCGAAGCGCTTCGCCGCCTCGTCGAAGTGGTAGTATGACTGATAGATGTAGGCCGACTTGAACTTCACGACGATGAGCTCTTCACTGAGCTTCTGGTCGCGGTCGACGTCCTTCTGCGGCACGATCGCGACGTACGTGTCGCACGCCGTCGACAAGGCGACCTCGTCGTCGGGGATCTTCTTCGCGTCGTACTTCTTCTTGCCCTTCTCGAAGTTCTCGAGCTCGACCTTCTTCTTCTCGAGCTGGTCGGACTTCTGGGCGCACTTGCCCTTCTTCTCGTCGGCCTCGGAGCAGCCGCCCGCGAGCACCTTGCCATCCTTGAAGACCGGCGGCGGGATCTTGTTGACGATCTTCTCCCACGACAGAACCGCGTTGTACGCGCAGGTACGGGTGTACTCGCCCTTGCCGTCGCGCTTGACGACGGCGTCGTACTGCTGTGCGGCGTCGCGCCAGCGACCAAGATCATAAAGAAGCTCGGCAAAGAAGAAATTCAATCGATATGCCTGCTCCGAGTCAGGGAAGGCCTGAAGGTACTGCGAATAGATGTCCGCAGCGGTCTCGTAATCGTCGACCTTCTTGAATTTCTGAGCGTAGCGATGATAGTCGGTGACAAGCTCGCGCATGCGGCTCTCGGCGACGGTCCGGGCTCGGTCGACGAGCGCCGCGTTCGCCTCGTTCTTCCGCCACCAGCCGCTGCCCGGCCGGTACAGCTCGACGAGTCGCGTGACCTCTTTGCGCACCGAGGTGCGGTCGCCGAGGTTGCTGTACGCGAGCACGATGGCCGACTGGTAGTCCGGGGCCTGCGCGTTGTCGGGATCGAGGTTGATCAGCAGGCGCAGGGTGTCGACCTCGAGCGCGTGCTTGCCCTGCTCTTTGTAGACAGCTGCCAGCTTGCCCGACAGGCGGTAGGCCTCGGGGGCGCCGGCCTCCTTCTTCAAGTAGTCGTACGCCTCGCGGGTCGCGTCGAGGTGCGAGTAGGTCAGCACCATGTCGTTGAGCGCCTCGCGCTTCAGCTGCACGCCGGCAACCTTGCCATCGTCGCCCTTGTCGCCCTTGGCCTTGGCCTTGTCCTCCTCGGTGACGACATCCTTGAACTTGGCGAGCGCCTTGTCGAACTCTTGCGCGTTGTAGTCGCACCAGGCGAGCTTGTAGCGAGCATAATTATAGACCGAGCGACGCTTCGCCTCAAGACCCCTATCATACGCCCTTGTGTACGCCTTGGTGGCCTTGTCGAGATTGTTGGCCTTGAAGTGGTGCTCGCCGATCGCCAGATACGAGTCGGAGACATACTCGCTCTTGGGATACTGCTTGATGAGCTGCGAGTAGTTCTGCAGGGCGTCGTCGGTCTTGCCTGCCTCGTACTGATTGAAGGCCATGATATACAGAACTTCATCCAGCCGCGGATAGTTGGGGAACTTGTCGAGGATGATGGCGTAGTTCTGCAGCGCCTGCTTCTTGTAGGCCTCCGACTCCGACGTGAAGGAAGCCAGCTGCGGTTCCTTGCCCGTGCGGCCGTTGTCGACCCACTTCTGATAAGCATCGTCGAAGTTCTTGAACTCTTTTTGGTAAATGAACTTGGACTTCGCCCAGTAGATCTCGGCGAGGCGGAACACCAGCTCGCCGCGCCGCTCGTCGGCGGGCTTCAGCTTGCCGAGCAGCCCCTTGATCTCGTCGATCTGCTCATCGCGCTTGCGCTCGGCCTTCGCCGAGTTCTCGAACTGCTTCTCGGAGAACGCGTCGCGCTGGATCGTCGCCGGGCCGGTGGTCCGCAGCTCTTCCCTGGGGGCGTCGGAACCCTTCTTGTCGCCCTTCTTCTCCGCCTTCTTGTCACCTTTCCCGTCGTCCTTCCCGGACGCCTCGGCGCTGGCGTCGGACTTTTTCTTCTTCTTCGCGGCCGTGGCGGCGGCGACGACGACCCCATCGGGGCCGACGTCCACGGAGGCGACGGAGAAGAACAGGCCGGTGGCGAGCGCGAAGCGGAGGGCGGGCTTCGTCATGGTCGGGGGCGCTCCGTGGGGCGTGAGCCCTTCGAACTGCGTGGGACGGGGGTGACCGAAGCCGTATTGAAACTTTGGCGGCCGCACAACCCCGTTTGCCGGCGTGGTCGACGGGGGAGCGCCCAGCCGAGGACCAGAGTCCGTAGGCCGCGATGAAACGGCGACGGCGTTTTCACCACAGCCTGTTACCGTACGGCGGTGGAGCTTCGTGCGCGCCCTTCGCAGCTCGGCGTCGCCCTCGTCGTGGCCGGGCTGGTGACCGCCGTGGTCGCCTTCGGCGCCCTGCGTCGCCAACCCAGCGCCGCTCCTGTGACCGCACCTGGTCCCCCGCACGGCGTGCCGATGCTGCCCGACGTCGCCGCCGAGGCGACGTTCGCGGCGCTCGGGCCTTTCGTCGACCTCACGGTGCGCGCGGCCCGTCTCGGCTTGTTGCCGCCGGCCGCGGCCGCGGTGTCGGTCACCGGCCTGACCGAGGCCGGGCTCGGCGCCCCGGTGGTCGTCGCGCTGCGCCCGCCGCTGGGTGAGGCGGTCGTGTCGGCGCGGGTCACCGACAGTGCCCGCCTCGCCGCGACGCTGGCGCTGGCCGTTCCGCGCACCGGCCTGCGGTTCGAGCGGCGCCTCGGCGAGGTGGACGCGCTGCTCGACGACGCCGGTGTCGTACGCGCGGTCGTTCGCGTCGGGGACGATGCCGTCGTGTTCGCCCTCGAGCCGGCGGATCCCCTGGCCTCGGCTGCATTGCTCGAGGCGATGGCCACGGGGACATGGCCCACCCGGCGGGTGACGTCGTCGACCACCGGCTTCCGCGTGGGCGCGAGGCCGGACGTGCCCGAGACCATCGGGACCATCAACCTCGCAGGCGACGTCGTCACGCTGGCGGCGACGGCGGTGGTCGAGGGCGCCCTGGCCGACGTCGCGCGGGGACTGCGATCCGCGGCACCGTCGTTTTCGTGCGCCGCCGAAGAGGGCGCCATCGTCGCCGCACGCCTGCCGCCGGTGGTGGGCGCCGTCGTCAACGATGCCGGCCTCGGCGGGACCCTCGCCCGCGACGCCGCCGACAGCTTCGATGGTCGCGTCCTTTTCGCCCTTCATCCGCCGGTGGCCGGCACGCCCTTGCTGTCGGCCGACCGCGCGACGCTCGGCGCCCTCGTGGTGGCGGCGCGTCCGCGGCCGGGCAGCCGCGCGGCGCTCGAGGCGGCGCTCGGACCGGTGTCCCCCCGTCCTGTTCGCGTCGTCGCTGGCCGCGGGGTGCGCGCGGTCGCGGTGCCGGGCCGCCCCTGGCGCGACGTCAGCGCCGTGGTCGACGACGACGTCTTCGCCCTCGGCATCGGCGCGGATACGGCGGTGGACCGGGTGGCCGCGGCGGCGACCTGCCCCGCAGCCCCCGACCGGCTGCTGGTCGTCGACGGGCAGCGCCTGCGGGCGGCGCTCGCGCGGGCGCGCCCCGAGGGGGCGCTGCTCGACATGCTCGCCCAGGGCGCCAGCGACGCCGCCATCACCGCCATGGCCGGGTTGCCGCCGCCCTGGGGCGCACTGCTCGGCGTCGAGCGGTGGGAGCTGGATGCCAACTTCCTCGCCGAGCGAGACACCGGCGTCGCCGTTGGGCTCACGCTCCGAGTGCGTTTGCCGCCAGTCCGGTAAAGTGGCAGCTGTGCCACGTCTTGGCCCCTACGACCTGATCGATCGTTTCGCCATCGGCGGCGTCGCCGAGATCTACCGTGCGCGTGACACACGCAACGGCGATGTCGTCGTGATCAAGCGGATGCGTCCGGACAGACCGTTCGACCCCGAGCTGCACGCCGGGTTCCTCCGCGAGATGCAGGTCGCGCTCAAGGCGCAGCACAAGAACCTCATCCGCGGCTACGAGCTCGGCACGTTCAACAACATCGACTTCGGCGTTCTCGAGTACGTCGACGGTCAGGACCTCGAGAGCATCCTCGACCGCGTCCGCCGCCAGAAGATTCAGGTCCCGCTCAGCTTCGCGACCTTCATCGTCAACGAGATTCTCGAAGGTCTCGACTTCGCCCACAAGCTCACCGACCCGCGCGGCGCGCCGCTGGGGCTCGTGCACCGCGACATCGCGCCCAAGAACATCTTCGTCCGCTACGACGGCGCCGTGCGCGTCGCCGACTTCGGCCTGTCGCTGGCCACGAGCCAGGAGGCCGCCGACGAGATCGTCGGGACGCCGGGCTACCTTGCTCCCGAGCAGGCCCGCGGCGAACCGCTCGATGCGCGCTGCGACATCTTCGCCGTAGGCTGCATCCTGTACGACCTCATCGCCGGCCAGCGCGCCTTCGACTGCGTCGGACTCGACGACACACAGATGCTCAGGATGCACGCGCTCGCGAAGCACCGGCCGGTGCCGTCGTCGGTGCCCGCGCGGCTCCGCATCGTCATCGAGAACGCGCTGTCGCTCAACCGCGACGACCGCTGCACCAGCGCCGCCGATATGCGTCGTGCCCTGCACATGTCCGAGCATCCCCCCGACTCCGCCCATACGCCGCTGGGCATCGCCACGCTGGTCCGACGCCTCTTCGACGTCGAGTTCAAGGCGAGTCGTCTCCCGGGCAATCCGCTCACGTTCCTCTCGGGACGATCCTGATGTTCGAGGGGCTCCCGTCGGCGCTGATGCCCGTGGTGGGCGTCGTGGTCGCGACGCTCGTCGGCGCGGTGCTGTGGCGCCTCTTCAAGCTCGCACTCAAGCTCGTGTTCCTCGTCGTGGCCGTTCTCGTGCTGGCCTCGGTGATCGTCTGGAAGCGCCCAGACCTCGCTGGCGCCGCCGACAGCGCCCTCGGTGCAACGTCGGCCGCGGCCGGGCCGGCGTCGGCGCCGTGACACCGCGGGCGGGGGCGACGCGCCCGGTTGACGCTGCGTGCGCCTCCGTGGACGACGTGCCTACCCCTCTGCGCGGAGTCCCAGATGGCCTTGGAGCCGTTCCTGCTCGATCTGCTGGTCTGCCCCGAGACGCGGCTGCCGCTGCGCGTGGCCGACGACGTCCTCGTGCAGCGGATGAACGCCGCCATCGACAAAGAGAAGCTGAAGGACCGGCGCGGGCAGACCCTCGCGCCAAAGCTGCAGACAGCGCTGGTGCGCGCCGACGGCGTCGTCGCCTATCCGGTCTGGGACGACGTCCCTCGTCTGCTCGTCGATGCCGGGATCCTGCTGGAGCAGTTGTCCTGATCGCGGCGCGGCGGCCCCGCGCGGGGGTGCGCATGGCAGCTGGCGCTCAGCGTCCCGGCGGCGGCAGCAGGACGACGTCAGACGCCG
>VGSZ01000139.1 GCA_016874845.1 Deltaproteobacteria bacterium
CGCGCACGACGACGACACGGACGACGACGACGCGGACGATGACGACGACACGTACGACGACGACGCGGACGAAGAGCTCGCGCGCAGCGGCCCCGCGTGCTGCGCGAACTCGCGCAGCGCGCCCTGCCATACCGACGACGACGCGCCTTCGTCTTTGGCCAGGTCGAGCAGGTGGGGCAGCAGCTGCTCGGCGAAGTCCTCGCTCGACTCGCGCGGCAGCAGCGATGGCAGGTGGTCGATGGCCATGACGTCGAGCAGCGGCGCGTCGGCCACGCGCACCGTGGGCACGGCCATCGTCGTGACGTCGTCGTAGACGGGGATGGGGTTGTGGGGCGAGTGCGGATCGCAGCTGACGTCGGCGATCACCGACAGCCGGCGCGGGCCGGCCAGCATGGCGCGGGTCAAGAACGGCGGCATCGCCCCCGACAGCAGCACGGCGTTCACGAACAGCGCGTGCTCGAGCAGCGCGGCAAACGGCCCGCCGCCCTTCGTCTCGTCGAGGTCCCACGCCGTCACCGCTGCGCCCAACGCCTGCAGCAGCGCCACGGCGCCGCGGCCCACGCGGCCCTTCGCGCCGACGACGATGCTCGCGGGAGGCGCGCGGCCGGCCAGCGCCTGCCGGCACGCGCCGACGAGGGCCGCCTGCGACGACCACGGCGACACCGCCGGCAGCAGCGCGCCGTCGTGCTGCTGCCGCGCCCAGGCGAGCACGCCGACGGCGGCGCCGGTGAAGCCGGCCCAGTAGCCGAACGCGGCGACGCGGCGGCCGCGGGCGTCCTTCAGGTACTCGAGATCGAACAGCGCGCCGCCGCCGTCGACGAAGCGCTGCAGCACGCCGCGCGCGCCGCTCTGCTGCTTGAAGCAGTGAGCGAAGTACACGTGGCGGTGCACCAGCGGCGTCGTCGTCGCCGTCGGCAGCTCCTTGATGCCGAGGATGACGGCGTCACGGGGCGCGCTCGTCCACGCGCCGCCGTCGGCGACGGCGGCGCCGGCGGCGGCGTAGGCGTCTTCGGGGATCGCGCGCAGGGGGCTGTGCTCGACGGTGACGCGGGCGCCGGCGGCGACGAGCGCGCCCACGCCGGCGGGCGTCAGCGGCGTGCGCGCCTCGCCAGGCTTGGTCTCTTCGCGCAGCCACAGGTGCAGGCTCGACCGCGGGCTCACGCGACCTCGCTCTCGTAGGCGCTGTAGGTGACGCCGCGCTGCTTGAGCGCCGCGAAGATGTCGTCGACGAGCCCGGGGATCGTGGCCAGCAGCTCGGGCGGCAGCACGCCCTTGTCGGTGATGCGCCCAGCGAGGATGTAGCGGGCGACGATGGTCGCCGGGAACGCCGTCGTGCGCGACATCGAGCGGAAGCGCGTCACCGGGTCGTAGCGGTCGAACAGGTCCCAGCGCAGCCGCACACGACGCCCGCCTTTGGTGCCCGTCGCCTCGACGCGCATCACCGTCAGGTCGGCCTCGCCGTCCTCGAACGTCCACTTGGGGAACATCAACGCCGCCGTCAGATCGAGGGGGCGCACCTTCACGCCGCCGACGTCGATGGCGTCCTTGCGGAAGAAGCCCGTCTCGCGCAGCACGCGCATCAGCTCGATGTGCCCGGGGTAGCGCAGCGTGCGCTCGCGCATGTGCGGCACACGCAGCGTGTCGGCCAGGCTGCGCAGCCCGTCGGTGTTGAACGCCTCGAGCGTGCCGAGCCCGGTGAAGTCGACGAGCTCGGGCTCGCTCAGGGCCTCCTTCACCACGATCTTTCCGTCCTCGACGATGCGCGACGGGCGCACGTACTCCTCAATGACGTCGTGGGGCGAGAAGCCGGCCTTGTACTCGAAGGGCCAGCGCCGCTCGACAGGCAGGCCGCCCACCATGATGTCGATGTGGTCGCACGGCTGAAGCACGTGGGCGGCGTAGCCGGCGAGCAGGTTGCTCATGCCGGGCGCGACGCCGCAGTCGACGACGGCGGTGACGCCGTGCTGCTTCGCCAGCCCGTCGTGCACGCGGGCGTCCTCGGCCATGAACGAGATGTCGACGTAGGGCTTGCCGGCCTCGATGACCGCGGCCAGCGTCTGCAGCCCGATCACGCTCGACAAGGCGCCAAGGACGACGTCGGCGTCGGCGACGGCGGCCTTGACCGCCGCGGGGTCGCCGAGGTCGGCGCGCCGGGTGGCGACGCCGAAGGTGGCGACGCGGGCGAAGGCAGGCTCGCGGGCGTCGACGACGGTGACGTGCAGCGCTGGGTCCCGGGCGAGGTCCATCGCCATCGCGGCGCCAACCATGCCGCAGCCAAGGACGACGGCGTGCTTCGTGTTCCTGACGTTCATGCGGCGCACAGTAGCAGCCAGGCCGAGCAACCCTCCACCGGCCGCGCCCGCGCCGCACTTGCACCCGCGCAGAGCAGGCGCGAGCGGCGGTCAGGTGCGATCGTCCCAGTCGCCGTCGTCGTCGTCGCCACTGCCGGCCGCCGGCGCCGCCCGGGCGGCCTCGCGCACGCTGGCGCTCGACAGCACGCGGACGCCTTTGGCGTCGAGCTCCCAGAGCATCAGCGGGATCCCGGCGGCGCGCTCGTCCACGAGCCACGCGCGCCCGGCAACGGCGCCCCGCGCGCTGCGCGCAGCCCACAGCCAGACGTGTTCGTCGCCGGTCTCCGGCGGGCTGGTCAGCGCGACCAGCACAGCCCGCAGCGCCGCGACGGTGGCGATGGGCTCCGCCCCGTCAGGCAGCGGCGGCGCGGGCGTCATCCACAGGCTCGTCGTCGGCGCCCCGAGGCGGTGCAGTATCAGCTGCGCGCCCCAGCGGTGTAGCACCGCCGTCGCGTAGGTCACGGCGGCGTTCTGCCTGTTGCGCGGCCCACGCACCTCGAGCAGGGTGCCGTCGCTGCCGAGCTCGGCGGTGGCGCGCGTGTCGGCGTGGTCGATGTGGAACAGGAAGCTGTCGCCGGACAGCGCGCGCGGAGCGCGCGCGGCGACGCAGTGGTCCATCCGGCTGCCCTCTTCGAGGATGGCGCCGACGGTGTCGAGGAAACGGACACCCGGCGCGTCTGGGAGCGGGATGGGCGGGGCGATCACCTCGGTGCGGATGTTGGTTCTGCTCTGCAGGATGAGCAGGCAGCCCTGCAACAGATCGCGGAACTGCAGGCGGCGGTCGTGCCCCTGGCGCAGGCGGTCCAGAGGCATGCCGGCGAGCAGCTCGGCGAGCTTCACGACCGGCGGCTCGTCGCCGAGCAGCGCGCCCTCGAGGCCGGCCTCGTCGAAGACGACGAGGGCCTCGCCGAGCTCGGCGGGCGAGGCGCGCAGCACGATCTTTCGCAGGTCCGCATCGACGAGGTCGGCGGTGAGCGGCGGCTGTCGGTAGCCTAGCGCGCCGAGCACCTCGACGTGCTGCACGCTCGGCAGCGGTGCGTCGAGCTTCACGCGCCGCAGCCCCCAGAGGGCCTGCGGGCTCGCCTCGTCGCCGAACTCGGTCAGCGTGCGGTTCACGGAGCGTTCGTTGCTGCCCGGCGCGACGAAGTGCCTGCGCCAGTCGCGCAGCTGCCAGGCCCAGGCGTCGGTCTGCTCGGGGACGTTCGCGTCGCGCACCGGGCGCTGCCGTCGGCCGGCCGACGGCAGCACGAGCAGGTCGTGGTCGCGGGCGTCGACGCGCACGCGGGCGCCTTCGACGACCAAGGTCACGACAGTGCCGTTGTGCTCGCGCTCGAGCGCGAACGAGGGCGCGCCGCCGGCTTCGTGGTCGCTCACCCGTCCACCACGCAGCGGAAGCCGACGGCGCGACAGCCGGTGTCTTCCCAGCTGCGGTGGGCGAGTTCGCCCTTCGTGCCCGGGCGATTGCGGTACGGACCGCCGCGCACGACGTGACCCTCGCGGTGCCGCGACGCCGTCCACTCCCACGTCGCGCCGCCCCGCGCGGTGCGGAAGCCGATGCGGCGCATGCCTTCGATCCACTCGTGCTCGACGGGCAGGCGCTTCTTCGCCCAGCGCGCGTAGGCGCGGGCGTCCTCGATGTGGACGTGGACGACAGGCTGCTCGAGGAGCTCAGTGCGCGGCGCGTCCCCCGGCCACGGCGGGTCGCGGCCGGTGGCGTCGACGAAGCGGGCGTAGTCGGCGTGGGTCACGGGGGCGAGGTCCATCCGCAGGACCGACGTGATCCGCACGATGGACCGACCATCGCCGGCCCATGACTCGATGACGACCCCTGCCATGGGGAGCCGCTCGGTCTCCTCGTCCCAGCTGTCTGCGCCCCGCCCAGAGCTGTCCTCGCGTGGTCCCGGCATGGCATAAGGGTTCCGCCGTCGCCCAGCCCCGATCCACGCGTCCCGGCATCCAGCGCCGCGCCGGTTCGCTATAAAGAGGGCGGTGGTCCGGTCGTACCTCTTGCTCCTCCTTTGCGGCCTCGTCGGCGCCTGCACCGCGGCGACCACGACGACGACCCCGGCGGCGGCGACCTCGACGACGGCACCGGCCCCGGCGGTGGCGACCCCGACGGCGGCGACCCCGACGGCGGCGACGGCAACCACGACGGCGACGACGGCGACGACGGCGGCAACGACAGCGTGGTTCCCGCAGGCCGGCGGGCCGCGCGATCTGGTCCTCGTCTACACGGCGAGCGTGCAGGGCTACGTCGAGCCCTGCGGCTGCACCGGCGATCCCCTGGGCGGCCTCGCCCGCCTCGGCGCCTTGCTGCACGAGGCCCGCGCCGCCTACGGCGAGCGCGTGCTGTTCGTCGACGGCGGCGACCTGCTGTTCGAGAAGCTCGACGACGACTCCGCCGCCGACCGCTGCCAGGCCGAGGCCCGCACCGACCTGCTCCTCGGCACCTATGCCCGCCTCGGCCTCGCGGCGACGACGCGCGGCCCCCTCGACGACGTGCGCGGCGCGGCCTTCCGCGCGGCGCTGCTGCGCAAGCACGGCGTGCCGTCGCTCGATGACGGACAAGGGCTCGTGGTCCAGCGCGGCGAGCTGCGCGCCCTCGTCGTCGGCGCCGCCGCCGACGACGACCTCGCCGTCGTACAGCGCACCGTCGACGCCCACGCGCCGGGCAGCGCCGCCGCCGTCGACCTCGTCGTCGTGCTGCTGCAGGGCACCCACGCCCAGGCAAAGGCCCACGCGCGGCTGTGGCGCGGCGTCGACGTCGTGGTCGTCGGCCGCGCCGCCGAGGGCCCGGTGGCGCCCGAGCGCGTGGGCACGACCGTCGTCGTCAGCGCCGGCTGGCAGGCGCAGCGCGCCGGAGTCGTCGTCGTCCGGCTGCAGGGCCGTGGCCGTGACGTTGCCCCGTGGGCGCCCCTCGCCCTCGACGACCGCGTGGCCACCGTGACCGCGCGACAGCAGCTGCTCGATGTGCGCCTCGCCGGCCTCGACGAGCGGCTGGCGACCTTGCCGCCCGGCGACACGCGAGCCTTTCAGCAGGCGCGGCGCGACGCCTTCGCCGCCGAGCGTGACGCGCTGTCGGTGGCGGCGCTTCCGCCGCCGTCGGGCCCGCACGTCGAGGCCTTCGCGCTGGCGCTGCGGCGCGGATCGCCCGAGGAGCCCGTGGCCGCCCGCGACCTGCAGGCCTACCTGCGCTCGATCCCGGCGCTGGTGGGCGCGTGCGAGCGCGACGTCGTCTGCCCCCCACCCGCCGCGGGCACCGCCGCCTACGTCGGCGCGGCGACGTGCCGGGCCTGTCACGCGGCGGCGTACGCGCAGTGGGAGCGCGCCGTCGTGTCCCTGCTCCACACCGCCGCCGACGGGACACAGGCCCTGCGGCCGGTGGGCCACGCCAAGGCGTGGACGACGCTGGTGGAGCTCGGCCGCGACCGCGACCGCGGCTGCGTCGGCTGCCACGCCGCCGGCTTCGCCGCCGACGGCGGGGCCTGCACGACGACGCAGCTCGTGCAGCGCGGCCTGGTCGGCGTGCAGTGCGAGAGCTGCCACGGCCCCGGCTCGCTGCACGTGGCCGGCGGCGGCGACAAGACGAAGATCCGCCGCGCCGTCGACGAGACCACCTGCCGCTCGTGCCACCTGCCGCCGCACATCGAGAGCGTCGCCAGCTTCGTCTACGACGACCGCCTGCGCCTGATCCTCGGCGAGGGCCACGGCGAAGAGCGCCTGCGCTCGTTGTCGACGTCTTCGATGTCGCCGCCGCCGGCGTCCGCCGGAGCGGCGCCCCAGGGAGCCAGCCCATGACCGCGGCGTCGAAGGCGAAGGAGATCCTGACCCCCGTCGAGGAGGCGCGCGCGCACATCCTCGCCGCCTGCGCGCCGCTGACGGTGTTCGAGCGGGCGATGTGCACGAGCCTGGCGCTCGAGCCGCGCCCGCGCCGGCTGGCGACTCGCCTCGTCAGCCGGCGGGCGCTGCCGCCCTACGCCAACAGCGCGATGGATGGCTACGGCGTGCGGGCCGTCGACGTCGCCGCTGCCAGCGACGAGCACCCGGTGTCGCTGCGGCTCGTGGGCCAGAGCCTGGCGGGCGGCGCGGCGACGACGGGGATAGGGCCCGGCGAGGCGGTGGCGATCACGACGGGCGCGGCCATCCCCGCCGGCGTCGACGCCGTGGTGATGCGCGAGCGCTGCGACGAGCAGGCGGTGCCGCAGGGCGTGGTCGGCGTGCGGCACGCGGCGCCCGCGGGTGAGCACATCCGCCCGCGGGGCGAGGACATCGACGAGGGCACGGTGGTGGGCGAGCCCGGTGACGTCGTCACGCCGGCGCGGCTGAACCTTTGGCTGTCGGCGGGCCACATCGGTGTCGACGTCCTGCGGCGGCCGCGGGTGTCGATCCTCGCGTCGGGGGACGAGCTGCGCGAGGTCGGCGACGGCAGCGGCGACGACGTGATCGTCAACAGCAACGCCTGGGCGGTGGCAGCGGCGGCGGTGGCGGCGGGCGCCGACGTGCGCCTGCTCGGCATCGCCAGAGACACGCTGGCTGACCACGTTCACATGCTCGATGTGGATGGCGCCGACGTGCTCGTCACCATCGGCGGCGTCAGCGTCGGCAGCCACGACTTCATGCGGCCGGCGCTCGAGGCGCTCGGCGCCGAGCTGTCGCTGTGGAAGATCGCGATGCGCCCCGGCAAACCGCTGGCCTTCGGGAAGCTGCCGTGTCGGCGGCGACCGACGCTGGTGTTCGGCCTGCCGGGCAACCCGGTGAGCACGATGGTGGCCTTCGCGCTGTTCGTGGCGCCGGCCCTGCGCGCGCTGCAGGGCGAGGTCGACGTGGCGCCGAAGACGACGCCCCTGCCCTTGTTCGACGAGCAGCCCTTCGTGAAGAAGGCGGGGCTGGCGTTCTTTGCCCGCGCGCGCCTCGCGCAGCGCGACGGCGTCACCGGGCTGGTCACGCTGGATCGACAAGGCTCAGGGCAGGTGTCGGGGCTGGCGGCGGCGACGCACCTGGCCTGCCTGCCGGCGGCGGCGACGACGGTCGCGCCCGGAACGCTCGTCGACGCCCTGGCGCTGTGAGCAGCCGCGCCGACGTCGGCGATGACCAGCGGGGAAGCGCGCGCTGCGCTGTCGTCGACACGGCTACATCGCTCCTGCTCCGCTCGCTTTCCCCGAGGCAGCCGTGACCGTCACCCCTGACAACCGCCGCGTCCACGAGCGCATCCCGGTCCATCTGCGGGCGCACGTCGATCACGGCGACCGCCGCTAGGTGCTGCACCTGGGGAACCTCAGCCTCGGCGGCATCCTTTTGAAGGACGCCCACGACATCGGCGTCCGAGGCGACGAGCTGTTCCTCGACTTCATCGTGCCTGACGCGCGCGGCGAGCCCGAGCTGCACGCCCTGCACGGCACCGACGGGCAGGTGCTGCCTGGGCAGGCACTCGGCATCCGCTTCGACTGGCACCAGAGCATGCTGCCGGCGCGCGCGGGGCTGATGCGCTTCATCGAGCGCGCCGTCATGGACACCTCGCCCGCCGCCCACGCCGAGGCGGCAGGGCTGTCGACCACCGCCGAGGCCGAGCGCTGAACAGCTGACGGCAACACAGAGCCTGACGCAAGACCGTCAGATCCTGAGGACGCTTGCGGGGGACACCCCCGCACCCTGGTCGTCATGAAAGGCTGACGCGACACGACGGGGGCCTGCCCACCAGCATCGCGGGTGGCGAAGCGCAGCGCGCCCTGCGGCGCTTGCGAAAGCCGCGCAACGTCTGCGCAGGCGACCGGTGTCGACCTGCGCATGCGCGCGTCGTGGAGCAATCTGGGCCCCGCAGCGTCGCGACGGCTCCCCATGGATGCGGGGGCAGTGGGCGCGGGCGCGCCGGTAGCGTCGCGGGTCAGCGCGCCGAGCGCGGCGCTGTCGTCACCCGCGTCGACGTCGGCGTGGCAGGACACCGGGCGGACGGCGGCGCTACGGGCGGCGACGACGACGTCGGGGGGATCGCGGGGATGCCGGCGGTGTCGGCGGCGACGTCGCCGGCACTGCACCGCTTCTCCGGGCCGAAGGAGGGCGGCGCGCCGCACGTCGGGCGCCCCACGGCCGGCGCGACCGCGGCGGCCACGACCGCGGCCAGCACGGCGACGGAGACGACCATCAGCCGCGTGCCGGCGACGGAGCTGTCGGGAGGCGCGATGGTCCGGGCGTTGTCGGCGGCCGTCGCGCGCTGCAGCCGCGCGCGTCCGGCCAGCGACGACGCCCTGATCGCCGACCAGCTGGCGAGCTTCGTGTTCACCAACACCGCCCGCGACTTCGCCGACGCCGTCCGCCGCGGCGAGGAGCCGCTGCCGGACGAGCCGTCGTCGACGTCGCTCCAGCACGGGCGCGCTCAGCAGCAGCGCCCGGTCCACGTCCACATGCTGTCGCTGGACGGCCGCACGTCGTGGGGCGGGATGGCGCTGTCTCGCGACGACATCGGTCCCGAGACCACCTGCGACAGCGTCGACGAGCTGCTCGAGCATGGCGACGATGGCCCCGTCCGCGCCGGGGCGATGAGCACCTTCGGCGACGACTTCGCCAGCGTGATGACGACGCCGGACCGCAAGGCCGCCGAGAGCTGGGCGAACCCGACCCCGCTGCGCTTCTCCTTCGCTGGCGACGAGGTGAGGAAGCTCGCGCGCGACGGCCTGCTCTACGCCGGCGTCGAGTTCAGCTCTCTGGACCTCGCCCTGCTCTACGACCGCGACCCGCGCAGCGCGCGCGGACACGGCTCGCTGCAGCGCCTGCAAGTGGTGTCGCCGTCGTCGTCGCCGTCGTCGTCACCGCCCGCGTCCCCGGCCTGAGCACGCCAACCCCCATGGACCAGCGCGGAGACGCTCGGCCGACGGCGCCGGCGCTCTCCCGCCCGCACCCGGCTCGACAACCGACAACGCGCCTTCGACGACGATGTCGGCGACCGGCGCCGGACGCGACGGGCACCCGTCACCGCGTGCGGCCGCCATTGCCCGCATTTGTTCGACGACCGCACAAAGTCTGCTAGGCTGGTGGGGTGCCTGCCCGAGATGGTCCGCTGTCGTCCGAAGGTCGACGCATCGTGCTCGAGGCGCGCGGTCTGGCGCGACGGTACGACGCGGGCGGCGCGCGGTCGCGGCCGGCGCTCGCCGACGTGACGCTGTCGTTGTCGGCGGGCGAGGCGACGGCGGTCGTCGGCGAGTCCGGCAGCGGCAAGAGCACGCTGGCCCGCCTGCTGTTGCGGCTGGAGCGCCCCGACGCCGGCGAGTTGCTGCTCGACGGCGCGAGCGTGACCAGCGTGGACGAGCGCGCCTACCGGCGTCGCGTGCAGATGGTGTTTCAGGACCCCTACGCGTCGCTCGACCCGATGCGCACGGTGGGTGGCCACCTGCGCGGCCCGCTGGTGCGGCTCGCCGGTGTCGACGACGCCGGCTGGCGGCCGCAGGCGGCGGCACTGCTCGACGAGGTCGGGCTGGCGCCGGCCGTCGAATTCCTTGATCGGCGACCGCACGAACTGTCGGGCGGGCAGCGCCAGCGTGTCGCCATCGCGCGGGCGCTGGCCGCCGGACCCGACGTGCTCGTCGCCGACGAGCCGACGTCGATGCTTGACGTCAGCGTGCGCGTGGGCGTGCTCGACGTCTTCGCGGCGCGCAAGGCGCGGGGCCTGGCGCTCGCGCTGATCACCCACGACCTCGGCGCCGCCGCGCGCGTCGCCGACCGGATCGTCGTGCTGTTCGCCGGCCGGGTCGTCGAGCAGGGCCCCTTTTCTTCCGTGCTGCGCGCGCCGGCGCACCCCTACACCCGCGCCCTGATTGACGCGCTCGAGAGCCTGGACGCGCCACCGCCGCCCGCGCGCCCCGACGCGGACACGACGCGGGGCTGCGCGTACGCGGCCCGCTGTCCCCGCGCGCGGCCCGCCTGCAGCGAGCAGCCCTCGTCCCTCGTCGTGCTCGACGCCGCGCGCGACCACGCCGCGCGCTGCCTCGAGCACGATGGAGCACACGCCTCCGAGCGGCAGCGAAACGTCGACGTCACCTGAGTCAGCCTACCGAGGAGAACGAGATGAGCGGCTTTCCGAAGGACTTCGCATGGGGCACGGCGACGTCGTCGTACCAGGTCGAGGGTGCGCTCGACGTCGGCGGACGCGGCGAGAGCATCTGGGACCGCTTCGCCCGCGTGCCCGGCGCGGTGGCCGACGGCAGCGACGGTCGCGTCGCCTGCGACCACTTCCATCGCTTCGCCGACGACGTCGCGCTGATGCGGCAGATCGGGGTGAACACCTACCGCTTCTCGATCGCGTGGCCGCGCATCCTTGCCGATGGACGGGGCGAGGTGTTGCACGCGGGGCTCGACTTCTACCGTCGCCTCGTCGACGCGCTGCTGTCGGCGGGCATCCGCCCGTTCGTCACGCTGAACCACTGGGACATGCCGCAGGCGCTCGAAGACGAAGGCGGCTGGGCGAGCCGGCGGACCGTCGACGCCTTCGTGCGCTACGCCGACGTCGTCAGCCGCGCCCTCGGCGATCGGGTGCGCGACTGGACGACGCACAACGAGCCCTGGTGCATGGCCCACCTCGGCTACGAGACCGGCGAGCACGCCCCGGGCCGCAAGGAGCCCGCCGCCGCGCTGGCCGCCGCGCACCACCTGCTGCTCGCCCACGGACGCGCGGTGCCCGTCATCCGCGCTCACGTCAGGGACGCGCACGTCGGGCTCGTCCTCAACCTCGTGCCCGGCTACGCCGCTTCGGGCAGCGACATCGATCGCGAGGCGCTGCGACGCTTCGACGGGTTCTTCAACCGCTGGTACCTCGATCCGATCTTCTTCGGGCGCTACCCCGACGACGCCATCGCCGACCGCGTGCAGCAGGGTCACCTGTCGTCGACCACCCTGCCCTTCGTCGTCGACGGCGATATGGCAGAGATCGCGACGCCCATCGATTGGCTGGGCATCAACTACTACAGCCGCGCCATCTGCCGCGGCGCCGACGAAGGTAACGCGCCGCGCGTCATCGCCGAGCCCCTGCCGGCGCAGAAGACCGACATGGGCTGGGAGGTCTTTCCCGACGGGCTCGCCGCGATCCTCGAGCGTGTGCACGCCGACTACGCGCCGCGCGCGCTGTACGTCACCGAGAACGGCGCCGCCTACGCCACCGAGCCCGACCACCAGGGCCGCGTCGCCGACGTCGAGCGCGTCCACTACGTGCGCACGCACGTCGAGGCGTGCGCGCAGGCGCTCGCTCGCGGCGTACCGCTGCGCGGGTACTTCCTGTGGTCGCTGCTCGACAACTTCGAGTGGCAGTGGGGCTACCTGCGCCGCTTCGGCATCGTCCACGTCGACTACGCCACCCAGAAGCGCACGCTGAAGGACAGCGCGCGCGTGTACCGCGACCTGATCGCCGCCCACACCAACCCGCGGAGCGCGCGATGACGCGCGCCGTCCGTCGCCGCCTCGGCCACGCCACCCTGGTCGCCGGCCTGCTCGCCGCGTCCGGCGCCGTCGCCGAAGACCCGTCGGCGGCGACCGCGCCGCCGACGACGACCGCCGCCGCGGCGCCGGCCGACCCGGCGACCACGCTGGCGCCGCTGTCACCGCCGTCGACGATGCCGGCGACCGCCGGCGAGCCGCCACGCCCGACCGCGGAGACAGCGCCAGCTGTTGCGCCAACTGTTGCGCCGGCTGCGACGGCGAGCGCGACCATGACGTCACCGTCGGACATGCCCGCGGCCGGCGCGGCAGCGGCCGCAGCGACGGGCGCGGCGACGCTGTTCCGCGACGACAGCGGCGTGCGCCTGCGCGTCGACGGGCGCGACTTCTTCGTCGTCGGCGTGAACTGGGACTACGTGCCCATCGGGCAGAACTACGCGTACTCGCTGTGGCAGCAACCCGACGATGTCATCGAGGCGGCGCTCACGCGGGAGATGACGCTGCTACGCCGCATGCACGTCAACGCCATCCGCGTGTACGAGGGCATGCCGGCGAAGTGGGTGACGTGGATCTGGGACCGCTTCGGCATCGCGACAGTCCTGAATCACACCGTCGGCCGCTACGGCTTCTCGATCGACGGGCGCTGGACGCCCCAGGTCGACTACTCCGATCCGCGAACGAGACAGGTCATCCTCGAGGACGTACTGCGCATGGTGCGCGAGCACGAGAACACGCGCGGCCTGCTGCTGTGGCTGCTCGGCAACGAGAACAACTACGGCCTGTCGTGGGCCTCCACCGAGATCGAGGCGCTGCCGCAGGGCGAGCGCGACGTCACGCGGGCGCGCTTCCTCTACTCGCTGGTGAACGACGTGGCCGTCGCGATGAAGAAGGACGATCCGGTCCACCTGGTGGCGCTCGCCAACGGCGACCTGCAGTACATCGACGTGATCGCGCGCGAGGCCCCGGCCATCGACGTCTTCGGCACCAACGTCTACCGCGGCCGCTCCGCCGGCGACCTCTTCGCCGTCGTGCAGAAGAAGCTCGACAAGCCGGTGTTCCTGACCGAGTTCGGCGCCGACGCCTTCGACGCTCGCCGCCGCGTCGAGGACGACGTCGTGCAGGCCGACTACCTGCTCGCCCAGTGGCAAGAGCTCTACGAGCAGTCCGCCGGCAAGGGCCGCGTGCAGAACTCCGTCGG
>VGSZ01000140.1 GCA_016874845.1 Deltaproteobacteria bacterium
AGTCGGTCAGCGACGCCAGCTCGATGGCCTGGGCCGGCGTGTTGTTGGGCTCATCGTCCTCGTTGCACACCGCCGGCGGCAGCACGCAGTTGTAGTCCTCGCAGCGCTCGCGGCTGTCGCCGCAGTCGCTGTCGCGCTCGCAGTTGGGCGCGTCACAGCGCTCGGCGATGCAGCGCAGCGTCGCCGGGCAGTCGGCGTCCTCGACGCAGCGGGTCGCCGTGCCCACGCACAGGCCCGACGCCGGGTTGCACTCGGTGCCCGGGCCGCAGTTGCCGTTGTCGATGCACTGCACGCAGCGCCCGTTGGCGTCGCACAGCTGCCCGGCGCGGCAGTCGTCCTGCACCGTCTCGACGGTGCACTCGCGCTCGCCGACGTCGACGCAGGTGCCGCTCTCGACGTCGCAGACCTGTCCGTTCTCGCAGCACAGCTCGGGGAAGTCCGCGCCGCAGAAGCGGCAGCCGCCGTTGTCCTTCACGCAGAAGAACTCGGTGCGATCGCAGCGCTCGTCGGGGGCGCACTGGAAGTCCTGCGAGCACGGCGTCAGGCCCGCCTGCGCGAAGCACCGGCCGCCCGAGCAGAACGACGAGAAGCCGAGGTCGGCGACGCAGTCGCGGTTCTCGGTGCAGGGGATGCAGTCCGCCTCGCCGGGCGGGCAGCCGATGCCGACGGCGGCGGGGTCGCGCTCGCAGGTCAGCGTCAGCCCGTTGCAGTTCTCGAACACCTTGCAGCACGTCGCGGCGCGGTCATCGACGACGTCGGCGCCGCACTGCGACTCCAGCGCGGGGTTGCAGGTGCCGAGCCGGCACTCGCCGCCGATGCACAGGTTGCCGGTCGGACACTGCTCGTCGGCCTCGCAGGCAACAAGTTGGGGCGCGTCGACGACGTTGGTGGTGGTGCGCGGGCAGCCGGAGACGGCGGCGACGAGCAGGCTGAGGGCCGGGAGCAGCGAGCGCAGGCGGACGGGGATCATGGGCGTTCTCGTTCGGAGAATGAGGAGTCAAGCGATGAGGCGGCGACGACGCGGACCGGACGACGCCGGCCCGCGGGCACAGGCGGCGCTCAGTCGTCCGGGCACTGATCGCTCGGGTCGCCGTCGGTCAGGTCCTCGATGCACGGCTGGAACAGGTTGTCGGCGCGGAAGTGCACGATGCCGACCTCCCAGAACTCGTCCTCGATGGTGGCGACCCATTCGCCCTTCAGCTGCCCGTAGATGAACAGCCGGATGAACATCGTGTGCGCGCCAGAGCCCGAGAAGAAGTCGGCGCCGAAGGCGTAGCTGCCGGCGACGACCTGATTCACGTTGGTGTTCTCGGGGCCGAAGCCGGTGAGGTCGTCGATGTCGAGGCTCGGGTCGCCGTCGGTGCGACCGGTGACGTCGTCCCACTCGGGCGCCCCGCCGAACGACGACGGCTTGCAGTTGCCGTAGTAACAGTCGAGGCCGGTGGCGCAGCTGCTGTCGTAGGGCGCCTGCACGCCCCGGGCGGGCGAGCCGAGGCCCTGCAGGCAATACTCGCCGGCGTCGGACTTCTTTGTGACGTGCAGGTCCATGTCGCCGGTGGGCTCGGCCCAGGTCAGCTGCACGAGGAAGGCGTCGGACGGGATCGCGTCGAACTTCACGCAGCACTCGTTGACCGACTCGGTGCCGAGCTCGTCGGTGACCACCGCGCACGCCTCGTAGCGGCCGGCGACGTCGACGCCGCGGCGGTTGGCGAACAGGAAGCCGGTCTCGGCGGTGGACGGGCTCGACAGCACGACGCCCGAGCCGGGGCCGCGCTCGCGCAGCTCCCAACGCGTCGACGCGATGCCGACTTCGGGGGTGGCGCCGGTGCTCTCGATGGTGGTCAAGACGACGTCATCGAGGGGCTCGACGGCGGCGGCGCCCTCGATCTCGACATCGTTGACGCTCTTGATGCGCGCGACGCACTGCGGGCCGGTGACGCCGATGCCCTGGATCGGCACCTCGACGACGTCCTCGTCGGGGTCGGACGACACGATGCGCAGGGTGTCGCCATAGCGGCCGAGGGCGTCGGGAGCGAAGGCCACGCGCAGGGTCAAAGGCGCGTGCTCGTCGCTGGTGGGGCGCAGGGGCGTCTCGGGGTCGGGGATGGCGCCGGTGAGCGAGATCGACGGCACGGGGCCGCTGTCGCCGGGCTCGGTGATGATCCGCTCGCCGTTGGCGTCGGGCACGAAGTCGAGGAAGTCGAAGTACAGCTCGCGCGTGCCGACGTTGCGGACCTCGACGTTGCAGACCTGCAGGCCCGACGTGGAGACGTTGCCGAAGTCGATGCCGAGCGGCGCCGTCGTGCCGCAGCCGACGGGGACGACCTCGATGTCGGGGACGCCGCGGTCGACGCCGGTGAGCGTGATCGGGATGCGGATCTCGCTCTTGTCGTCTTCGTTCTTCGGGGTGTTGTTGGCGTCGCTGATGATCACCAGCTCGGCCTCGATGGCCGACTCGACCCTGGGGCGGATCTGCACGGCCACCTGCGCCGACAAGCCGGGGCCGATGCGGTCCGGCGGCGGCTCGACGAAGTCGAAGCTCGGGTCACCCTCGAGCTCGACGGACTCGAGCTTCAGCTCCAGATTGGACGGGTTCGTGATCACCACCGTCTTTGCGACCTTGACCGAGAGGTCGGCCTCGCCGAAGGGCAGCGCGCACTCCTGAAAGCCGCCGATGACCTTGTTGTCGACGGTCTTCACCGGCTTGGCGCAGACGTCGACGTAGATCTGCGGGGCCACCCTGACGGTGATCTCGGTGCAGTCGCACGCGCCGAGCGGGATCACCGCCAGCGAGGCAACCGCCGCCAGACGCAGCAACGACGGGACGGTAAAAGCGACGGTCGGACGCACGTTCATCAGCTCTCTCCTACGGCGCGCGGTCCCATGGCCGCGCACGTCGATTGCCCGGGGTGGTTGCCACACCCGGTCCTCGTCAACAACTGGACGGTCGGGGCGCGCCGCGGGCGGTACGAGGAGCGCGCGGTTTTCCCGGCGGCGGTGACGGGTGCTAGCCTGCGCGCCGCTTCGTGTCCGCCGCCGTCCCGCCGTCGTCGCCGGTGTCGTCGCGCGGGCAGCGCTCGCGGAGGAACCAGTGGCCCGATCGGTCGCGATCATCGAACCCGACACCAACGTCGCCAGCCACGTCGAGGCGGCGTTCCACAACATGGGGTTCGAGGCGCACGTGCTCGCCGATGGCGACGTCGTCGACTTCGTCCGTCAGCGGTCCCCCGTCGTCATCCTGTTGAACGTCGAGCTGCCCCGTGGCTCGGGCTACTCGTTCTGCAACCGGCTGAAGAAGCAGCAGGACCTGAAGCGGATCCCGATCATCCTGACGTCGAGCCAGGAGACGCACGAGGCGTTCGGCCAGCACCAGCGATCGCCGACCCCCGCCGACGCGTACATGCACAAGCCGTTCTCGATGGACCAGCTCATCGACGCCGTCGGTCGGCTCGTGCCCGACGCGTTCCCCCACGGGGCGCCCCTCGCTTCGCAGCTGACGGCGCCGCCGCCCCCGCCGGCCCCCGCCGCCGGACAGGCCACCGACGCAGCGGGCGCGTCAGCCGCCGCACCCGGCGAGCGGGCCCCGGGAGCGCCGCCGCCGCGCCCGGGCCGCGCGCGCCCCGAGGCGCCGCGGGCGTCGGGGCCGACCTTCGACGAGTTGCTTGCACAGGGGCGCGGCGACGATCACATTGCCGCGCCGGCGGCGACCGCGGGTCCCGAAGCCAAGCTCACGTTCCTGCGCGAGAGCCTGCGGCGTCGTGAGCAGGACATCGTGAAGGCGCGCGAACTGTGGGCGCAGCGCGATCGCGAGATGGGGCAGCTCACCGAGATGCTCGATCTGCGCGAGCGCGAGCTCGAGCGCGCGCGCAAGGCCCGCGAGGACCTGCTTGCGCAGCTGACCGACGCCGAGGACCGCATCGGCGCCCTGCGACTCGACGCCGAGCTGGGCTCCGAGCGCTCCGAGCGCCTCGAGCGCGAGAAGAAGGCGCTGGCCGAAGAGCTCGAGGAGGTCACCAACGACTCCGAGCGCGAGATCACGCAGCTGACCCAGCGCGTGGCCGCGCTCGAGGAGGCCCTGCGTTCCGAGCAGGCCGCGCGTGCCGAAGAGAACGACCGCAGCGCCACCGAGATCCGCGATCTCGTCGCTGACCTCGAGAGCGCGCGGGCCAACTTCGCTCGCCGGGACGCCGCCGCGCGCGAGCGCGAGACCAGCCTCAACAAGATGATCTCCGAGCTTCAGGCGCGCGTGGCCGAGCTCGATGTGCAGCTCGAGACGACCAGGGACAAGCTCGCCGACAGCCAGAAAGATGGCGAGGCGCTGCGCCGCGAGCTCGGCAACCTGCGCGAGAAGAAGGCCCAGGAAGACGCCGCCTTCCGTGGGCGCATCGACGATCTCGAGGCGCGGCTCAACGACCTGTCGCTCGACAAGGAGAGCCTCGAGCAGGAGCTGACGAAGACGTCGTCGGACCTCGCCGACACGCGCGCCCGGCTCGACGACCGCACCAGCCGGATCATCGATCTCGAGGCCGACCTGGCCGACACGCAGGGTCAGCTGTCCGACACCCGCGGCCAGCTCGAGCACTCGGAGACGCGGGGGGCAGAGCTGTCGGCGGAGCTTGCCGACACGCAGCAGGAGGCGCTGGCGCTCAGCCAGCAGAAGCATCGCCTCGAGCAGAAGCTCGCCGAGGCGACCGGCAACCTCGGGGCGACGACGAAGCGCCTCGAAGAGACCCAGAGCGAGCTCGAAGACACCCGCAAGAAGGCCGCCGCCCACGCCCGCGAGCTCGAGGGCCGCATCGGCGAGCTCAAGGCCGCGTTGGCCGATCGCGACGCGCGGCTGAACGAGCAGGGCGCGGCGCTGACGACGGCGCAGGCGACGCTGCGCGACACCGAGACGCGGCTCGCCGACAAGACGCGCGAGTGGGATCAGGAGCGCATCGGTCGCCAGAAGGACGTGCTGAAGCGCGACCAGCGCATCGCCGACCTCGACCAGAAGAGCCGCGAGCTCGACGCCGCGATGCACGACACCGAGCGGCAGGCGAAAACCCGCGAGGCCTCGCTGGTGCACGAGCTCGACGCCGCCAACGCCCGCGGCGACGAGCTCGACCGCGACCTGAACCGGGCGGTGGCCCGCAGCAATGAGCTCGAGTCGCTCGTGCAGGACAGCAAGGACAAGGTCGCCGACCTGACGAAAGACCTGCGCCGCACCGAGGGCCAGCTGAACGCGGCCCGCGACGAGCTGAAGACGCTGCGCGAGCAGGTCGAAGAAACGGCGCAGTCGCTTGCCGAGGTGCGCGATCAGAATGCGTTCCTCGAGGCCGAGCTCGACGAAGAGCGCACGACCCACTCTGCCGACGTGCAGACGCAGACCGCCAACCTCGAGCGCATCGAGCGCGCGATGAAAGACCGCGTCGAGAAGCTGCAAGAGGCCTACGCCCGCATGAAGGCGGAGCTGGCGGCAGCGCAGGCCCAGCTCGACGACAGCGCCCAGAAGCTGCTGTCCGCCAGGGACGAGCGCGCGGCCCTCGACGCGCAGCTCGAGCGCGAGCAGCGCGAGCGGCAGGCGGAGGCGGCGAAGCTCAGCGTCCTGCACGATGAGCTCGATGAAGCGCAGGCGAACAACGAGAAACTGCAGGACGAGCTCACCCGCGTGCGCACCCAGGCGAAGCGAGCGATGGAAGACCTCGCGGTGATGAAGCGCGAGAAGGGTGCGCTGGAGAGCGAGTTCGCCGAGAAGGAGGGCTCGCTGTTCAAGAAGGTCGAGGAGAACAAGGCCTCGGTCGCCGAAGAGAAGCAGAAGGGCCGCGCCGAGCTCGAGGCGGCCCGCAAGGAGCGCGATGAGGTCAAGGGCCGGCTCGTCGAGCTACGGACGAAGGCCGAGGCGGCGCTGAAGCGGGCGAAGGAGGCCGAGGTCGCCGCCGGTCAGCGTGCGGAGGCGGTGGAGCGCTCGCTCGCCGAGCTGCAGGGCGAGCTGCGGGTCGAACGCGAGGCCCGCGTCCGCGAGAAGGCGCAATCCGAGGCGGCGCAGGACAAGCTGCAGCAACAGCTTGCCGAGGCGTCGCAGAAGGCGTCGGCGGAGTTCGAGGGCGAGGTCGAGCTGCTGCGCGATCAGTTGAAGCAGAGGGAAGACAAGCTCACGCGCGCGACGCAGGAGGCGACGCAGTACCGCGAGAAGGCCCGCGAGGCGGTCGCGCGGGCGAAGGAGCTGATGGCCCAGGTCACCAACGCCGGCGGCATGGACGAGCAGACGAAGAAGACCATGGAGGACATACGCGCGAAGTACAACGAGTCCGTCGACAAGCTGAAGGCTCAGGTCGACATGAACAAGCAAATCAACGAGAAGTTCTCGGTTTTGTCCGAGAAGCACCGCAAGGCGCTGGCGATCATCGACGAGCTGAAGCGGCGTGCCGCCGCGTCGGCGCCGCCACCGCCCAATGTCGTCGATGACGACGACTCTTCGGGTCGGAGCGAGTCGACGCTGGTGCTGCCGAACCCATTGTTGAAAGGTCGACCGTAGCGCCGACGACGCCAGCGAAGTCGACGACTGCGGTCGCGTTGCCGGGCGACGGGCGCGACGTCACACTGCGTTGGTCCCCCTGACGGAGGCTCCGGTTGGCCACGCTCCCCCATGAGACAGCGCGTCGCCTCGACGTGCTCGGGCAGGCCCTGGCTGCCGAGGAGCGTGAGGTGCGCGGGCGCGTCGACGCGCTGCTCGCCGATGGCTCGCCCCGCACGCTCGAGGAGCGCGGCCTGCTGCTGCGCAAGGCGCGCGTGCTCGACCAGCGGCCGACGCTGCTCGGTCGCGTGCGCGTCACCGTCGGCGACGACCAGAACCGCGAGGGCCACGTCGACCGCTTCGACGTCCGCGCCGGCGGCGTCGTCGTCATGCTCGAGCGCGACGAGAAGGGCCGACCGGTGCCCGTCGGTCATGGCGTGGTCGCGCGGCGCAGGCGCGGACAGCTCCAGGTCGTGTTCGACGGCGTCGACGCCGCCCGCGACCTTGACGTCGACGACGCCGTCGATCTGCTGCGCGGCGAGGACGAGGTCACCATCCGCCGCCTGCGCGACGGGCTCGACCGGGCGCGAGCGGCCACGGGCCGGACGGCGCGGCTCGTCGAGGTGCTGCTCGGCGTCGGGCCCCCCCGCGCGACGCGGCTACCCGACGACGACGGCGCCGCGCTTGGCCTGCACGACGGCGCTCTGAACGACGACCAGCGCCGAGCGGCGCTGCACGCGCTGCTCGCCGAAGACGTCGCGCTGGTGCACGGGCCGCCGGGCACCGGCAAGACCCACGTGCTCGTCGACGTGATCCAGCGCTGCGTCGACCGCGGCGAGCGCGTGCTCGCGCTGTGCGCCAGCAACGCCGCCGTCGACCACCTGGCGCTGTCGCTGCTGCGCGCCCGGCCGACGCTTGCGCTGGCCCGCGCCGGCGATCCGGCCCGCGCCCACGAGCAGCTCGAGGCGCACACCCTGGTCGGGCTGACCGAGGCCCACCCGCACCGGCAACTGGCGCGCGACCTCGTCGATCAGGCCCGCGCTCTGCTCGGCGGCGCCCGTCGTCGCAGCGACCGCAGCCGAGAGGCCTGGGCCCGCGAGCGCGAGGCCCGCGTCGAGGCCGGCCGGCTGTTCGCCGAGGCGCGAAGGCTCGAGCGCATCGCCGCCGACGACGTGCTCGGCAAGACGCGCGTGCTGTGCGGCACGCTGACCGGCCGGCTCGACGACCTCCTCGGCGACGACGCGCGCTTCGACGTCCTGGTCGTCGACGAGGCGAGTCAGGCGCTGACGCCGGCGGTGCTGTGCGGCGTGCCATGGGTCGGGCGCGTCGTGCTCGCCGGCGACCACAAGCAGCTGCCGCCCGTCGTCCTCGCCGCCGAGGCCGCGCGGCTGGGCCTCGGCCAGACAGCGTTCGCCACGCTGTGCGCCGCCGATGGCAAGGGCGCGGTCTCGCATATGCTGACCGAGCAGCACCGCATGCACGAGGACATCATGCGCTGGCCGTCGCAGGCGTCGTACGACGGTCGCCTGGTCGCCCACCCGTCGGTGGCCGCCGCGCTGCTCGCCCTGCCCGGCGACGACGGCGCGCGCACGAGCCGCCCCGCGCAGCCCCTCGACGTCATCGACACCGCCGGCGCCGGCTTCGACGAAGAGAGCCCGCCACAAAGCCCGTCGAAGGAGAACCCCGGCGAGGCGCGGCTCGTCGCGCTGCTCGTCGACGACCTGGTGCAGGCCGGGCTGTCGGCGGCCGACATCGGCGTGATCACCCCCTACGCCGCGCAGTCGGCGCGGCTGCAGGCGCAGCTCGCCGCGCTCGTCGACGCCGGGCTCGAGGTCGACTCGGTGGACGGCTTCCAGGGCCGCGAGAAGGAGGCGATCCTCGTCTCGGCGGTGCGCAGCAACGTCGATGGCGAGGTCGGCTTCGTCGCCGACGCCCGCCGGCTGAACGTCGCGCTGACCCGCGCGAAGAAGAAGCTCATCGTGATCGCCGACTCGGCGACGCTGTCGAGCGACGCCGGCTGGCGCTCGCTGTTCGACGACGCCATCGCCCGCGGCTGCTACCGCTCGGTGTTCGAGATCGACGGCGCCGTCGCCTGACGACGGGGACCACGTCGCCGGCCGCGGCCCGTCAGCCTCTTCAGCAGATGTTCAGAAGTGGTAGCGGAAGCCAAGGCTCGCGCCGACGCCGAAGTCCGCCGGTGGCACGATGAACAGCGCCGGGTCGAGCTCGAGGTAGAGCTCGACAGGGGCGGCGTTGAAGGCCATCGACAAGCCCATCGGCACGCGCACGCCGATGCCAAGGGGGAACGGGTAGAGCCCGTACTGGTAGTTGCCGAAGCCGTAACCGTAGGCGCCCAGCGCCAGCCACAGCCCGGGGCCGACGTAGGCCGTCAGCGCGACGTCGGCGTTGCGCACCAGCGTGGCGACGTGGAAGAGGTAGTCGACGTGCAGCGACAGGTTCGGCAGGAAGCGCCCCGAATTCGCGAAGCCCGAGCCGACGCCGACGACGAAGCCATTCTGCTGCAGACCAGCGAACTTCAGCGTGAGCGAGGTCGGCGAGCCCACTTGCAGGCCGAGCCCCACGCCGGTCAGCTGCGGCGGCAGGGAGCGGGCCGGTGGAGCGGGGTTGCTGGTCTGGGCGGCGACGACGTCGAGGACCGGTAGCGCCGCCGTGCCCTGCGCGCGCTGCAGGCTCGCGCCGACGGCGCCGAGCAGGGCGTTGTCGAGGCGCAGCGCAGTGGCCGTCGCGCTAGCGGGCGCGGCGAGGCAGGCGGCGACGACGAAGGCGAGGGCGACGAAGCTGCGCATCGGAGTTCTCCTGCGGCACATGGCAGCGCTGGGCGGCGCCCTTTGGCGTCACGGCGATCCATGGCGCCGTTGTGGACAACCGCGCGCAAGACGCAACGGGCTTCGCCGCGATGCGACAGCCGGCGACCCACGACCGGCCCGGAGCATTCGACGCGGCGCGCTGCATGCGGCGGCGTGCGACAGCCCTTTCGCGCGTTGGCCGCAGCGGTGCGCCTCTGCTAACGGACGACGCACGGAGTGTTGCCACCCACGGAGCGTCCATGGCCACGAAGAAGGAAGACACGAAGTCCCGCGAGGGCAGCCCGGTGACCGCCCACCACCAACGGCAGAACCTCTTCGAGGTCGTCACCGCCCAGCTGCACAAGGCGTACGACGCCATCAAGCTCGAGAGCGACATCGCCGCGATCCTGTCGCAGCCCAAGAACGAGCTGATCATCCACTTTCCGGTGCGATTGAAGTCCGGCGAAGTGCGTATGTTCAAAGGGTATCGTGTCCAGCATAATAATATTCTTGGACCGTACAAGGGAGGCGTCCGCTACCACCAGGACGTCTACCTCGACGAGTGCAAGGCGCTGGCGTCGTGGATGACCTGGAAGTGCGCGCTGGCCAAGCTGCCGTACGGCGGCGGCAAGGGCGGCGTGAAGTTCGACCCACGCCAGTACGACGCCGACGACCTCGAGCGGATCACGCGCCGCTTCACCCACGCGCTCGGCACGAACATCGGACCCGAGTACGACATCCCCGCCCCCGACATGGGCACGAACAGCCAGACGATGGACTGGATGATGGACACGTACGTGAACATCAACAGCTCCGTCGATCGACAGGGGCTCAAGCGCGTCGTCACCGGCAAGTCCATCGCCTGCGGCGGCAGCCAGGGGCGCGAGGCGGCGACAGGGCAGGGCGTCGTCTACTGCATCCAGGAGTGGGCGCACGCGAAGCGCTTCAACCTCGATGGCAGCACGCTGGCGGTGCAGGGCTACGGCAACGTCGGCAGCAACGCCGCGCGCATCCTGTCGCGAATGGGTGTCACGTTGACCGCGGTCGGTGACCACACCGGCTACTACAGGAATCCCGAGGGATTCAACCCGCACAAACTGGCTGACCATGTGAAGCGCCAGAGGTCCCTCGACGGCTACCCGGGCGGCCAGAAGATCTCGCGCGAGGAGTTCTTCGCCTCAGAGGTCGACATCTTCGTGCCCGCGGCGCTCGAGCTGCAGATTGGCAGCGACGAAGCGAAGGAGATCCGCGCGAAGGTCGTGGTCGAAGGCGCCAACGGACCTACCGACACCGACGGTGACCGCGTGCTCGCCGAGCGTGGCATCGACATCATCCCCGACATCCTCGCCAACTCGGGCGGCGTGATCGTGTCGTACTATGAGTGGCTGCAGAACAAGCGCAGCGAGAGCTGGGAGGCCGACGAGGTCGTCTCGCGCCTCGAGCGACGCATGCGCCGCAACTACCAGGCTGTCGTGGACAAGGCGCGCGACTTGAAGGTCGACTACCGCACCGCCAGCTACGCGATCGCGCTGGAGCGGCTGCGCGACGTCTACCGGGCGCGCGGCATCTGGCCGTGAGCGTCGTCGACAGCGCATCGTCTTGACGACGAACGACCGGCCTTGCGGCCGCTCGTCCGTCGTCGGACGCGCGAGGCGCGCGCGGCCGCTCAGGTGAACGGCGAGTGCTCGTCGGCGGGCTCGCCAATCACCAACTCGATGTTGAAGCGCCGCGCGCCGACGGGCTCGGTGCGCCCCATCGGCGCGGTGATTTCGTCGTCGTCCTCGTCCTGGATCGTCGCGTGGTTCGCCGCTGCCGCGCGACGGAACGACAGCGCCGCCTCGGCGAGCAACGGGATCGCCACCGCCTCGAAGGCCTCGTAGTCGCGCAGGCCGCTTTGCAGATCGGTCGCCTGCTCGATCAGGAATCGGCGCATCACGGGCAGGAACACCAACGACGCCAGCATGAAGTCATTGGCTCGAAAGCCGAGCGCCGAGCGCAGCTGCGCTGTGTGCGCCGTGTGGTTCCGCAGGCCGGTGTCGTCGCCGGTGGTCAGGTAGTGCTCGACGTGGCCGAGCACCCGGCCGAAGCTCGACTCGAGGGCGGCGGAGTCCATGGACGCGTAGTTCGCCGAGAACCCACGGACCTGACGGCCCAGCGCACGCGCGATGCGGACCTTGTGCGAGCCAATCAGCTGGACGAGCCGGACGTGGGGCATGGGCCACCGTACCACCGTCGCCGCCGCACCGGACAGCGCGGCACGAGGCGGTAGGGCCACAACTGCCCCTACTCGAAAGCGTCGACACCGCCCGCAGGGATGAGCGCTGTGGGCGCACCGACGCCACCAGCGCGTCCGGTGTGCCGGCGCTCATCGAGGGCAGCGACCCCACGCGCAAAGGCCCGTCGCGCCACCACGACGCCGGCGACGGGCGCCACCGACGCCGCGACGACGAACACGAGGCCGAGCGCGGCGTCGGTGACCAGATCGTGGACGAAGCCGCGCGCGTACCAGGCGCCGCCGGCGACGAAGGCGCCCATCGACGCGACACCGGCGAGCACCGTCGCTAGCACCATCATCGTCATCGCGCCGGGTCCCACCGCCAGCTCCGACAGGCTGGTGGCGTCGAACAACGGGTGCTCGGCGCCGCGAAACGTGGCGCTCGCCGCGATCGCCACGGCCACCGCGCCGAGCAGCGCCGTCGACCACGCCCACGCAAACGGCGAGAAGCCGAGCATGACGCCGCCCACCGCCGCCAACGCCAGCGGAAACAGCACCACCACCGGCACCGCGGCCACCAGCTTCGCGCGCAGCAGGCGGTCCGACGACAGCGGCGCGCCGTCCACGATCCACACCGCCGGCCCCTCGAGCCCCACCTGCGGAAAGGCGAAGCGCACCGCCAAACCACCGGCGATGAACGCGACGATGCCCGTATGCGCGGCGAGCAGGACGACGACGCCGAAGCCACCGAGCACGCGCAGCCCGTCGCCGAGCGCGCTCGCGTTCACCAGATAGAGCACGCCGACGCCGACGAGCAGCACCACCTGCCCCCACTGGCCCGGGTCGCGGACGAACGCCAACAGGTCCTTCTGCGCCATCGGTCGCAGGTCCACCGGCAACAGCCTCACCGCCCAGCCGAGCAGGCGCGCCGCCACCGACCCCTGCAGCACCCCCGTGGGGCTCTCGTCGACGGCCAGCTTGCGGGCGCGATCGTACAGCGCGCGGTGCGTCGCGAACGCGAGCGCCAACACCGCCAGCGTCGTCGCTGCCGCGACGAAGCAGCCAGCGACTTCGCCGTCGACCACGAAGTCGGCCAGCCGCCGCGCCGGCGACCACGACGGCCCCACCGCCCCGGCGTCCTTCGCCGACTGCAGCAGCTCGTGCGCGCCCTCCTCGGTGAGCAGCCGCTCGACCCGCGCGCGCCGGAACCACACCAGCGCGGCGGCGACGGCGACGCCAAGCACCAGCAAGCTCACGCGCCGCAGACGCCCCGCCGGCAGCACCGCGCCGCCGACGTGGGCCAGCACGACGCCGGCGGCGAGGGGCAAGGGCGCGCTGACGATGACGGCGACCATGGCCCGCAGCGCGCCGGCGACCCCCAG
>VGSZ01000141.1 GCA_016874845.1 Deltaproteobacteria bacterium
GAGGTAGCCGGGGATCAGGAGCCCGCTGAAGAAGAAGCCGAAGCTCTCGGTCAGCCGTACCGCGCGAGCCCCCCGAGCTACACCGCGACGTGCAGCGACTGCGCGAGGCCGCGCTCAGGAAACAGGTGCAGGACGTCGTCGGTGGTCACGGCGAGCGGGGCTCTTCGACGACCGCCCACGGCGAGAGCTGGGGGTCGCGCTCCGCCGCCGCGGGCAGCGTGGTGGACGCGGCGGTGTCGTCCTCGTCGTCGAGGGTCCGGCGGGCGACCGGAGGAGGCCGCGTGTCGGCGCCGGGCCCGGCAACGTCGCGGGGCACCGCCGTCCACACGAGGCGCGCCGGCGTGTTCGACGCCGGCACCGCGGCCAGCCGCGTGAGCACGTACCGCCACCGCAAGGCGCGCCCCGTCACATGGGCGTTGACGACGACGCGGCCGTCGTCGGTCAGCAGCGTGTCCCACGCCGCGCGCAACAGCTCGTCGGCCGGCTTCCCCGACAGCCGCGCGAGCCGGGCCCGCAGGTTGCGGTCGCCTTCGCCTGCGACCGCGTGATGGGCGAGGGCGCGCGCCATCGCCGCGTTCGTCGACTGGAGGGCGCCGCGCAGGTCGGCCACCGCGATGCCGACCACGCTGTCGGCGCTCAGGGCGGCATCCGAACGAACACTCCCTCGATGCCCGGAGCATCCACCGCGTTCCGACGCCACGATTCAGCTTCTGCATGTCAATCGCAAGAGGATGGGAAGCCTTGTTCAGCTTGACGCAGCCTGTGGCGTGCCGACCCCGCGTGCGCCTGCTAACGCACGCCCATGGTCGACGCCCCGAAGCAGCCCGATCTCGCCCACTGGCAGAAACTCGCGCACAAGGAGGCCGGCGACAAATTCGACGGCCTGACGCGCGCCCTCGACGGGGGGGTGACGCTGAAGCCGCTGTACACCGCGGCCGACGTGCCCGACGGCGCCTCGGCTGCCACCCCCGGCGTCGCCCCGTTCGTCCGAGGGCCCCACGCCACGATGTACGCGGTGCGACCGTGGACGATCCGCCAATACGCCGGCTTCTCGACGGCGAAAGACAGCAACGCGTTCTACCGGAAGAACCTCGCCGCCGGGCAGAAGGGCCTGTCGGTCGCCTTCGATCTCGCCACCCACCGCGGCTACGACAGCGACCACCCGCGCGTGTCGGGCGACGTGGGCAAGGCCGGCGTGGCCATCGACTCGGTGCTCGACATGGCGGCGCTGTTCGAGGGCATCCCGCTGTCCGAGATGACCGTATCGATGACGATGAACGGCGCGGTGCTGCCGGTGCTGGCCGCCTTCATCGTCGCCGCCGAGGAGCAGGGCGTCTCCTGCGACCAGCTCGCCGGGACCATCCAGAACGACATCCTCAAGGAGTTCATGGTCCGCAACACGTACATCTATCGGCCGTCGCCGAGCATGCGGATCGTGGCGGACATCATCGAGTTCACGGCGAAGAAGATGCCGAAGTGGAACTCGATCTCGATCAGCGGCTACCACATGCAGGAGGCTGGCGCCGACGCCGTGCTCGAGCTGGCCTTCACGCTCGCCGACGGAAAGGAGTACGTCCAATCCGCGCTGGCCCGCGGCCTCGACGTCGACGACTTCGCCGGGCGACTGAGCTTCTTCTTTGGCATCGGGATGAATTTCTACGTCGAGATCGCCAAGCTGCGGGCGGCGCGCGTGCTGTGGTGCGAGATCATGACGGCGTTCGGCGCGAAGAAGGACAAGTCGAAGATGCTGCGGACGCACTGCCAGACCAGCGGCTGGTCGCTCGCGGCGCAGGACCCGTACAACAACGTCATCCGCACCACCGTCGAGGCGATGGCCGCCGTCTTTGGCGGCACGCAGTCGCTGCACACCAACAGCTTCGACGAGGCGCTCGCGCTGCCGACGCCGTTTTCGGCCCGGCTCGCCCGCAACACGCAACTGATTCTTGCGGAAGAGACCGGCATCCCCGCCGTCGTCGACCCGTGGGCCGGCAGCTACCTGATGGAGCGCCTGACCGCCGACCTCGTCGACAAGGCCCGCGCGCTGCTCGACGAGGTGCAGGCGCAGGGCGGCATGGCCAGGGCGATCGAGACCGGCATGCCCAAGCGCCGCATCGAAGAGGCCGCCGCCCGAAGGCAGGCGCGCATCGACCGCGGCGAAGAGGTCATCGTCGGCGTCAACAAGTACAAGCTCGCCGCCGAGGACAAGGCCGTCGACCTGCTCGACGTCGACAACGCCGCTGTGCTCAAGGAGCAGACCGAGCGCCTCGCCGAGCTCAAGCGGACCCGCGACGCCGGCAGGGCGCAGGCCGCCCTTGGCGCCCTCGAAGCCGGCGCACGCAGCGACGCGAACCTGCTCGAGCTGTCCATCGCCGCCATGCGCGCCCGCTGCACCGTCGGGGAGGTCAGCCTCGCCCTTGAGAAGGTCTTTGGTCGTCACCAGGCCGAAGCCTCCGTCGTGACCGGCGTCTACGCCCCCGGCGGCCACGACAGCGACGCGGGCGTGAGTCAGGCCCGCGCCGCCGTCGAGAACTTCGCCACCGCCGAGGGCCGGCGCCCGCGCATCCTCGTCGTCAAGCTCGGACAGGACGGCCACGACCGCGGCGCCAAGGTCGTCGCCAGCGCCTTCGCCGACATGGGCTTCGATGTCGACGTCGGCCCGCTGTTCTCGACGCCCGAGGAGGCCGCGCAGGCCGCCGTCGACGCTGACGTCCACGCCATCGGCGTCAGCTCGCTGGCCGCCGGACACAAGACGCTGGTGCCGCAGCTGGTCGCGGCGCTCAAGGCAAGGGGTGCCGACAACGTCGTCGTCGTCGCTGGCGGCGTGATCCCGCCGCAGGACTGGGACTTCCTGAAAACAAGCGGTGTCGCCTGCGTCTTCGGCCCCGGCACGCCCATCCCGCGGGCGGCAATGGACGTCCTCGCCGCGCTGCCGCGGCGGGCGTGAGCGGGGCGGGCCGATGACCGTTGACGTAGTCGATCTTGCGCGGCGCATCGCGGCCGGTGAGCGCCGGGCGCTGGCGCAGGGCATCACGCTGGTCGAGAGCCACCGCGACGACGACCAGCGCGACGCCGCGCGCCTGCTCGAGCTGGTCGCAGCCCGCACCGGCGGCGCGATCCGCGTCGGCCTGTCGGGCACCCCCGGTGTCGGCAAGTCGACCTTCATCGAGGCGCTGGGCAGCCGCCTGCTCGCCAGCGGCAACAAGGTCGCCGTGCTCGCCATCGACCCGTCGTCGCCGACGACGGGGGGCAGCATCCTCGGCGACAAGACGCGCATGGAGATGCTGGCCACGAACGCAGCCGCGTTCGTGCGGCCGTCGCCGTCGGGCGGGGCGCTCGGCGGCGTCGCCAGCAAGACCCGCGAGGCGCTGTTGTTGTGCGAGGCCGCCGGCTACGACGTCGTGATCGTCGAGACCGTCGGCACGGGCCAGAACGAGCACGCCGTCAGCGCCGTCACCGACACCTTCGTGCTGCTGGTGGCGCCCGGCGGCGGTGACGATCTGCAGGGGCAGAAGCGCGGCGTGCTCGAGCTGGTCGACGTGGTCGTCGTGCACAAGGCCGACGGTCCCCGCGGCGACGAGGCGCAGAAGACGGCGCAGTACTACCGCGTCGCCGGCCACCTGCTGCACCACGGGCGCGCGTGGCAGCCGCCGGTGGTGTGCGCGTCGTCGCTGGAGCGCGCGGGGCTCGACGACGTGTGGGCGCAGGTGCTGGCCCATCGCGCGGCGACGGCGTCGACGCGGGCCCAGCGCCGGGCGGCCCAGGCCGAACGGTGGCTGTGGCTGTGCGTCGAGAGCGAGCTGCTCGCGCGCTTCAAGACTGCGGCGTCGGTGCAGGCGGCGTTGCCGGCGGTGATCGACGACGTCCGCGCCGAGCGCGTGTCCCCGGGGCGCGCCGCGCAGCGGCTCGTCGACGCGCTGCTGCGAAGGTGAGGCTGCCGCCCGGTCTGTCGCCGTCGGCCGTCGATGCGGAACAGTTTCACCGGCCCGATGGTCCGGACGCTGACGGCGCGCGGCGTGCCCCCGAGCAGCAGCGCGAGTGCGCGGCCTTCGAGCAGCGCCAGTCGGCGGCCGATGGGGTCGTCGGCCAGCCGGGCCCGCGGGGCGAGGGTCTGCGGTCGCATCGGCGCGGTGGTTTCCGACTTGGCGACGCCGTCGAGCAGCGCGGCACGTTCGGCGCAACGACGAGCTCGTCGAACCGTTGGGCGACATCGTCGGCCGAGCCAGGCCGGACCCCGGGGTCGCGCCGCAGCAGCGACAGGACGATGTCGTCGAGAGCGGCGGGCACCTCGGACCGGAGCGTCGAGGGCGCGGGGATCGGGTCGTGCAGCATCCGGTGCAGCGTCGTCACCGGGTGGTCGGTGGCGAACAGGCGCTCACCGGTCAGGCACCCCCACAGAACCACGCCCGTGGCCCACAGGTCGCAGCGGAGGTCGACGCTGCGTCCGGTGGCCTGCTCCGGCGACAGTACGCCCCTTGCCGAGCACCACGCCCGGCGCGGTCGATGGACTCGATGGCCATGAAGTACACGCCGTCGACCTGACCGAAGTCGTACAGGCGGAGGACGTTGTCGTGGTGCAAGCCGATGGTGATGCGCGCCTCGTCGATGAACATCGAGGCGAACTGCAGGTCGCGGCTGAACTGGGGAAGGAGCCGCTTCAGCACGCAGACGCCGGCGGGCCCCGACAGCGGCCGCGCTGGCGCGATCTCGGCCATGCCGCCCTGCGCGATCGGCTCGACGAGCTGGTGACGCCCGACCGCCCGGTCATGGGGCCGTACCGTCGAAAGTCGCACCCGCTTCAGGTCTGGGACGCCACTGGACCATCCTTGACCCGCGCCTGCGCTCGGTCGACATTCGTCCTTGGTCCCGCGGAGGACCGTCGAGGAAGCGCACGTGGACCAGTCGACCCGTCAGAACCTGAGTTCGGCGTTCAACAATGTGCTGCGCACCAGCGTGCCCGCCGGCAAAGTCGACATGCAACGCATATCGATGGCCTTCGGGCTGCTGCTCGAGCAGCAGCCCGAGGACTCGAACGTCGTCCCTCTCGACGAGCTGTACGAGTTCCTCCTGCAGCAGAAGATGCCCGAGCCCGCCGTGCGCGAGTTGATTGTCTTCTTGCAGAGCCGCGAGGCGCGCTTCGGCGTGACGATGCAGCTGCCGGCGGCGCTCGCATCGCTCAGCGAGGAGGAGCGCGGTAGGATCGTTTTGGCCGTGGCGGCCCGCGGCCAGTCGAGCAGCACGTTTCCCGGGTCGGGCAAGAGCGAGCCGGAGCCCGCCCCTGCGGCGTCGGCCTCGCCCCCGCGGAGCGATGGTGGCTTCGTGCCCGAGGGCAAGCGCAAGGGCGGCGCACACAAGGGCGTCGGGCGCATGATCGTGTTCTTGGTGCTGACGTTGCTCGGCCTCGGCGCCAGCCTCGCCTACGACAACGCCACCCGCCTACCGGTACCCACCGAGATCGCCCTTCAGGTGCCCGGCGGTCTGCCCTGCGCGAAGCTGCTCCAGGGCGAGACCGCGTTCTTCTGCTTCGTCGGTGACGCCGTTCTCAAGAGCACCACGCTACAGACGCTGAAGGCCCAGACCGACGTCACCCGCAACGCCACCGTCGCCCGCGGCTTGAGGCCGCGCCAGATCCAGGTGCTGTCGCTCGAGAGCCGCGACCTCAAGCATGTGTTCGATCTACCCGCGCGCCGCTGACCGCCGCCTGTTGCCGGCCCCCGTCGAGGTACTTTGGCCTTTGCCGCCATCCTGCTAGCGCGCAGGCATGACGACGTCTGAGCCCTCCGCCGCCGCCGCTGCTGGCGCCCCCGCCGACCTCCCCACCGCCTACGACGCCGCCGCCGTCGAGGCGCACTGGTACCCGCGCTGGAACGACGCCGGCGTCTTCGCCCCCGACATGGACGCCGCGCGCGCCGGCAACAAGAAGCCCTATGTGATCATGATGCCGCCGCCCAACGTCACGGGCTCGCTGCACATGGGCCACGCGCTGTTCGTCACGCTCCAGGACCTGCTGGCGCGCGCCCACCGCATGCGCGGTGAGCCGACGCTGTGGCTGCCCGGAGTCGACCACGCCGGCATTGCCACCCAGGCCGTCGTCGAGCGCGAGCTGAAGCGTCACGAGAACAAGTCGCGTCACGACCTCGGCCGCGAGGCGTTCCTCGAAAAGGTCTGGGCCTGGAAGGACAAGAACGGCAGCCGCATCGTCGAGCAGCTGAAGGCCATGGGCGCCTCCGCCGACTGGTCGCGCGAGCGCTTCACGATGGACGACGTTTGCAACGACGCCGTCGTCGAGGCCTTCGTGCGCCTGTGGGAGCAGGGCCTCGTCTACCGCGGCGAGCGCCTGATCCACTGGGACCCGTTGCTGCACACGTCGCTGTCCGACGAAGAGGTCGAGTACGAAGAAAAAGATGGCGAGCTGTGGCGCTTCGCCTATCCGCTGAAGGGCGGCCCCGCACCCGACGGCACCACCGAGATCGTGGTGGCGACGACGCGGCCCGAGACGATGCTCGGCGACGTCGCCGTCGCCGTGCACCCCGACGACGAGCGCTACCGGGCCGTCGTCGGCAAGAGGCTCGCGCACCCGTTCTTCCCCGACCGCGAAGTCGTCGTCGTCGCCGACGCCTTCGTCGACAAGGACTTCGGCACCGGCTGCGTCAAGGTCACGCCGGCGCACGACCCCAACGACTTCGACATGGGCGCCCGCCACCGGCTGCCGCTCCTCAACATCTTCACGAGCGACGCGAAGGTGAACGAGGCCGGCGGGCCGTTCGCCGGCCTCGACCGCTTCGAGGCGCGCAAGGCGGTGAAGAAGGCGCTCGACGAGCTGGGCCTTGCGCGTGGCGACCAGAAGATCCGCCACAACGTCACCATCAGCCAGCGCAGCGGCGTCGTCATCGAGCCCATGCTCAGCCGCCAGTTCTTCGTGAAGACCGGAGGCTTCGCGCAGGAGGCGCTCGAGCTCGTCGCCACCGGCAAGACGCGCATCCTGCCCGAGCACTGGAAGAAGACGTGGGATCACTTCCACGAGAACATCCGCGACTGGTGCGTCAGCCGACAGCTGTGGTGGGGCCACCGCATCCCCGTCTTCTACGACCTGACGAAGATCGACGAGGTCATCGAGGCCGACGCCAACCGCAAGGGGCGCGAGACCGAGGCCACGCGCGCGCAGGCCGACGGCGTGATGGGGCGCAAGCTGCTCGAGATCGCGCTGCGCGTCGTCGACGACGATCTGGTGATGGGCAAGCTCGCCGTGGCCAGCCGCGAGAACCTCGAGAAGCAGGACCCGGCGCGCTGGGCGCAGGAGGAGGACGTCCTCGACACCTGGTTCTCGTCGGGGTTGTGGCCGTTTTCGACCCTCGGCTGGCCGAACCAGACCGAGGATCTGAAGCTCTTCTACCCGGGCGCGGTGCTCGAGACCGGCAGCGACATCCTGTTCTTCTGGGTCGCGCGCATGGTGTGGTTCGGCAAGCACCTGATGGGACAGACGCCGTTTGCCGACGTGTTCCTGCACTCGATCGTGCGCGACGCCTACGGCAAGAAGATGAGCAAGTCCGAGGGCAACGCGCTCGACCCCCTCGACGTCATGGCCGGCATCTCGCTCGCTGACCTCGTCGCAAAGACGAAGACGTACCCGGTGCCCGAAAAGAAGCTGGCGAACGTCTTGAAGGGCATCGAAAAAGAGTATCCCGACGGCATCCCCGCCGCCGGCGCCGACGGCCTGCGCTTCACGCTCGCCGCGCTCTCGTCGCAGGGGCGCGACGTCAAGCTGTCGATCCCACGCGCCGCCGGGTACCGCGCGCTGATGAACAAGATCTGGAACGCCACGCGCTTCGCCCTGATGAAGGGCGGAACACAGGACATCAAATCGCTGGACGCCGTGCGCTCCGATCTGCAGCTGGCCGATCGCTTCATCCTGTCGCGCCTGCAGCGCACCGTCGACGAGGTCGGCGCCGCCATCGACGAGTACCGCTTCGATGCGATGGCGAATGCCATCTACCGCTTCTTCTGGAACGACTTCTGCGACGTCTACATCGAGCTGTCGAAGGGCGTGCTCGAGGGCGACGCTGGACCGAAGAAGGAGGCGGCGCGGGCGACGCTGGTGCACGTGCTCGACACGGCGATGCGGCTCTTGCACCCGCTGTGTCCGTTCCTCACCGAGGAGATCTGGCAGAAGCTCCCCGGCCGCGCGTCGCGCCACGAAGGCGTCGCCTTCTGCGCCACGGCGGCGTGGCCGGTGGCCGATCAGGGCCTCGTCGATGACGACGCCGAGCAGCAGATGCAGCTGCTCACCGAGGTGGCCACGCTCATCCGCAACGTGCGCCAGGAGAGCGGCCTGTCGCCGCGCAAGCCCGTCGTCGTCGACGTCGTCTGCAAGGAGGCGGCGGTGGCGTCGACGCTGTCGGCGGTCACACCGCTGCTGGCGCGCTACGCGGTGACCGAGGCGCTGAACATCACGGGCCGCGACGGCTACGTGCCGCCGAAGCTCGCCGGCGCCAACGCCACCGGCGCCGTCGAGGTCGTCGTGCACCTGCAGGGCCACATCGACCCGGCGAAGGAGAAGGAGCGCCTCGGGCGCGAGATCGGCAAGGCCGAAAAAGACCTCGCAGGCCTGCAGAAGCGCTTCGACAACCCCGACTTCGTGCGTGGCGCGCCCGCCGAGGTCGTCGCCGAGGGCCGCGCGAACATGGCGGCGCTCGACGAGAAGCTGCTGCGGCTGCGCGGCGCCCTGGCGCGGCTGGACTGACGACGGCGCCGACGACGACCGGCGACGAGGTCGTCGCCGGTCGGCTGGCGGTCGGCTGGCGGTCGGGCGCCGGTCGGCTGGCGGTCAGCCTCCGGTCAGGCGCTCGTCCGTCGCGCGATCGTCGTCCGTCTGCCGCTCAAAACGTGCGCGTGTAGCCCGCCTGCAGGCTCGCGACCGGCGTCGGCAGGCCAAGGAACACCGCGCCGGCCTGCAGGCCCGCGTAGACGTTGCCGAGCTCGCCCAGGTGCCATGACACGCCCGCGGCGCCGCCGACGTCGAGGATCGCCGGCAGCGAGTTGAGCGGAGCGCCCTCCAGCTGGCTCTGCGGCAGCAGCGGCACCTTGACGCCCAGGCCAGCCTCGACCCACGGCTCGATGTCGGCGTTCAGCGGCAGCGACTTGACGAACTTCAGCTCGGCGCCGCCGTAGGGCACCGACACGTCGCTGGACCCGTTTGCCCCCGGCGAGTGCTCGACCCCGCCGCCGCCGCGCACGCGCACCGCCAGCGTGCGGTCGCTGGACATCGTCAGCTGCGCGTCGACGTAGCCCGCGCCGAGCATCGTGTAGGGATGGTTGACGTTGGTGACCGACAGCCCGGGGGTCTGGGCGGCGACGCCGCCATCGACGCGCAGCAGCAGCGCCTGGTTCACCTGGTACTCGAGCGCGGCGCCGCCGCCCGCGCCAAGCACCGGCGAGAACAGCAACGCCAGCCCGGCGCCGCCGCCGCCGCCAGCCTCGACGCGAACGACGCCGTCCTTCATCGGCAGGGCGCCGTGCCTTCAGCTGAGCGTGCCGACGGGGAACACCGAGGTGCAGCCGGTCGCAGACAGCAGCGCACCAGTGAGGCCAGTGGCGACAAGGAGACGGAGGGCGCCCCGCGCTTCCGCGAGCTCTGTCGCGGAAGCGCGGGGCGCCGCAAGTCGCGCGCGGCGCGCGTCGAGGGCGGCGGACGTCGTCGGCGGCGGTGATGATCGACGGGGCTGACACGGTCAGCGCCCGCGGAAGCGCGCGCGACGTCTCTCGGTGAGGCTCCTGATGCCTTCGCGCCGGTCGTCGGTGCCGACGAGGGTGCGATAGGCCGTCAGCTCGACGTCGAGACCGCGCGCGAGGGCGCCCTGCAAGCCGTCGTGGATCACGCGCTTGGCGGCGCGCACGCCGAGCGGCGCGTTGCGCGCGATGGTCGTCACCGTCGCCAGCGTCGTCGTCCACGGCGCGTCGGGGCGCAGACCTTGTTCAGGATGCCCCACGAATGGGCGTCGGCGGCCGAGAACGCCGCGCCGGTGCAGACGAGCTCCTTGGCGCGGCGCTCGCCGACGACGCGGGGCAACAGCTGCGTGCCGCCGAGCCCGGGCAGGATGCCCAGGGTCACCTCGGTCAGCGCGAACCGCGCGTGGGCCACGCCGTAGGCGAAGTCGCAGGCGAGCACGAGCTCGAGCCCGCCGGCATAGGCGTGACCCGACACCGCGCCGAGGACGGGCACGGCGACGGCGGGTTGGGCGCGCACCATCGCCTCGAACACCGCGTGCTGCGCGGCCCAGGCGTCGTCGCCCATGCCGTCGCGCTCCTTCAGGTCGGCCCCGCCGCAGAAGGCGCCTTCGCCGGCGGCGGCCAGCACCACCGCCCGCACCGCGCCGGCGTCGACGGCGGCGGCGACGTGGGCCCAGGCGGCGCACAGGTCGTGCCCCATCTGCGTGTTCAGGGCGTTGGCGCTGCGCGGGCGGTTCAGGCGCACCACCGCGACGCCTTCAGCGTCGGGGATGGCGACGAGGTCGACGTCGACGGTGTCGAGAGCAAGGGGCGTCAGGGGCTGCTCCGTTCGTCACAGCGCGCGCCGCAAGGACGCGCCCGGGCAAGGCCCGGGCGCGTCGACGGCCGCGCGCAGCGCGACGTCGTCACTGGGGCACGAGGTGCACCGGGATGCGCACGACGGTGTCGGGCACGACGTCGACGGTGGTCGACCCGACGAAGGTCGTCGTGGTGCCGGCGCCGGTCAGCGTGACGACGTAGCTGCCGGGGACGAAGGTGCGGCGCAGCGCCGAGGCCGACGCACAGTCGACGGTGGTGACGTCTTCGGCGTCCTCGAGGTTGCTGCGGCGGATGGCCAGCGTCAGCGTCGTCAGGCCCTCGGCCTCGCAGGTGGTGCCGGTCAGGTCCCACACGGCCTCGATGTCGGCGAAGCCCGCCTCGTCGCGGCCGAGCGCCACGTCGCCCAGATCGAGCGCGCGATCGGCCACCACGTCGACGGCGACGACGGCGCCGTACAGGTGCAGCGGCGCGTCGTGCCAGCTGCCGAAGACGTCGAGCGTCAGCGTCCAGCGGCCAGCGGGCAAGCTGTCGAAGATCGCGCCGTCGTCGGTGCACGGGAACGTCGCGCGCACGACGTCGCCGCCGGGGCCCTGCAGCAGCACGTCGACCGCGTCGGCGCCGGCGAGCGCGCAGTCGACGATGGGGTCGTCCACCGGGTACAGGAACGACCAGAAGAAGGCGACGCTGCCTACCGCCGGGGGCGGCGGCGGCGGCGGGCCGCCGGGTGAAGTCAGCTCGACGGCGCCGGCGTAGTTGTCTTCGCCGCCGCGCACGCGGATCGAGAACTCGCCGCTGTACAGCAGCTCGCTGGTGCGGCTGTAGGCATCCAGGGACACGACGTAGCGGCCCTGCAGGTAGTCGGTCAGCGTCAGGCCCCCGCCGACGCAGGGCACGCCGTCGCGCTCGTCGACGACGAGACCGTCCTGCAGCACGACGACGTCGAGCTCGTCGACGCCGGCTTCGTCACAGTCGGCGACGCCGTCGAACGACCAGTCGAAGCTGATGTCGCCGTACGGGTCGGGGGGCGGTCCGTCGTCGTCTTCGACGATGACGCAGCTGGGGACGCCGGCCGCCGCCAGCGTCGCAGCGAGGGCGGGCAGGAACGACAGGCGGGCAGGGCGGGGCGTCGCGTGGTTCATGAGCCATCGACGCCGGCGCCGCCGTGGTGATTCACGCCCGCCCGGGTGTCGCGGCGGGCCGCGCGGCGGCGCCGGGCGGGCGGTCACCGCGGGCGGGCGACGCCGCCCATGCGCGGGGCGGGCGCCACGGCCTCGCCCATCGTCGGGCGGCGGGCGGGCTTGCCCATCAGCGCGCCACCGTCGTCGGCGCGGGGCGGGGCTCTGACGTCGCCCATGACCGGTGTCGCCGGCGGCGGGGGCACGACCGGCACCGCGCCCACCAGCGGCGCCGGGATGGGCGTGGGCGTCGTCGCCGTCGTCGGGAGCGGCGCCGGCTCGACAACCTGCTCGGCAGCCTGCTCGACCAGGGTGGCGCGCACGTTGTCGAGGCGGGTGCAGGTCTTCTTCGTCGCGCCGCCGCCAAGGAACGCGATCAGGGCGGTGACGGCGGCCACGCCGGCGGCGGCAGCCAGCAGGGTCTCGCGGCGGGCCCGACGCAGCGCGGCGCGGATCCCCACCGGGCAGTCGGCGGTGAGCACGGTGCCGTCGGCGCGGCGGAACATGCGGAGGCACACGCTGCCTTCGCGCTCGGCGACGAGCGCGGTGGCCTCGCGCCGCGTCATGCCGGCGAGGTTGTAGACGTTCTTGTCGCAGGCGCCGCAGAAGCGCACGCGGTCGTCGCCGCGCATGTCCTCCCAGCGGGCGTGGCACGGCGACGCGATCTGCAGGTCTTCGAGGGCGGGGGGGGCCTGTAGGATCGGGAGCGCGCGGGTCATGAAGAAACCTCCGGTGTGCCCCTGCCAACGGACCACCGGCGCCCAGGGTCCAGACCCGACGTTGCCGCGACCCGGATCCACGCCGTCGCCGTCGCGATCCCGGTCACAACCCGCCGCCCGAGGCGCACGTCCCGGGCCTCGCTGCCCGCCGCGGGCTACGGCCGCTTCTTCACCGGCGGCTTCGCCCACATCGCCACCACCAGCAGCGCTCTTTGCGCCTGCGCCGTGTGGTCTTCGCTGGCCTTCAGCCTCAGGACCATCTGCAGGTCGGCCAGCGCGGCGGCGCGGTCCTGCCGCTCGACGTGCAGCGTGCCCCGGCGCAGGTGCCACGACGACCGCGTCACCGGCCGCTTCGCCAGCGCCAGCCCGTGGTCGCATAGCGAAAGCCGCTCGGCGCGGTCGTCGTCGTCGGTCG
>VGSZ01000142.1 GCA_016874845.1 Deltaproteobacteria bacterium
GCTCGCGCTGCTTGGCGACGGTGATCGCGAGCTGGCGCGCGCCCTCGCTGACAAGGCCCGCCGCCACCCGGGCCGGGTCTGGTTCCGCGCCGCCTTTGACGAGGGGACATCACGCCGTCTGTACGCCGCCGCGGACGCCGTGCTCGTGCCGTCGCGCTTCGAGCCGTGCGGCCTCGTGCAGCTGATCGCGCAGCGCTACGGCGCCGTCCCCGTCGCCCACGCCACCGGCGGCCTCGTCGACACCATCCACGACCCGGGAGCAGTCCAGATCGCCGCCGACGACCACGATGCCGACGACGATGCCGACGACCGCCGCGATCCCCGCGCCGGCGGCACCGGCGTGCTGTTCGCGCCGTTGTCGGTGGCTGCGCTCGTCGACGCGGTGGAGCGCGTCGGCGACCTCGGGCGACGCGGCGACCTGCTCGCCGTACGACAACGGCTGCTCGCTGTCGACGTCAGCTGGGACGGGCCAGCGCAGGCGTGGGCCGCCGTGCTTGCCGAGGCCGCGGAGGAAGGGCGACGCCGGCTGTGATTCCGGCTGGCGCCCTCGACGGCGTCGACGAATTCGGACAAGGTCGTCGCGTGGAACCGCTGGCGGCGCGCCGCGCGACGCTGCCGCAGCAGGACGGAGCCTCGTGACCGCCGCCTTCGCTGTCGTCGTTGCGCTGATCGCCAGACCACCGCCGTCGGTCGCCGATGCGGCCGACGCGCCGGACTGCGCGCGCGTGTTCGACGCCGTCGCGGCGCCCGGCGGGACGCTGGCCTGTGCAAGCCCGGCGAGCGAGCCGCCACGGATCGCGGCTGACGAGCCCCCGCCGCCGCCGGCCGCCACCATGCACGCGCCCGACGCGCTGCCTGCCGAGCTGGGCGTCGTCGCCGGCGTACTCGGGATCGCCGGGGGCGGCGTGGTGGCCGGGGCGTTGCTGACGACGAGCGCGACGCCGCGCCCCGATGACGTGATGCGCCAGACGGCGCTGTGGTGGACGGGCGGCTCGCTGCTTGGCCTCGCGGCGCTCGTCGGCGGCGGTGCACTGGCGACCTCCGTGTTCGACGCGTCGTCGGGCAAGCTGCGCTGGGACCTCTTCTCCGGCGAGGATTGAGCGATGTGGTGGTCGGCTCGTGTGCTCGGGTTCGGTGCGATGCTGACGCTCGGCGTCGGCGGTGAGGCGCGCGCTGAAAAGGCGATGGCGTCGCCCGCGGTCCCCGCGACGAGCGCCGCGGCGCGCTCGCCTGACGCGGGCGACGAAGACGACGCCACGGGCGACGCCGCCGACGACGTCGCGATCGAGCGTCGCGCGGTCACGGTCCTGCCCCTCACGCCGCGGGGCACGGTGTCGACGAGGCAGGCCCGGGGCGTGACCGCGCAGGTACGCACGGCTGTCGACGCGCTGGTGCGCGAAGCCGCGGCCCGGCTCTTGCCGTCCACGAAGGCTGACGACGGCGTACTGCGGCGCTGTGCCGACACGGACGCCTGCTACGAGGACGTCGCCAGGGTACGCGGCGCCGACCGGCTCGGCGCCGTCGCCGCTGTCGAGGGGGGACTGCAGGTGACCCTGGTGGTCGCCCCGTCGCACGCCCGGTTCTCGGCGACGCTCGACGGCAGCGTTGCCGACGCCGCGCGCCTCGATCGGCTGGTGCGCGAGGCCTTCGCCGAGGACACGCTGCGCGGCAGCGTGGTGGTGCTCGGGCAGCCGGGCGACGTCGTCGAGGTCGACGGCCGTCGGCGCGGCGCCGTCCCCACGCAGGGCGGGCTCGTGGTCGAGCGGCTGCGCGAGGGCCAGCGCGCGCTGCGCGTCACCCGCCCCGAGTCGAAAAACGGCACGGCCTACGATCCCTTCACCCGCGACGTGGACGTGCGTCATGGCGAGCAGGTCGAGCTGAAGGTCGTCCTGCTGCCGGTCGTCTCGACGGCGGCGCTCGCGGAGGGCGCCGCGGCGTCGACGGCGAACGCCGGCGGACCACCGCTCGCGGCGATGGTGTCGCTGGCCTCGGGCGGTGCCCTGCTCCTCGGCGGCGCCGTCTGCGGCATGTTCTCTCTGCTCGACAGCCTCGCTGTCGAGCAGCGTGCCGCCGATCGACAGCTGGTCTTTCCGCGCGACGAGGAGCTGGTCACGCGCGGTACGACATTGGCGGTCGTCGCTGACGTGCTCTACGGCGTCGGTGTGGCCGCGGCCGCTGGCGGCGTCGCGCTGTGGATGACGTCGACGCCGAACGCAGAGGAGGCGCGATGACTGACGCGAGGACTGCGGGACCCTGCTGCCGTCGACCGCCGTGGCCTGCCGTCGTCGGCGTCGCCCTCGCGCTGGCGGCCCCGGGGTGCCTGTTCCTGCCGGCCATCGAGGACGACGGCTACACCGCCTGCACGAGGGACAGCGAGTGTGCGCCCGGGCGGTCCTGCGCGGCGAACGTCGGCCTGTGCGCGCCGCCGCCGTGGCACGACGAGGAGTTCATCGAGCGGCGGCTGCTCGCCGTCGAAAACCGCGCCGACGTTGAGCTCCCTGCGGGCACGGCGGTCCCGGTGCGCTTCGGCGGACCCGACGGCGTCATTCCGCTTGAGGAGATCCGGCCCGACGCCCGCTTCGTCGACTTCGATCCCGGCGCAGCCGAGTGGCGCGTCGTCGGCGTGTACCGCGACCTGTTCCGCGATCGCTTCGATGTGTGGATCCCGTTGTCGCGACCGCTGGCCGCCGGCGCGCGGGACGCGCTGGCCTGGCTCGAGCACCGCACCCGCGAGGGGGGCGTCCGCGTGCTCGAGGACCCGACGAGCGCGTTCGCGCTCTTCGACGACTGCGACGCCTTTCCCGTCGAGGGCGACGACACCCGCTTCGTCGATGCGCCCGGCGCCGCCGCCCTCGTGCCCGGTGACGGCAAGGTCGAGGTCGTCGACAACACCACCGTGATCTGGCGCGTCCAGACCGGCTCGCCGTCGTCGGTGACGTTCCGGGCGCGGATAAATGGCGTGACCTGCGATCAGGTGTTCCTTGGCTTCACGTCGTCGGGGACGTCGCCGTTCGTCTCGCCGTCGGCGGGCTTCTTCCTGGGCGATGATCTGCAGACCACCGCCGACGTGATCGCCAGCCCGACGCAGCCGGCCCAGCCAGCCGATCCGCCGCGGCGGTTCGCCGAGGCCCCCGGCGCCGAGCACCGCTTCACCATCGTTGTCGACGGATCACGCGTGCGCCTCGTCGTAGACGACGTCGTGTTTGCGGAGCTCAAAGACATCGACCCACCCTTCGGCGCGGCGCCGCTTTTTCCCACGGTGCAGGTGGGGGGGGCCTGCTCGGTCAGCGTCGACGCGGTCTGGGTGACGCCCTTGCCGTTCGTGCGTCCCGTCGTGCAGGCCGAGCCGGCGGTCGTGCTCGATCTGAATTACTGACGCCGTCGTACCGCCCGGCCTGGTGCGCCCGGGGGTGGGCGCGATCCGCTCGTGACGACCCTGTTCGGTGTTCCTCGCTCTCGTCTAGTGCGAGAGCGAGCTCGATCGCGCAGGCCGCTGAAAGAAGCCGGGTGAGGGCAATTTTCAGCGGCCCGCTGGCGTTGCCCCGATCACACCGGTGCTTGGCATCGACGTCGGCACCAGCAACTCCGCGGCGGCGTGGGTGGACGCGAGGGGCGAGGTGCACGTGTGCGCCGTGCGTGAAGGCTCGTCGTTTTTGCCGTCGGTGGCGAGGTACGGGCCGTGCGGCCACGCGCTGGTGGGGCACCCGGCGCGGCAGCAGATTGTCGACGATCCGAACAACACTGTCTTTGGCGTCAAGCGGTTCCTCGGTCGGCGGTACGCCTCGCCGTTCGTGCATCAGCACAAGGATGCCTTCGCCTACGCGATCGTCGGAGGCGACCGCGGCCGCTGCGCGGTGCAGGTCCGCGACGAGGAGCAGCCCCTCGAAGACGTCGCTGTCGACGTGTTGCAGCGGGAGTTGGAACTCGCGGCGGCCAACGTCGGCGAGAAGACCGAGGAGGTCGTGCTCACCGCGCCGGCGCACTACGGCTTCGCGCAACGCGCGGTGCGGCGTCAGGCGGCACGCCGCGCGGGCGTGCGCGTCAAGGGCATGGTGAACGAGGCGACGGCGGCGTCGATGTACTGGCGTCGACCGCACCATCCTCGTCTTCGACCTCGGGGGCGGCACCTTCGACGCGACGCTGATGGCGCTGGTGTCGGGCGTGGTCAAGGTGATCGCCAGCGTCGGCGACGCCTTCTCTGGCGGCGCCCGGGCTCGAGCTCGTGCCCGCCAACACGCCGGTGTCGACGGTGCGGCGCCTGTCGCTGCCCCGGCCGCCGTCGGACCGCACGCTGCTCATCGGCTTCTACGAGGCCGTCGATGCGACCAGCCTCGATGGCGACACCCTCGGCACGGTGCGCGTCGACCCAGCGTGGCTGACGAAGAACGGCGCCGCGTTGACGCTCGCGGCGTGGCTCGGCGCCGACAGGGAGCTCACGCTGTTCCTCGACGCGCCGGCGGCCAGAAGCTGCCACTGCCGCTGAAGGAGGCCCCGATCCCGCCGCGCCCAGCCGATGTCGTTGGCGTCGTCGTTCCCCGCGCCCTCGACGACCTCGTGCTGCAGTGCCTCGAGCGCGAGCCGTCGCGGCGGCCGCAGACGATGCGCGAGGTGCGCGGACGCCTCGACGCGATCGTCGAGCGGCTCGAGCCGGGGACGGGGGGATCCGTCGTCGGCCCGGGCGACGCCGACGACGCCTTGTGTCCGTCGTTCGCGTCGTTCGCGCCGCCGGGGGCGTCGTCGGGCTCTTCGGGGGGCGTGGCTCCCCTCGCGGCGTCGCCTTCGTCAGCGTCGGCGCCGGCCTCGTCGGCGGTCTTGACGAGCGCGGCGGTGGTGCCCGTGCGGCCGGCGCTCGCGGCGTCCGCCGTCGCTGGGCCGTCGGTTGGCCCCCCGCGTACGCGCGCCAGTGACCCGTCGCTGCCGGCAGTGACGGCAGTGACGGCGGCGAAGGCAGTGGGGCCGGGCGAACAGCTTCAGGCCCCCGCGTCACCCTCGCGAGACAGCGAGCTCTCCAATCCGTTCCCCCGGGTCGAGACCGAGCTGCTCGTGACGCTGTCGCCGCCCGCCGCGGCGCGGGCACTGAGGGACAGGAATGTGGCAGTCGTGGTCTGCGCCGTCCTCGCCGTCGGGCTGCTCGCCCTGCTGCTGCGCCCGTCGCCCTGAGGGCGTCAGTTCGCTGGATCCTCGACGGGGCAGAGCGCGTTGCCCTCGAGCGCGCCGTGGAGCTCGACGGTGATCTCGAGCGGGTCGTTCTTTCCCCGCACGAGCGCACCGCGGCAGCCGCGCGCATTGAACGTGTCTTCGGTCGCGCAGGCGTCACGCTTGTTGTCGGTGCAGCCGATCACATCGACCGAGAACACGAGCCCCGGCTTCACCGCGACGAACGCGTTGTCGGGTAGGGCGATGCGCGAGAAGATCTCGGTCTCGACGAGGTCTTCGCCCTGCGGGCGGAACACCAGACGCAGGAACTCGGGCGCCACCGTCAAGTCGTCCGCGGAGACGAGCAGCAGCGACACCGGCGCCTCGCCGCACGCGCCGAGGATGGTCGCGCCGCCGAGCCCGAAGGCCACGACCAACGATCGCAACGTCGAACGTGGGTGCCGCGGGGGATGCATCCGGCTACTCCAGTCCGCTGCCGTCGAGGCGATAGCGAAAGCCACGGGACTTCTCGTCCTCGGCGCCGAGGTAGGCGATGACCGCGAGCGCAGCCCCACCGACGAGCACCACGCCGCCGACGATCCCGCCCACGACCATCGAGGTCGGAAACGGCGCGCCCAGATCGGCGACCACGGCCGCCGCGCCGATGTCGCCCTGACCCTGCAGCAATGACTCGCGCAGCTTCGCCGCGTCGCCCGCGGGGGCGCTCTTCACCGCGACCCAGGTGTCGCCTGGGCGCGACAGCGCCGCCTCGACGACGTCGAACACCGCCTGCTCGCGTGACGCCTCAGCGGCGGGTACGGTCGCGCCGACGACGATGTCGAGCGACCCCTCGCGTAGGCGACCTATAAAGACCTGCGCCGCCTTGCCCCATGGCACAACGACGGCGCACAGCGTGGTGTCGGCGACGTCCCATGCGGCCTCGACCAGTTCCTTCTTGGTCGTCGCCGGCGCCCGCAGCCGCCGCACCAGCGCGGCGGCGGCCTCCATCTCGGGCGAGCCCAGGCGCGCAGTGACCCGGCCACCCGCTGCGGTGACGACGACGCGCTCGCGAGCGATGCGGCTGTCGTGCTCGACCAGTACGTAGTGCACGCCCGGGATCACCTCGACGGCCACCGGCGCGCGACCGGCCCGTCGGCCGTCGACGAGGACATGAGCGTCAGGTGGACGGCTCTTGACCTCGAGGGGCGCCGGCGGCGTCGCCCGCGCCTCGTCGCGCACGAATTCGAAGCGCTGCACCAGCGCGGCGGGCAGCGCACCCCGTCGTGGCTTCCAGTTGGGATCGACAGCGAGCAGCTGCAGCAGCGCCGCGTCGGCGCCCTGATCGTCGTGGTCGGCGGCGGCGACCGTGGCCAGCAGCAGCAGCGCCTCGCGGTAGCGGGCCCAGGTGGCGTCGTCCTCGGAGAACGCCAAGGCCTCTTCGAAGATGGCCAGGCCTTCCCCGATCAAGGCGCGGGCCGCGGCGACGTCACTGTCGGCGAGGGCGCGGGCGGCGTCATCGAGCTGGGCGTCCATCTGGCCGAGGTCGCGCGTCTGCCGCTCGACGACGGTCTGCCGCTCGGCCTGCACGATCACCCGCGCACCCCGCGCGGCGAATTGACGCCGCAGGTCCTCGCCGATCGCCGTCGCCAGCGCCGGCACCACGCCGCCGCGGACCGCGAGGCCGGCGTACACCGGGACGGCGGCGGCCGCGGCGCGTTCGTCGCCGGCGCCCCGCGCGCGGTGGTCGTCGTTCCGCCCGCGCGCGGGGCTCGCGGCGGACGCGCCGCTGGCAAGCAAGACGAGCGCCACGGTCAGCGCCACGACCAGCGGGCTCGCTGCGACGAGCGACAACGGAGCAGGGCGCAGCGCGACACGCACGGGGGCAAGATTGCCGTCTGTGGTCGGCGCGGTCGACCCCCGGCGCGCCTGAGCGGTCGCCGCGCCGCTTGAAATAGCAGCGAGGTCGACGCGAACATGGGCCGTGGCCGACGACAACACCATCGAGGGGGCGCGCCTCGGGCGCTACACGCTGGTGCGCCGGCTCGGAAAGGGTGGCATGGGCGAGGTGTTCCTTGCCCGTGCCACCGGTGCTCACGGCTTCGAAAAGCAGGTCGCGATCAAGCGGATCCTGCCGCAGTTCTCGTCGAACAAGCAGGTCGTCAACATGCTCGTCGACGAGGCGCGCATCTCGGTCCGCCTCAACCACCCCAATGTGGTGCAGGTGCTCGAATTCGACGTCGACGAGGAGTCAGGCAGTCACTTCATCGTCATGGAGTACGTCGACGGCCACGCGCTCAGCCGACTCGTGCGGCGCGTGCGAAAGGCGGGCAACACGCTCGAGCCGCTGGTCGCCTGCGCCGTCGTCATCGGTGTGCTCGACGGTCTGCACGCGGCGCACTCCGAGCAGGACGACGATGGGCGGCCGGCGAGGATCATCCACCGCGACATCAGCCCGCAGAACGTGCTGCTGTCGCTGAGCGGGCAGGTGAAGGTCATCGACTTCGGCATCGCGCGCGCGCGCGACCGGCTCGAAGCCACGCAGGGCAGCCAGGTCAAGGGCAAGCTGCGCTACATGGCGCCCGAGCAGATCAAGCCGAGCTTGGCGGGCGTGGGGGGCATCGACCACCGCGTCGACCTGTTCGCCGCGGGCACGATGCTGTGGGAGCTGCTCGCGATGCGCGCGCGCTACCCGCAGGCCAGCGACCTCGACGTCATCGACGCCATCCTCGAGGAACCGACGCCCGATCTGGCGAGCGAGGGGCTCGCTGACCGCGAACTCATGGCGATCGTCGCCACGGCGACGCAGAAGGATCGGCGCAAGCGCTACAAGGACGCCGGCGAATTCGGCGCCGCGCTGCGCGCCTATCTGTACGCCCGCGATCCGTCGTTCAGCCCGCAGCAGATCGCGCGACTGATGCGGCGCCACTTCGATGCCGCCTCTGCCGCGGACGACGAGCCGGCCCCCGCGGCGGTCGCGTCGCGCGCCCGCGTCGTTGAGAGACCGCGCCCGCTGCTCGACGATGGCGACGACCACGAGGTCACCCGTACGCAGCTCCGCCCGATCCCGGGGGCAGGTGCCGAAGCCGGACCGGCGATCGCCGTCAGGCGACCGACGCGGGCTGGCCTTCGTGTTACGCCGGTCCTCGTCGGCGTCCTCGTTGGACTGCTCACGCTGTTCGTCGTCGTGGCGCTCGTGCGGGTGGCCATGCGCCCCCGCCAGCTGCCCGTCGCTGTCGCGTTGCCCGCCGGGCCGTCAGGTCACGCAGTGCCGCCGCCGTCGCCGACGACACCGGCGTCGATGGCGGCATCGTCGCCCCCGCCGCTGGCGGTGCCCGCGCCCCCGGCCGCGCCCGCGGCGGCGCCCTCCGCAGGCAACGGTCCGCTCGAGCTCGTTGTCGAGGTCGTGCCGGCCTCGGCGCGCATCGCCCTCGCGTATCGCCCCGAGCCCCGCTACGTGACGCCGGCGCGCTTCCGCGTGTCGCGCGGTGACGTAGTCGACCTGCTGTTCGAGGCCGAAGGCTACGAGCCGCAGCGGCGCCCCGTGTTGATCGACAGTGACGCGCCGCGGCTGCTGGTGACGCTGGTACCGATCCCGATGCCGCTCCTGCTGCGTGTCGTGCCCCGCGATGCCGAGGTGACGGTCAATGGCGAGCCGTGGCGGATCGGCGGCACGGTGAAGCCCGATCAGGATCTGGTGATCACGGCCACGCACCCGTTCTTCGCGCCGAGGACGGTGAAGGTGCGTGCCCAGCCGGGGCAGGCGCTCACCGTCGACGTGACGCTGGACGAGCGACCGACGGCTGACCTGGTGGCCGAGAGGGAGGCCGCCAGCGCCGCCGCCCCCGAGCCGCCAGCGCGCAACCTCGGCCGGCTGGTGCTGTCGTCGCGTCCGCCGGGCGCCGACGTCTTCGTCGACGGCAAGCGCGCGCCGCAGAAGACGCCGCTGCGGCTCGACGTCAAGCCGGGGCCTCACAAGGTCACTGTGCGCGCGCCGGGCGCCGAACAGACCTTCACCGTCGACGTCGCGGCCGGCGCGCAGGTGAGCCGCGAGATCGTGCTCGACTGACGCTCGCTGCGCGCGCTCAACCGGGCGCGTCGACGGAGTCGTCGTCGTCGTCGCCGCGGTCGCCGCCGCCGGCGTGCGAGCCGGGCGGCCAGCCCGGGAAGCGCGCGTCGGCCGGGATGCCGGCGCGCGCGGCGTCGTCGGCCAGATAGACCTCTTCGAGGGTCAGCCCCTGGGCTGGCGCGGTGACGCCAGCCTGTCGACGATCCCGCGCGGCGAGGATCGCCGCCACCGCCGCGGCGGGGAGGCGGCCGCGGCCGACATCGACCAGCGTGCCGGCGATGATGCGCACCTGATTCTTGCAAAAGGCGTTGCCGCGCACGTCGATGGTCACGAGCGGTCGCTGGTCGTCGACGTCGACGCGCCACAGGTAGCGCCGCGCGTGGGCGGCCTGGCAGTCGGCGGCGCGGAAGGCCTCGAAGTCGTGCTCACCGACGAGGGCGCTGGCGGCGACACGCATCGCCGCGACGTCCAGGGCCCCGCGGACGTGCCAGCGCTGGTCGCCATCGAGGGGGTCGCGCGCCGCGTGGTTGTGCAGCCGGTACACGTAGCGCTTGGCGATGCTGTCACGGCGAGCGTCGAAGCCGTCATCGACGACGTCGGCGCGGACGATGGCTACGTCGTCGGGCAGGTGCGCGCCGGCCGCCAGCACCATCTTCCCGGGCGGCACGCGGGTGCGAAACGTCGCCGAGACGAGCTGCCCGCGAGCGTGCACGCCGCTGTCGGTGCGCCCAGCGGCGCGCACGCGCACCGGCTCCGGCGACAGCGCGGTCAGGGTCTCTTCGAGCACCTGCTGCACCGTGCGGGCGTTGTCCTGCCGTTGCCACCCGCCGAAGCGCGCGCCGTGATAGGCGACGACGAAGCGCCACGTCGAGCGATGGAGTGCCGGAGCGGTCATGACGAACGACAGCCGTACCACCTTGGGCCACGGTGCGCGCGGCGACCACCGTTCTGGCCGCGCGCTCCTGCTCGCTGCCGCGATCGTCGCGACCCTGCCCACGAGCGGCTGCGCGACCACGGAGACGCGGGTACGCGTCGTGTCGCGGGCGGGGGCGCTGCGCGACGGGGCGGTGCTGCCGACGCCTCCAGCGACGCTGCGGATCGCAGCGGGGCGTGACGCGCTTGGCGATGACGAGCTGGCGGTCGTCGAGGCGGCCCTCAGCGCGCGGCTGCGGTCGTCGCTTGCGGCGCTGCAGGCGAGGCCGGCGTCGGCGGCGCCCGTCGTTCGCGCCGGCCGGATCGAGGTCGTGCGGGCGCGTGCCGGGGTCACCGTCGGGCGCGACGTCCATCGTCACCAGGCGACATGCCGCCTGCGCGTGCTTGTGGACGACACCGTCGTCGCGGACGCCGAGGGCGAAGCGGTGCGCGCCGTACCGGTCCGCAACGTCTCGGCGGTCGAACTCGCGGCGGTCGCCGCTGCCGTGCGCGCGCGCGGCGGACGCAACCCGCTGATCGCCCGCGACGACGTCGCTGCCGCGCTGGGAGAGGCCTGTGACGCCGCGCTGCGCGCCGTCACCTTCGACGTCCGCCCCGAGGACGCCGTCGTTGCCGACCCGCGCGACGGCCACGCGCCTTCGTCCACGTCGCTGAGCCTGCGGGCGGCGGCGCGCGGGGAACGCCGCGCGCGCGCCCTCGCGGCCCTCGAGAGCGGCGCCATGGATGACAAGGCGCGGGCCGCCGCCCTGATCGAGCTCGTGGACGTCGGTGTCGTCTTCGACGCGCCCCAGGCCGCGGCGGCGCTGCAGGCGCCGAGCGCGCTCATTCGTCGTGCCGCGGACGCCGCGTTCGTCGCCTTGTGCGCGGGCCAGCCAACGTTCGCGCCCGAAGCCGAAGCCGCTTGCACGCGCCCACCGCCGCCTGCTTCGGCCGGGCCATCGGCGCCAGCTGTCCCACCCCGGGTCGAGCCGCCCGTCCGCCCCGTGCGCGACGATGGCGATGACGAGCACGGCGACGAAGGTGTCAGCAAGGAAGCCAACACCGATGGCGACGACAGCAACAACACCGACCCGGCGTCGCCGTCGACCGCGCTGCCGTCCGCGTCGCGCCCGGTGACGACGTCGGCTTCCGATGACGGCACGCAGCGCTGAACGCCGGCGTTTTAGGGTCGACGCCATCACCCTGCTAGGTTTGCCACCATGTTCGCTGCCTTCGGTCGCTTCGCGTTTCGCCACCGGGTCGCGATCGTCGCTGTCTACGCGTTGTTGATCCCGCTCGGCGCGTGGTTCTCGCGCGGGGTGCTGCCCATGCTGCGCGCCGGCGGCTTTGACGACCCGTCGGCCGAGAGTTGGCGGGTCCGCGGCTTGATGGTCGAGCAGATGAAGATCGGCTCCGGTGACGTCGTGGCCATCTACACCGTCGCGTCGGGCACCGTGGACGACGTCGAGGTGCTGGCTGCGGTGCTGCCGGCCCTCGAGGCGGTGAAGAAGGACGTCGATGTCGTCGCCGTGCGATCGATGTGGGACGCCGGCGGCGACATCTTCGTCTCGAAGGATCGGCGACGGACGTTCGTGGCCGTCAGCCTGCGGGGCGACGATCAGGCGATGTTCGACACCTACGGGCGGCTGCGGCCACTGCTCGAGCAGCCGGTGCGCGAGATGGCCGGACTGCAGGTGGCCTTCGGCGGCATCGCGCCGACCAACCAGGCCGTCTACCGCACCATCGAGCGCGACCTGCGCAATGCCGAGCTGCTGGCGTTCCCGCTGACGGCAGTGCTGCTCGTCGTGATTTTCCAGTCGCTGGCGTCGGCGTCGCTGCCGCTGCTGCTCGGGGCGTGCTCGGTGGCGTTCGCGATGGTCGCGATGCGGGCGCTGATCACCGTGGTCGACGTGTCGATCTTCGCCGCCAACACCATCTCGATCCTCGGGCTCGGCCTCGCCATCGACTACTCGTTGTTCGTCGTCGCCCGCTTTCGCGAGGAGCTGCACGCCGGCCGCGACGTGGAGAGCGCGGTTGTCGCCACGATGAGCACCACCGGCCGTGCGGTGGCGTTCTCGGGCCTGACGGTGCTCGCCTCGGCGTGCGGCCTGTTCGCGTTTCCCCAGATGCTCCTGCGCAGCGTCGCCTGGGGCAGCCTCGCCGTTGTCGCCGGGTCGCTGCTGATGGCGATGACGCTGCTGCCGGCGATGCTCGCGCTGCTCGGACCGAAGGTTGACGCGCTGCGCGTGCCGCTGTTCCCGCCGCGGCCGCCGAGCGAGGGCTCGGGGTTCTGGTTCACGGTGTCGCAGGCGGTGATGCGCCGGCCCATCCTCGTGACCGTCGTCGTCGTCACCGGTATGGTGACGTTGGGCGTGCCGTTTGCGCGCTTCGAGGCGTCGGTGCCCGACCACCGCATCCTGCCTGCGGGCGACGACGCTCGCGCGGCGATGGACCTGTTGAACACCGAGTTCCTGCCGCACCAGCTGTCGGCCCACGACGTGATCGTCACCTTCACCGACGGCGACGTCCTCGACCCTGCGGTGGCGCGGGCCCATCTCGACGTGCTGCATGACCTGCAGCAGACGATCGCGGCAATCCCTGGCGTCACCCGCGTCGATGGCCCGACGAGCGTCGTCGACGTCGTGGGCAAGGAGCGCGGCTATGCCATGCTCTTGAAGC
>VGSZ01000143.1 GCA_016874845.1 Deltaproteobacteria bacterium
CGCAGGCGGCCCGGAAGGCGGTCCGGAAGGCGGTCCGGAAGGCGGTCCGGAAGGCGTAGCCGGCGACGAAGCAGCGCGCTCGTTGACCGCGCGGTGCATCAGTCGACGGCAGCGAGCTCGATCGCGTCGTGGTCGACGTGTCGTCGCGAGGTCGTCAGCAGTGCGCGAAGCTCGTCCATCGACAGCGCGCCGCCGGCGTCGGTGCCGGCGAGCACAGCGTCGGCGAGAGCGCGCTTGCTGGCGTGCAGCGCGAGGATCGACTCCTCGATGGTGTCGCCGACGACGAGGCGCACGACGGTCACCGGCAGGCGCTGACCGATGCGGTGGGTGCGGTCGCTGGCCTGGTCCTCGACGGCGGGGTTCCACCATGGGTCGAGGTGCACGACGTAGTTGGCGCGCGTCAGGTTCAGGCCGAAGCCGCCGGCCTTCAGGCTGATCAGGAACGCGTCCACCGCGCCGTCGTCGGCCTGGAAGCGCTCGACGAGCGCGCGCCGCTGCAGCGCCGGCGTCTGTCCGGTCAGCACCTGCGCGCGCAGGCCGGCCGTCGAGAGCGCCCGCTCAGCGACGCGCAGGTGCCGTACGAACTGCGAGAACACCAGCGCGCGGTGTCCGGCGCTGGCGAGCTGGCGCACGAGCTCGACCAGCGCCTTCTGCTTCGTCGCCGGCGGGAGCGCCTGCCCGTCGTCGATGTCGTCGACGAAGCCCGGGTGGCAGGCGCACAGGCGCAGCCGGGTCAGCGCGGCGAGCAGCTGCACGCGCTGCTCGCCCGCGGTGAGCGTGCGGGCGCCGCCGTCGTCGCCGTCGCCGCGGCTCTGCTGCAGGTCGAGGATCAGGGCGGTGCGCAGCCGCTCGTAGGCGGCGGCCTCGTCCACCGCGGGCTGAAGGCGCTGCACTACGTCGGTGCGCGGCGGCAGCTCTTTGGCCACGGCGGCCTTTGTACGGCGCAGCAGGAATGGTCGCAGGGCCCGGGCGAGGCGCGCCTTGCGATCGTCGTCGTCGTCCTTCTCGATGGGCTCGGCGAAGCGCGCCTTCCATTGCGGGAACGTGCCGAACAGCCCGGGGGCGACGATGTCGAGGATGCCCCAGAGCTCGCCGGTGTGGTTCTCTATGGGCGTGCCGGTCAGCGCGAAGCGCACGTCGGCGCGCAGCCGTCGCAGTGCCTGCGCCCGCGCCGTCGACGCGTTCTTCGCCGCCTGCGCCTCGTCGAGGACGAGGGTGGCGAAGCGGGCGCCATGCAGGCGCGCGTCGACGACATCGCGGGTCACGAGCCCGTAGGACGCGATCACGAGCGCGCCCGGCCCGGCCCGCGCGACCCGCTGCAGTCGCTCATCGGCAGAGCTGGCGTCGTGCAGGAGCACGGGCTGCAGCGCCGCGCCGCTGAAGCGTGCGCACTCGGCGGCCCAGTGGAACGCCAGCGACGTCGGCGCCACGACCAGCTGCGGGCCGAGCGGCGCGCGCTCGGCGAGCAGGCAGAGCATCGTCAGCGTCTTGCCGAGCCCCATGTCGTCAGCGAGCACGCCGCCGGTGCCGAGCGCCGTCAGGCGACGCAGGAAGCGCAGACCGTCCCGCTGGTAGGGCCGCAGCGACACGGCGATCGCCGCCGGCGGGTCGCCAGTGGCGGCGCGGGCGTCCCGCAGCGCGTCTTCGAGCGCAGGGCCAAGCGCGCGCTCGACGTCGGCGCCGGGAGCGGCGGCCTCGACCGTCGCGCCAGCGTCGCGCAGCGCCCTCAGCGCGTCGTCAACGACGAGCGCCGCGCCGCGGGCGACCCGCGGGCCCCCGTCGTGGTCATGCAGGAAGTCCGCGACCGCCCCGAGGGCGGCGGCGACATCGTCGTCGACGGCGGCGATGATGTCGGGGCCGAGCACGACGTAGCGGCGCCCGGCGCGCAGGGCGGCCAGCAGTGCGGCGACGTCAGCGCGCACGCCGTCGGGCAGCACCACCTCGCCAGAGACGTCGAGCCAGTCGGTACGCCGGGCGCACTGGACGCGCAGCGCCGCCGCGGTGACGCGCTGCACGCGGGGGCCGCCATCGGCGATGGCGAGGACGACATCGCTGCGGCTCATGAGCCGCGCCGCGACAGCGAGGGCTCGCGAGGGGTCGAGGGCGGTGAATGAGAACGGACCGTCGACGTCGTCGGGGCCCGTGCCGCAGGCCGAAAGCAGCGCGGCTGCCCGGCGGCGCTCGTCGTCGCGATCGCGCGAGCACCACACCGCGCGGCTGTCGTCGTCGTGGCTGAAGACGTGCGCCGGTCCTTCTCCCGGCACGAACGTCGCGCCCCGGCCCAGCGGCCGCGCGACAACGACGAAGTGCGCGCCGGCGGGCCGACCGTCGGGCAGCCGTGAGAACGCGGCCTTGACGACCAGACGTGCTTCGGCGGGCAGCTCGTCGCCGCGCAGTCCGGCGGGCAGGGTGACATCGAGCCGGCTACGCTTCAGCCGCGCGACGACGTCGCCGCGGACGGCGGCCGGCAGCGGGGCGTCGGAGAGGCGCGCCACCGCGCGGGCCAGTGCGCGCTGGGCGGCGTCCTGCACGACGACGGCCAGCAGCCGTCCATGCTCGCGATCGACAACGACGGCGGCGCCGTCCTCGCCGAGCGCCGCGGCGTCGATGGGCAGCCCGGTGGCGCGCAGCTGAATCCGACCGTCGGCGTCGACGTCGACAGTGGGCGCCAGCTCGCCGACGCGCAGTGGGCGCCCCTCGGGCAGCTCGACGAATGGGTGGCCGACCAAGGCGCGGGCGACGACGCCGTCGAAGCGCTCGCGGCTGCCGAGGACGTTGGCGATGACGCGGTCCTGCTCGGTGGCCATCGGCGCGGCGCGCACCCACTCCTCGATGCGGCGGGTTGTCGCCGTCGCCGGCGGCGGCGACGAAGACGACCCGTGCCCTGCAAGAGCGTCACTGCGGACGTCAGGGCGGATGAAGGGCCGCAGCGACGCGCCGTCGGCGCCGACGCGCCAGCACAGCCGCGGGCGCTCCTCGTCGACGACGACGAGCTCGTCCAGCGCCGCCAGCAGCGCGCCGAAGCGGCCGCCGGCCAGGCGCCGCACGCGCGGACCCTCGTCGAACAGCGGCTCGCGCACGAGGTCGAGGATGCGTTCCACCGCCTGCAGCTGGCTCGCCGTCGACAGCAGCGGCCCCCGCACGCCGACGAAGTGGACCGGCCGGCCCGTGGGGTCGTCGACGACGAGCAGCATGCCCGGGGGCACCGTGCCCGGATCCTCGGTGTAGAAGAACCCGGCCGGGGGGCCGTCGTCGAGCGTGACGCGGCTGCGTCGTCGTCGGGCCATGGCCAGCGCCGCGTCGTCGACCTGCGGTCGCAGCCGCGCGGCAAGATCCACCAGCGCGTCGTCGAGGGCGCGCAGCTCGGGCGGCGGCGGCCCGGGCACGGCGGCGGCGTCGAAGGTCACCGTTGTCATCGTCCGGCGGCCCTCGCGGTCGATGAGCTGGTGCAGCGCGTAGGCGAGCCGGTCGAGCAGCGCGGCGGGCACCGCGCCGGCCGTGCGCGCGCGCGGGCTCGCCGACGGCGCCGCACCCGCCGACAGCTCGGCCAACGCGCTGCCCAGGGTCAGCGCCGGCCGGTCGGCGCCCAGGCGCTCGGCGAGCCGGGCCCCGCGCCGCGAGTGCGGCACCAGGCGCGGGACGACGTCGAGCACCGGCTGCAGCAGCAGGCGCTCGAGGCCCGCTTGCACGAGCCGGGTGCGCACCAGCGCGATGGGGTGGGCCACGGGTTGCGGCGCGGCGGCCCGCGGCGTCGTCGTCGAACCCGGGCTGCGACGGGTGGCCACCCGAGGACGGTGGTGCGCGTGACGACAACGGTCAAGCGCGCCGCGGTGCCTTGGTGGGCGTCGAGGCTCCCCGGTAGCTTGTGCCCATGAGGCACACCGTGACCCACGACCTCTCCCTCGAGCTGGCGCGCAAGGCGGCCGACGCGGCGCTGCAGGAGTATGCGACGCGCTTCGCCGAGTACGATCCGAAGGTCACGTGGACGAGCGACACCGAGGCCGAGGTGTCGTTCGCGGCCAAAGGCGTCACGCTCAAGGGCGCCTTCTCGATCCTTGCCGACCGCATCGACATGGAGATGGAGGTCCCGCTGCTGCTGCGCATGTTCAGGCAGAAGGCCCTCGACGTCGCTGAAGGCGAGATCGTGGCGTGGATCCAGAAGGCCAAGCGCGGCGAGCTGTAGACGTCTCGTCGGCGCGCGGGGCGCCGACGGGGCGCTGCTTCGTCGACCCGGGCGCGCAGGGGCGCCTGCCGTCGGCGTGTGCTAGCACCGAGCCATGAAGTGCCCGCTCGTTCGCCTGGCGCGCTGGTCGGCCGCGGTCGCCGCCGTCGCTGCTGGCGGCGCTGGCGTGGTGGGGGCTCTCGGGCCGGCGACGGGGTGCCTGTCGTGCCGCACCGTCGTGGCGAAGCCCCTGGCCGTCGAGTGCGCGGCGTCGTCGACGTATCGCGGCGAGCTGCACTTCTCCGACGCCGACGCGTTCCGCTCGTTCTTGACTGACCGCTGTCTGCTGCCGGTCGACGCGGCGGATGAAGTCGTCGCCGCCGTCGACTTCGGCGTCGATGGCGTCTTCGTCGCCCGCGGGCCCCGCTTCGCCCCGGGCCGCTGCGTCGAGGCCCGCGCCGTCGACGAGGTCTACGTGTGCGTCGGCGGGCTCCGCGTGGCCTTCGCCGACGACGTCACCAGCACCACGCCGTGCTTGGGGGACTGGACGGTGGCGGTGGCGCTGCCGCGCGCCGAACTGCGCGCGGCGCTGGCCGACGAGCCCCGGGAGCCGCTGCCGCCGGGCTGACCGCCACCGCGGCCGCCGCCGCCAGTCGTTCAGCGCCGCCAGTCGTTCAGGGACGCCAGTCGTTCAGGGACGCCAGTCGTTCAGGGACGCTAGTCGTTCAGGGACCGGCGACGAGCTCGCGGCACGTCCGCCCATCGGCCGGCGCGCAGTTCTGGCCGATGTAGCAGCCGCCGTTGATGCACTCGATGATCGCCTCACAGTCGATGTCGCTGAAGCAGTCGTGGCCCGACAGCTCGCAGTTGCCGATGCCCGAGGTCGGGTCGATGTCGACGCAGCGGTCGTTGGGGCAGTCGGAGTCCCGAGTGCACGAGCAGTAGCCGAACGTGTCGCCCTCGCCGAAGCGGCACTCCTGCGTCACGCACTCGTCGCCATCGGCGCAGTCGGCGTTGTCCTCGCAGCTCCGCAGCTGGTCGATGCGGCAGTTGCCGGTGCGCGCCCGCGGGCAGTCGCCGCCGGGGAAGCCGATGGGGCAGTCGGCGTCGGTGCTGCAGACGGTGGCGCCGTTCCGCGAGCAGCGGCCCGTGGTCGCGTCGTCGTCGAGGACGCACACCTCGGCAGAGCAGAAAGGCGCCGCAGGCGGGATGATGATCACGTCGTTGCAGCTGTAGCCGAAGGGGCAGGCCTCGCCGCCGCTGCAGTCGACGCCGCAAAACTCGCCGCCGTTGACGCTGTCGGTCAGGCAGAAGTTCCCGCGCTCGCCGCAGTCGTCGGACGCGACGCCCCCGGCGCAGCCGAGGCAGTAGGGGCCGCGCGTGTCGCTCTCGCACTCGCCGTCGGAGCTGCAGACCTGGCCGAAGTTGCAGAGATTGTCGCCGGAGCAGACGTCGGCGGCGCACTGGCCGAGCACCTGGCCGAGGCCGCGCACGCACGCAGCCCCAAGCACGCAGTCGGCGGTGTCGCGACAGCCCGGCGTGCACTTGCGCGACAGCGTGTCGCAGACGCTGCCGAAGCCACACTGGCTGTCGAGCACGCAGCAGCGCTCGCCGTCGTCAGGGCCGCACTCGTCGACGGCCAGACACTGCGACGTTGTCACGTCGCAGAACAGCCGGGCGCCGCAGTCGTCGTTGGTGTTGCAGCCGCTGTTGGCCTGGCAGCGGCCCAGGGCGTTGCACTCCTCGCCGTCGCCGCAGCCGCGGTCGTCGGTGCACAGGCACAGGCCCTGCTCGACGTCACAGCGCAGGTAGCCTTCGCCGCCGGGCTCGCAGTCGCTGTCGAGGGTGCAGGCGGTCTTGATGCCGCCCGCGCCGCAGTCGGCGGCGGTGAGCAAGCCGAGCGCTCCGACGACGACGTAGACGGCGGCGGCGAGCCTCATTGCAGGTCCTCGCAGACGAGGCCGTCGGCGGGGCCGCAGGTCGTCCCGATCACGCACGCGCCGTTGGGGCCGGGAGCCTGGCACGTCGCGCCCGACCCCGCCGGACAGTCGCTGTCCGAGGCGCAGCTGCAGAAGCCGATCTGCTCGTTCTCGCCACCGCCGTTGCAGAAGCGCGGGGCGCCGCACTGGCTGCTGCCGCTGCCCGGCGTGCACTGGTTGTTCGACACGATCTGCAGCGTGTAGCACCGGTACCCGCGCGGGCAGGGGTTGGTCGCATCGTCGCAGCCGTTGGCGCCGCAGAAGTAGCCCTTGCACACCCTGTTGCTGCAGGTGCCGGGGAACCCGAACTCGGGGAACGCGCCCGAGCACGTGCCGCCGCCGCAGTCGGCGTTGGTCAAGCACTGTTGGTCGCCGCAGACGGCGGTGCCGCCGCACTGCGAATCATTGGTGCACGGCGTCGGCGCCACCGTCGGATCGATCAGGCACTCGTCGGACAGACAGTCGCCGCCGCCGAACAAGGACGTCGGGTCGCACGTTCCGCAGAGCTGGTCGCGCGCGGCGTGGTCGAGGCAACGGTTGGTGCTGGTGTCGCACACCTGACCGTAGTCGCAGTAGCTGTTCGCGGAGCACGCCCCGGGCGTCGGGTCGCACGTCCCGCGGATGCAAGGGTCACCGAGCGCGCAGTCACTGTCGTCACGACAGCCGGGGACGCAGGCGTTGTTCTGGCAGTACGACCCGAAGGCGCACTGGCTGTCGAGCACGCACTGCAGCGACGCCGACAGGGTCACGCAGCCGCCCGTGGTGACATCGCAGATCCCCGACGGGTTCCCGGCGCTGCGGCAGTCGTCGTTGTCAGTGCACTCGAGCAGCGGCTGACACGCGCCCTGCACGTTGCAGAACTCGTCGGGGTCGCACGCGCCGTCGTCGATGCAGATGCACAGGCCGCGCGACTCGTTGCAGGCGGTGTGCTCGGGGCAGTCGAGGTCGGAGTTGCAGCCGGTGGTGGGGTTCGCGCGGCGGGCACACCCGTCGAACAGCGTGACGACGCCGACGGCGAGCAGGCAAGAGATCAAGATGCGGTTCACGTCAGCCTCCGCACGTCTGGTCAGACTCGGCGCGCAGGCCGTAGGTGATCACGACCTCGCTGCTGGGCGCCGGCACGCAGCCGCCGGCGAAGCGCACCGACGACGTCGACTCCTCCCACTCCCAATCGCGGCCGCGGGCCTTGAGCGAGGCCTCGGTCTCGCCGACGCACTGGGCCAGCACACACATCGGCCCGTCGTTGGCGCCGTCCTTCGCGCCGTCGCCGTCGCAGTCGATGTTCGGGTCGGCCTCGACGCCGAAGAGCTGGCAGTCGGAGCCGTCGTTGATCCGCGTCGGCAGCGACACGGTGAACTTGCGCAGCAGCCCGGCGGCGTTGGCGCCGAGCGCGTCGAGGGCGGTGGAGTAGTCGGCCTCGCACATGTTGGCGACGACGCCACCGGTGCGACAGGCCAGCTCGATGTAGCGGCCGCCGACCTCGGCGAAGGCGTTGTCGTCGTTCGCGCCGGCCTCGACGTCGATGCAGCCGTTGGCGTTGAACGAGCGCAGCGTCTCCTGCACGAGGGCTGCCTGCGCGTCGTCGTTGGCCGGGTTGGGGTCGAACGTCGATTGCAGGATCGGGCAGACGCGGTCGATGTCGACCGGTGCTGCGGGGCGTCCGCCGAAGCCGTTGGGGTAGCCGGTGATGGCGGCCACGGCGACGTTGTTCTCGTTGCCCGCGCCCTTCAGGCCCTCGAGCAGGCGTTGGTAGTAGCGCACCGGCGCGCCGTCCTGCTTGGCGCCCTCTTCCTCGTCGGAGACAAAGACGATGTAGAGCGACGCGTCGTCGCGCAGGAAGCCGGCATTCTCGGCGGGGACCTGCCGGTCGGGGAAGCCGTCGGGGCCCATGCGCTCGGCGCCCAGCGCCTTGGCGACCTGCGTAAAGCCCTCTTCGAACGACGAGCCGTTGAGGCCGACCTTGATCAGCCTGCGGAACACGAGCTGCGCCGGGCACTCGGCGGCCAGGCCGGCCTCGATCTGCTGCTCAGACGACAGCCCGCTGACGTCAAACGCCGGGTTCGGGCAGGGCACGTCGTTCGTGATGAAGCGACAGTTCGTGCAGCCCTCGATAGGGCTGCCGGAGTAGGCGCGCAGCACGCCGCCCTCGGTGGGGTCCGACGTGATCACGCCGATGTGGTAGTCGACCTCGCTGACGATGAGCTGGTTGAAGAACTCGCCGAAGCGCGTGGCGACCTTCTCCTGCTCGGCGGCCATCGACCCCGAGTTGTCGATCATCCACAAGACGTCGACGCGGGCCGCGCCCTTCTGGGTGAACACGTCGGGCTGCTCGGTGGGCTGGGGCAGCTGCGTGATCACCTCGGTGTTGCAGCGATCGCAGCCGACGGCGGTGGCCACGATGAGAAGCGGAAGGGCGAGCAGACTCGGGCGCATGAAACGCCTCCAGGACGGAAGGGCGGGGCTGGTCGTCGGCGACGACGCGTCAACGTCGGTGTGCCGTGCGCACGGCGCGCTGACAACAGGATCCGCGGCGACAGCGGCGCGCTCCCGCCTCCGCCGACCCGGCCCACAGTCGTCGATGACGATGCGGTGACCGCGTCGGATCGTCGATCGACGTGTCGCGGCGCCCCACCGGCGGGCGACCGAGGCGCGCCACCCCGGGCCGCGACGATCGGCGGCCGGCGCCCCCTCTCGTCGCGCGCCGCCGCCCGCCGGGGCATACTTGCCCTCATGGCCACCGTCGGAAACAAACCCACGCTCCACACATCGCCGACGACGCCGCCGACGGCGAGCGCGCCGCTGTCGCCGCAGGTCGGCAAGGCCCTGCAGGACGGCGGTCTGGTGAAGCCTGGCAAGACCCCGGCCGACGCGGCGAAGGCGCTGCTCGGCGGCTTGAAGGACGCCGGCTTCCAGGCGCCACCGCAGGCTGGCAAGGAGCTCGGGGCCCAATTGGCTGGGGCGCTCAAGGGGTTCCAGCAGGCGCGCGGCCTGCCGCCCACCGGCCGCGTCGACGGCGCCACCGCCGAGGCGTTGAAGAACCTCGGCGCGCCGCCCGAGCCCACGGCCACCGAGAGGGCCTCGAAGGACGGCTTCGAGCGCGCCGCGCCGTCCTTGTTGAAGCAGGGCGAGCAGCAGCGCGCCGACGCCATGAAGAGCGGCTCGCCGGATACGAACTTCCTCGACGCGCTGCTGAACAAGCTCGGCGGCGACCACGGCGTGACCGCCGACCGCAAGGGCTACGTCGGCGGCACCGCCGAGGCGGCGACGAACGCGGCGAAGACCGACGCCGCCGGGGAAGCGAAGCGCGTGAACGAGGCCGAGCAGAAGTCGGGCTCGACGGCGGACGCGCAGAAGAGTGCCCGCGAAGACTCTGCCCAGCAGCTCGACCGCGCGAAGGAGTCGAAGGTCCAGGTCGCCCGTGGGCTGAAGGCCGAGCAGACCCGCACCGAGGAGCAACGCCGCAAGGACGCGCTGTTCGGCAAGAACCCCACCGAGCGCGGCATCCTCGACGACGAGGCCGACGACGACGACGCCGGCGAAGGCGGCGACGGCAAGCAGCGCGGCCGCGGTGGCGACCAGCAGGCGGGCGCCCACGGCGACGGCAGCGACACTGCCGGCGGCAGCGACGCGCGCGACGGCAACGAACGGCGCCGCGGCAACGCGCAGTCGGGCAGCGGAGACGACGGCGATCCGTCGCGCGGTGTCGCCTCGATCGACGACGGCAGCGGCGTCGATGCCGACCACTACCGCGTGTCCACGTTGTCGGAGCAGGCCTTCGCCGCGCTCGGCAAGATCCAGAAGGACCCGCAGGACGGCTTGCGCGCGACGACGTACTCGTGGGACGTCGTGTTCTACAAGCCAGGCATCTACGCCGCGGGTCAGAAGGCGCAGGACCTCGTCCACCTCGTGGTGATGTCGGCGACGGCGTTCGATCCAATCTGGCAGAAGGCGCAGGCCAACTTGCAGGTCCTCGTGCGCAAGCTCGAGCGCGACGGTGCGGTGCCGAGCTTCGACGACCTCGTCGCCGCTCTGCGGCAGGCGCGCGCCCGCGACGGCGGCACCGCGGCGCCGGCTCTGGGCAAGCTGCGGCGACCGCCGGGGCGCGCGTAGCCAGGCGCTGCGCCGTCGTCGGCGCCGTCAGCATCGTCGTCGGCGCCGTCAGCGTCGTCGGGCCAGCACGTCCTCGGTGAGCAGACGCGCGGCCTCGGAGTCGATCAGCTCCTTGCGGCGGCGCTTCTTCGTGTCGCTGGCCACGAGGCGCTGCGCGGCCTCCTTCGAGGTGCCGCGCTCGTCGACGAGGTGCACGAAGACGTCGAGGCCGGCGGCTTTCAGCGCGTCGTCGAGCGCCGCCGCGAAGCCGCGCGCCCGCCGCGCCATCGGCGAGTCGTCGCCGCTTCTGGGCATCAGCGGCAGGCCGACGGCGACGTCCACGACGCCGTGCTCGCGGCACAGCGCCACGAGGAACGCGACGTCCTCGGCGCGGCTGCGGGGCACGAGGTTGTCGAGGCCGCGGGTGGTGAGGCCGAGCTCGTCGGACAGCGCGAGCCCGGTGCGCTGCAGGCCGAGATCGACACCGAGCACGCGGCCGCGGCGGCGGGCGAAGTCGACGGTCACCCCTTGCCCTTCTCGGCGCGGCCGGCGTCGGCCACCGGCATGACGGGAGCGTCATCGCCGCTGTCCTCGCTGGCGAGGGCCGTCGACTCGTCGAGGATGCGCTTGCGGATGTTCTCGAGGCCCTCGCGCGACTTCTGGGCCCAGACGCCTTCGGCGCCAGTGCGCACCACCATGTCGGTGGTCTGGGCGTAGGTCTTCTCGGCCTTCTCGAGCAGGATCAGCACCTTCTTGCGCACGAGATGCTTGTAGATGTCCTGCTGCTCGACGGTGAGGTCGTCGGGGGCGGGCAGCCCGATCATCTCTTCGTGCAGCTCCTCGTACATCTTGCCGACGCCGAAGCCCGCCGCCGCTGCCCACCCCGGGTGGCCTTCGCGGATCGTGCGCAGATACTGGTACTGCGCGCGCAGCAGGCGCTGACACTTCTCTTCGAGCTGGTCGCCGAGCAGGCTCTCGAGCGTGGCCTCCTTCGCCTCGACCTGCTTGGCGGCGACGTCGGCGGCCGTGGGCCACGTCAGCTTGTGCTCGACGAACTCCAGTTGGGCGAGTTCGGCCAGATAGAACGCCGCCTGCGCGCTGAAGAACTGCATGTGGCCCATGTGGCGCTTGCTGGCCTCGGCCTTCAGGATGCGTCGCGCTTCGAGGAACCGGTACTCCGCCGTCGGCCGGTGCATCTCGGTACCGCCGGGTTGCAGGCCGAGCATGTAGTGGCCCACGCCGGCGTCCACGAGGGCCTCGACGCGGTCGTCGGGGGACAGGTCTTCGCCGGCCAGCGCGTCGAAGACGACGACGACCTCTTCGTAGCGTCGTGCGGCGGCGAGGGCCTGTCCGCGCTTGAACCGGCCGTCGAGGAAGTCCTTCGCCGACGCGTCGGCGGGCAGGCCGGCGAGGTAGGCGTCGAAGGCGGCCACGGCCTCTTCGCCGCGCTCGAGGTGGATGTAGGCGACGCCGCGGTTGTACTGGGCCAGCACCGCCCGCTCGTCGCCGGGGAACTCGCGGATCAGGCGCTCGAAGTAGTCGGCGGCCTCGGCCCACGCCTCGCCCGACAAGAGGTCGAGCCCGCGGATCAGCAGCGCTTCGGCGTCGTAGGTCTCGAGGGCATCGGGACCCGCGGGCTCGGTGGCGATGCGCACCACAGGCGCCGCGACGACGACGGGGGCCGCGGCGGCCGGCGCCGTCGTCGTCGTCACGCAGCCCGGCGCGAGCGCCAGGGTCAGGGCGGCGAGCAGGTCAGCAGGGCGACGGCGACGCAGGAGGGGTGCGGGCATGGACACTCGACAGCGCCCGGAGGGGGCGGGCTCTTGTCAGCATAGAGCGTCGGTGGGGGCGTGGCCGGATCCGGTGGATCAGGCGGCGGCGGAGTCGGCGCCGACCAGCCACGGCAACAGCTCGACGAGGCGGTCGGCGTCGTGCACGGCGTCTGATAGGCGGGGCAGGCGCACGCAGGGAATCTCGCCGAGCGAGGTCGTCAGGTCGAGCAGCGTGCGGGCCTCCAGCTCGGCGAGCCGTGCCTCCTGCCGCACGGCGGTGTCGAGCGCGGCGGTCAGGCGCACGGCGTCGTTGGCGTCGACGTGGCCGGCCAGCGCGTCGCTCCAGGCGTCGTCGCCCAGGACGTCCAGGGCGCGCTGCGGGCGGACGGTGACGCGGTTGATGACGGCGGCGGCCAGCGGGAGCGCGCGGCGGCGCAGCTCGCCCGCGAAGAAGGCCGCCTCGGCAAGGACCGCGGGCTGCGGCGCAGTGACGACGACGAAGGCGCTGCGGCG
>VGSZ01000144.1 GCA_016874845.1 Deltaproteobacteria bacterium
ACCCTCGCCTTCACCCTCGCCTTCACCCTCGCCTTCACCCTCGCCTTCACCCTCACCTTCCCCCCCGCCTTCCCCCTCGCCTTCGCCTTCGCCCGCGAGGCCGTCGACGGGGGAGCAGGCCGGTCCCGCCACGACGGACAGCGACAGGGCGGACACGCGAAGGAGAGCGCCGGGGTGCAGCATGGAGGTCGTCTAGCAGGCTATGGTGAAAACGCCGCCAGCGTTTCACCACAGCCTGCTCGCCCTCTGTCAGGTCTGTTCCAGACCCGCCCTCCGTCGAGCGAAGCTCGATGGGGCCCCCCCACCCGAGACGCAGCCCTCGGCGAAAACGGCCTTCGACCATTTTCACCGCAGGCTGCTTGCGAGCCGCGACGCCGCCGTCGCCGGGGTCGCGCCCGCGGCAGGGCCAGCGCGCCGCTCCGCCGCTCCGCGCCCGAGCTCCCGTCAGCGGCTCACCGCGTCGGTGACCGTCGACGCTGCCGTGCACGCTGGAGCCCGCGGCGCAGGGCGTCGCCGACGACGACCTCACCACCCGACGACGACGACGACGGTGCGCGGGCGCGGAGGCGGCGCAGAAGGACCGCGAGCGCGGCGCCCGCGACGGCGACGACGGCGACGACGTCGAGCAGGGGCAGGAGCGCGCTCAAGAGAAGCCCAGGAAGCGCCCGCCCTGGAAGACGACGAAGGCGCCGAGCCAGGCGAGGGCGGTCATGTAGCCGACCTGCAGCAGCGGCCACCGCCACGAGCGGGTCTCGCGCTTCACAGCGGCCAGCGTGCTCATGCACTGCATGGCGAGCACGAAGAACACCAGCAGCGACAGGCCGGTGAGCGGCGTGTACAGCGGCGTCCCGTCGTCGCGGACGTCGGCGCGCATCGAGTCGCGCAGGTCGGCGGAGTCCTCGCTGGCCTCGTCGCCGAGGCCGTAGACGATGCCCAGCGTCGACACGAAGACCTCGCGGGCGGCGAAGCTGGCGACGATGCCGACCCCGATCTTCCAGTCGAAGCCCAGCGGCCGCAGCACAGGCTCCAGGGCGTGTCCGAAGCGACCGGCGGCGCTGTGCTCGACGAGCCGCTTCTGCGCGTCGCCCTCGATGCGGGCGACGCGCGCGGCGCGCACGTCGCCCGCGGGCAGCTCGCGCTCGACCACGGCCACCGCGGCGTCGCGGGCGTCGACGACCTGCTCGTCCACGGGGAACTTCAAGAGCGCCCACAGCACGACGGTGAGCGCGAGGATCACGGTGCCTGCCTCGACGAGGAACGTCTTCACGCGGCCGAGCACGGCGCGGGCGACCTGGCCGGCGCGGGGCAGGCGATAGGGCGGCAGCTCGAGCACCAGCGGCGGCGTCGGCGACTTGAGCAGGGTGCGCTTGAAGATCGCGGCCGTGGTGATCGCGGCCGCGAGGGACAGCGCGTACATCGCGACCATGACGACGGCGCCGACGGAGACGACGCCCCAGAGCGGTGGCAGGGTCGAGAACACGGTGGCGATCATGAGCGCGTAGACGGGCAGGCGCGCCGAGCACGACACCAGCGGCGTGACGAGGATGGTGACGAGGCGGTCCTTCGTCGACTCGATGGTGCGGGTGGCCATGATCGCGGGGACGGCGCAGGCGAAGCCCGACAGCAGCGGCACGAACGCGCGTCCGTGCAGGCCGACGCCCTTCATCACGCGATCGAGCAGGAAAGCGGCGCGGGCGAGGTAGCCGCTGTCCTCGAGGACGCTCAGGAAGAGGAACAGGATCGCGATCTGCGGCACGAAGACGACGACGTTGCCGACGCCGGCGACGACGCCGTCGGCCAGCAGCGAGCGCAGCAGCGGCAGCGACCCGGGCACCTGCGCCGACACCAGCGCACCGACGGCGTTGACGACGCCCTCGATGGCGTCCATCAGCGGCGTCGCCCCGGCGAACAGCGCCTGGAACAAGCCGAGGAACACGCCCACCAGCACCACGACGCCGCCCACCGGGTGCAGGGCGACCGCGTCGAGGCGACGGGTCAGCCGCGCCGACCGGGGCTCGCCACCGCGATCGCGGACGACGACGCCGTCGGCCCACGCCTGCGCCCGCTGCCAGCGGCCCTGCACGAGCTCCTGCCCCAGCGCCGACAGCCCCGGCTGCCGGCAGAGCGCGGCGGTGTCGATCGCGGCGAGGGCGGCGGGCAGGCGCCCCTGCGCGTCGACGGCGACGGCGGCGGCGAGCAGCAGGCCGAGCGCCCGCGGCGCCGGCAGCGCCAGCGCGCGCGACGCCTTCTGGCCGTCGTCGTCGGCGAGGGCGAGCAGCGTGGGCGCGGCCGTGGGCGACGACGGCGGCGGGTTCAGCGGCAGCGGCGCCGGCTGGTCGAGGCTGCGGCCGAGCAGCGCCCGCAGCGCCTGGGCGCCCCCCGCGATCGCGGGGGCGGCGACGACAGCCACGCCGATGCGCTGCGCCAGCAGCGCGACGTCGATCCGGTCGCCGTCTGCCTCGACGGTGTCGGTCATCGTCAGCGCGATCAAAAGCGGCAGCGGCAGCTCGCGCAGCTGGGCGACGAGCATCAGGTTGCGCTCGAGCTGGGTGGCGTCGACGACGACCACCACCACGGCGGCCCGCCGCGCCGACGACGACGCGCTCGCCGACGACGACGCGCCCGACGATGGCAGGTCGCCCAGCAGCGCGCGCACCGCGACGGCCTCGTCGTCGCTGCGCGGCAGCAGCGAGTAGGTGCCGGGTACGTCGAAGACGTCGACGACGACGTCGCCTTCGCCGCCGTCGTCTGCCCGACGCGGCAGCGTGGCGCGCCCCTGCCGGTGCTCCACCGTGATGCCCGGGTAATTGCCCACCCGCGCCGACAAGCCGGTCAGCGCGTTGAACAGTGTGGTCTTGCCGCTGTTCGGGTTGCCGACGAGCAGCACTGCGGGCGTCGTCACGGCCGCACCTTGCCCGACTCGGCGCCCGACTCGGCGCCGGACCCTGAGCCGGACCCCGCGCCGCGATCGCCGTCGGCAGGCTCGAGAGCCCGCACCACGAACACCGTGGCGTCGGCAGCCCGCAGCACCAGCCGCGTGCCCCGCACCGCGATCTCCAACGGATCCCCCCACGGCGCCCGCCGCGTCACCCGCACCACCGTGCCCGGCACCAGCCCCATCTCGCACAGGCGCAGCCGCGTGGCGTCGAGCGCGCCGTCGAGGGCGTCGACGACGACGTCGACCCCCATCGCCTGCCCCGATAGCCTCGCCGGCCCGCCGCCCACCACGTTCGCCTCCGCCGCACCGGAAACTGAAAGCCATTTTCAGGCTGTGGTGTTGCCGGTCGCTCGGCAACCCCGATCCAGTCCGAATCATGGGGGGCGTTGAAGGAGCGGCGCCACCAAAGCGTTGGTACCCTGTGGCTTATGTTCGAAGGGTTCCCCCAGCGCCTGGAGCGCCTGCGATCGCGGGTGCGCGCCGTGCGCCGCGCCGCCGCCGACGTCAAGCGTCAGACCGACCAGGCGCTGCAGGCCCTCGGCGTGCAGACGGCCCCGCCGTCGCCGGTCATCGACGTGCAGCCTGGCCGCACCGCGGCGCGCTCGGCGGCGCGCGCGGTGGTCGCGCGGGCCCTGCAGGGCGTGGCGGCGGTGGCGGCGACGGTGCTCCTTGGTCTGGCGCTGCTGTCGCTGGGCATGTTCGTCGGCGCCGCCCTGCTGGCCTTCGTCGTCGTCACCCGCGGGCTCGGGCTGCACATCGACTGGCGCCCGCCCGTCTCTGCCTGAGCGCCCCGGAGCCCCCATGCGTCTCGTGAATGCCGCATCCCTGCTCGCGCTCGTCGTCGCCCTCGCAGCGGCGCCGGTGGCCGTCGCCAGCGACAAGAAGAGCAAGAAGGACGTCTCCGTCGACTCGTTCTTCGACCCGCCGCCGGCGAAGAGGTCCGACGCCGACGACCTGAAGAAGGCCGCCGCCGGCCTGGGGGCAAAGGACACCACCGACACCCTCGCGCCCAGGACGGGCACCGTCGACGCCGAGGCCGACGTCAAGCTGCACGCGGTGTTCGCCGCCGAGGTCATCGTCCTCGACAAGAAGTTCGGCTGCCAGCCCGGCGGTCGAAGGCGCGAGCGGGTCACCTATTGGTCATTCGAGGACCTGCCCGAGACCGGCGTGCCGTTTCAGGTCTGCCTGAATGTGTCGTCGAAGGCCGGTCGGCAGATGTCGGTCACCGTCTCGGTCGTCGACCCGCGCAACAGCCGCATCGTCCGCGCCGAGGACGTCATCGACTTCGCCGGCCGCACCGGGCGCATCGACCACGTCATCGAGTTCCCGGCGACGACGTTCAAGACCCCCGGGATGCACCAGTATCTCGTCGAGATGGACGGCAAGGAGGTCGGTCGCTTGCCGATCTTCGACGTGCGCGTCGTCGCCGAGGGGAGCCCCACCGGCGCTGGGGGCGAGGCCGCCCCGACCGCGCCTTAGGTCTCGCTCTTCTTTCGCGGGCGCTTGCGGCTTCGATTGCCCGAGTTCGCTGGCTTCGGCTTTTGCGGCGCTTGAGTTCGCTGGCTTTTTCGATGCCTGAGTTCGCTGGCTCTGGCTTTTTTGATGCCCGAGTTCGCTGGCTCTGGCTATTTCGATGCCCGGGCTGCGCCCCGCTGTCGGCGCCTTCTTCTTGGGCGTCTTTGTGCTGCTGACGCCGACGAATGGCGATCTTTCGCCTTCGGCGCGACCCGAGGGCCGTTGCGCCGGCCCCCAGGACCCCGGCGCTTCTTCGGAGTGCCAGCACGGCAAAGCGACCCGGGCCCCGCAGGCGATGCTTGTCGCGACTTCGATTTTACTGGCTGCGGCGCGCGGGTCGCTTCGCCTGTCCGCGAGGGACACGGTGATGCGTTGCTTGGTCGCGCGCGCGGCGGCGCGGCGCTTCTTCGTCTGCCCAGGCACCGACTGGCGGCCGCTCCGCGACAGCGACGACGTCGTGTGCGTCGACGTCGCCACGCACGCGATGTCGATGCCCTGTCGAAGTGAGGAACCATTCTCCTGCTCCCCTCTACGGGAGCCAGAGGATGAGGGTCCGGTCCGGCACCGGCCCTCACCCGCGGCTCCGCCGCTGTCCTCGCCCAATTCTGGGGATGGGCTCCCTCTCGCTGAATATGGCAACAGGAAGCGGCGCTGCTGAACTCGAACGTCACTTCCCCCTACTCTCGGAATTGGGAGAAGGGGCCAGGGGGTGAGGGTCCGATCCGGCGCAGGCCCTCACCCGCGGCTCCGCCGCTGCCCTCTCCCAATTCTGGGGATGGGCTTGCGCTCGCCCAGCCTGACGTCAGGCGGAAAGCGGAAATACATGCCAGCGCGCGAGCGCGACGGCGCTCGTGGACAGACGAAGCGACCCGCGCGCCGCAGCCGGTGACGATGACACAGCGAGCCCGAGGGGCTGCGGGGCCCAGGTCGCTTTGTCGTGCGGGCGGTGCTCCAAGCGCCGGGGGTTCCCAGGGGGTGCGGCGCAACGCATCCCCTGGGTCGCGCCGAAGGCGACGACCGCCATTCGAAGCCCTCCGTCATTCGAAGGCGCGAAGACAGACGACGCCAGCGGCGGGGCAAGGACGGATCGCCGACGACGCAGGGAGCAACGACGGCCGAAGCGCGAAATCAGAATCACCTCAGACTCAAGGCCGATTCAAGGAGACTCAGGTCCGCTTCAAGAGAGCTGCGAGCCCGATTCAAGGAAGATTCAGGCCTGATTCAAGAGAGATTCGAGTCAAAGTCGATCAGAGCCCGCGCGACGTCGAAGAGAATCAAGGCGGATTCGCGGCCGCAGCCGGCGTGTCATCGAGGGCGCGCTTGGCCGGCAGAAAATCAGGATCCTGCTTGACGACGGCGCGGAGCTCTTCGTCGGCTTGAGCGTCGAGCTTGAGCTCCTTGAGCACCATGGCGAGGCTGTAGCGCGCCTGGACGAGGGTGGGCTCGGCCTCGACGAGCTCGACGAGGCGCTTGCGGGCGGCCTCGAGGTCTTGGGCGGCGGCATCGGCGCGAGCGAGGTACAGCTGGGTGATCGCGTGGGTGGTGGCGGTGCGCGAGACGTAGTCCTTCAGGCGATCGCGGGGCTCGGCGGAGCGACCGCGCTCGAGCTCGGCGATGCTCAGGTACAGGATGGCGCCGTGGTTCTCGGGGTCGGCGCGCAAGGCCTGCTGCAGCAGCGTCTCGGCCTCGTCGTACTGGCCGGCAGAGAAGCGGATCATGCCTTCGGACGAGAGCTTGAGGCTCAGGAGCGACTCGTCGCCGGGAGGCGTCTTGGCGGCGCGGAAGACCTCGGCGAACGCCAGCACGTCGGCGCTCAGCGTCGGGAAGTCGGTGGGCACGAGGCGATCGCGCTCCCACGCGGGGTCGATGCCGAGGGTCTTGCGCATCACCGTCATCGCCTGCGTGAACTTCTTCTCACCGATGTACAGGGCGGCGAGGCCGAAGGAGGCGCGCAGGTTGCTCGGGTCGTACTCGAGCACGCGGTCGGCGTTGCGGATGGCGTTGGCGACGTCGCCCGACCGGCCCTGCACCGCCGACAGCTCGGCGCGCAGCAGGGGCTCGTAGAACTGGTCGCGGCGCGCCGAGGCCAGCACCGCTTTTTCGAGAGCCTTCTTCGCCGCCTCGAGCTCGCCCTTCACCGCGTAGGCCCGACCCAGGGCGTACAGCGCCGCCGGCGCGTTGGCGTCGAGGGTGCAGGCGCGCTCGCCGCGCTCGAGAGCGCGCTCGACCTCACCAAGCTGCGTCTTGACGAAGGTCGCGTGGGCCAGCGCCACCACCACCAGCTCGCCGGCGTCCGCTTCGTGCCGCGCGAGCAGGTCGGTCAGCTCGGCGTCGGCGGCCTTCAGGCCCTCCATGCCGCCCTTGATCTGGGTGTGGATCCGGACGCGCAGCAGGTGGCTGTCGACGTCGTTGTCCTCAGCCTGCAGCAGCGTCGACAGCGCCGCCAGCGCCGCGTCGGGGCGGCCGACGTCGAGCTCGAGCCGCGCCAGCTCGCGCAGCGCGCCGACGTTCTGCGGGTCGGTGGCGAGGCGCGCGCTCAGCAGCTCGCGGGCCTCCTTGTAGGCGCCCAATCGACGACGGGCAGCGCCCTCGATGGTGAAGGCAAGCTGGTTGTCGGGGTCGCGGGCGCGCACGTCGCGCTGGATGATCTCGAGGGCCTCGGCGGCGTTGCGGTCGACGTCGCTGCGCGCGAGCAGCAGCTTGCTGTCGATGTCGGCGGGCGACAGCTTGAGCGCGCGGGTCAGCGCGCGCTGCGCGTCGCCGACAGCGCCCTGCGAGAACGCCAGCGCGCCCTGCGCGCGCAGCAGGTCGACGTTCTCTGGCTCGGTCTTCTGGGCGTGGGCCACGGCGTCGCGGGCCAGCGTGGCCAGCGCGAGGTCGGAGCGCACCTGCGGCAGGTTCGCGAAGTTCTCGACCCACGCCGCTAGCGCCGCGGTGTTGCCGACGTCGAGCAGCAAGGCCTGACGCAGCTCGTCGTCGGCCTTCCGGTAGCCGGCGGCGGTGTCGAGCCGCATCTGCTTACGCCCCTCGGCCAGGTGCTCCGCGCTGGTGCCCTGCAGGTCGGGGAACTGCAGCTGCCACGCGGCGCGGGCCCGCCGCAGCGGGCTGTCGCCGATCTGGGCCTCGTTCAAGGTGGGCAGGTACCGCTGCACGACGACGACGCCCCCGCCGACGGCGCCAGCCGCCGCCGCGAGCCACAGCACTGGTCGCACCAGCTCGCCGACGGTGCGGGCGGCGCGCGCGCCCTTCACCCGCGGCCGCTGGCCCGGAAGCGACACGGTGAGCATCGGCGTGTCCTTGACCGGGCGGGGCGGGCCGTCGCCGGGAGCGGCGAAGTCGTCGGGGCCGAGTTCGCCGCGCTTCAGGCGCTCGCGCAGCTCGGTCAGGGCCATGGTCTCTTCGCTGCCGTCCTGGCGGCGGACGGTCCACTTGCCCGACACCGCGGCGCCGGGGCCGTCGACGACCTGGACAAAAGAATCGTCGGCGGACGGCGGCGACGCGAACGACGACGGCGGCGCAGGCAACGACGACGACGGCGCAGGCAACGACGACGACGGCGCGGGCAGCGACGACGCGGGGGGAGAGGACGAGAACGAGGAGTCGAGGCTGCCGAACAGCTCGGCGCGGGCGGCGAACGGGTCGGGGACCGGGTCCAGGGCGGCGCCGGGCGCGCCGAAGGGGTCAACGGCGCCGGCGGGCGCGGCGGCAAACGGGCTCGACGACGATGAGGGAGCGAACGGGTTCAGCGACCACGCGGGCGCGCGCGGGTTCGGCGACGACGCGGGCGGCGCGAACGGGTTTGACGACGACGCGGGCGGCGCGAACGGGTTGGTGGTCCGGAGCGCGGCGGGCGCACCGAACGACGAGGACGGCGGCGCGGCGAAGGGCGAGCCAGCCGCGGCGAACGCGCCGGTGTCCAGCTGGACCGCGGGCATCGCGGTGGCGGTCGCCGGCGCCGACGACTTGTGCACGAACTTCTGCGTGCCGCACCTGGGGCAGTGCGCGCGCGCGCCCCGATCGTTGATCGGGTCATCTTCAATCGTGAACGCCAAGCCACACTGCTCGCAATCGATCCGCATGGCGCGAGGTTAGCAGGCTGCCGGAAAAAGCCGCCGCCGCCTTCTTCGCGGGCCGGCTCGCAGCGCTGCTCGGGTCGTCGGGCAGCAGCTCGCGCGGTGCGCCTTACCGTGCCCCGCTCAAGCCGGCCGACGACGACGACGAGCCAACGCCAGCGCCAGCGGCAGCAGCCCCACGCCCGCGCCGGCGCAAGACGTCGGCGACGGCGGCGTCGTGGTGTCGGCGGCAACGGTGCCGGCGGTGGGCGAGAGCGGCGGCTCGGGCTCGGGGGCCCCCGGCGCGCACGCGCCGTCGCGGCAGGCGAGGCCGTCGTCGCAGCGCGAGTCGCCGAAGCCGTAGCCGGGGTCACAGGTGGCGCCGTCGGGCAGCAGGCAGTCGTCGCCCCAGTCGTTGGACAGCGGGCCGCAGCGGGCGCCGTCGGCCACCGTCGCGCAGGCGAGGGTCACCGGCGTGCCCGTGTCGCAAAACGACAGTGTCGCGGCGTCGATGCACGCCGGCGCGCACGGGTCGGGCGCACCCTCGCCCTCGCCCTCTCCCTCGCCGGTCTGAGCGGCCAGCCATGCAGCGGCGACGACGACAGCGAGCACGTGGGCCTCCCGGTTCGCGCGACCCCGTCTACACCGTTGCCTCGGGGCCGCAACCGCGGGCGCCGCGGCTTGCTTCGGCCAAAGGATGTAGGAAAAACTAGATCGCCCATCTGGAAAACCGTGATGCTCGTGTCGAACAACGCCTCGATGGTGCGCCTCCTGCTGTGGCAGTGGAGCAACGTCGCGCTCTACGTCGGGTTCGGCGCGCTGGCCGGCGTCGTGCACGAGGTGCTCGGCTACACCCACCTGAAGTTGCCGACAGCGGCGGCGTCGATCCTTGGCGCGGCGCTCGGCATCTTCGCGTCGTTCCGCACGAGCGCGGCGTACGCGCGCTGGTGGGAGGGCCGGCAGCTGTGGGGCCGGCTGGTGAACGTCAGCCGGCTGTACGCGTCGCAGGTCGCGGCCTACGTAAGCGACGGCGACGAGCGGCGACGGCTGCTGGAACGGCACGTGCTGTTCGCGCACACGCTGCGCTGCCAGCTACGCGACGACGATCCCTTCGCCGACGCCCACGTGCAGCGCGCGCTGTCGCTGCTCGGCGTCAACGACGCTTGGCGGACGCGGGCGAAGGAGCAGACGTCGCTGCTGCATTTTCTGGTCGACGAGTCGTTCCGCGCGGTGGCGCGGATGGACCTTCCGCCGGTGCGGATGGTGTCGTTCGAGCAGTCCTTCGCCGCGATGCTCGACGTACAGGGCGGCTGCGAGCGCATCAAGCGCACGCCGATGCCGCGCGGCTACGGCTTCTTCGTCAGCTGGCTGCTGTTCCTGTTCGCGATGCTGTTCCCGTTCACCGTCGTCGACTCCATCGGCTGGGCGGCGGTGCCGCTGAACGTGATCGTGTGCCTGGGCTTCACGCTGATCAGCGAGATCGGGCGCATCCTCGAAGACCCGTTCAACCACTTCTACAACTCGCTGCCGATCACGAACCTGTCGGTGACCATCGAGCGCAACCTGCGCCAGCGCCTCGGCGACGCCGACCTGCCGCCCGCCGTCGTTGTCGACGACAAGGGCGTGCTGTGGTGACGACCGCCATCGTCGCGCCGTCCGTGCGCTCCTGCACTCGCCCTCCTTCGCTCCCGGAGCTGCCATGACCTCGTCCACCGCCCCGTCATCGTCGTGGTCCTCAGCCCCGGTCGACGCCGGCGAGCCCGCAGCGCTGCGCCTGCTGCGCGTCAACCGCAGGCGACGCAGCGCCAAGACGCCGGCGGCGCGATGATGCTGCCAGCGACGTTCGTCGCCGAGCGGGTCCGGCTGGTGTGCATCCTGGACGTGCGCGACACCGACGAGCTGACCGGCGCGCTCGGCCACATCCCGCAGGCGACCTACGTGCCGCTGGCGCGCCCGGGCGACGTGCCCGGTGTGCTGCGCCCCGACACCTTCGTCATCGTCGTGTCGAACACCGGCGAGCGGGCCAGCGTCGGCGCCTGGTTGTTGGGAGCGCTCGGCATGGGGCGTGTCGCAGCGCTGGAGGGCGGGATGACGGCCTGAAAGTCGCTCGGCCATATGACGCTGCGTACAGCGACGACGTTCCGCCGCGAGCTGTTCTCGCTGGCCCCGGGCGTGGGGCGCGACAGCCGCCCGCTGTCTACGACGGACGCGGCGCGCGGACCGCTGTCGGCGGCGCAGATCGAGCAGCACCTCGGTGACAACACCAGCGTGGCCTGATTGACGCTGTCGGCGTTCCTGCTGCAGGGCCAGCGCAGCTGCGTCGACGACCGCGACGCCCAGGGCGTGATCGGCACGCCGGGGGGCGATGCCGGCGAGCTGCTGCTCGGGCTGGCCGCCACCGAGCGGGTGCGTGGTCGCGCGCTCGAGCAGACCAACGTGCTGCGCCTGCTCGAGCACCACACCGACACGTTCGAGCGCTCCTACATGCACTCGGACATCCACGCGATGAACCGTCTGATGGTCGACGGGCTGCGCAAGGACGACCGCGTCGTGCCGCACCTCGGCGTGGTGTTCGCGGCCGAGGAGTGGCGCGCGTGGCTGGGCAAGCCGCCGCGGGCGGGCCGCGAGGCGGTGCTCTTCCACCTGACGCGGCCGACGAACATCGGCGGCGGCCACCTAAAGTTCGCGATCACCGCCGGCGCCGACTACGGCGTGCGTCTCGAGCTCGCCGAGCACCTCCTGCGCGCGTTCCCCACGCTGCGCCGGGCGGGCGCGCCCGAATTCGAATTCGTCATCCTCGGCGGCGACCACGTCGGGGGTGCCGTCGCCAACGTCGTCGTTCCCGGCGACCTGCGCAGCTACACCCGCGTGCCGCTGGTCTCGCCGATGGTGGCCGGGCACCAGATGTTCGTGAACCACCCGCAGGTGACGTCGTTCCTGCGACGCGAGCCGGGCGCCCACCTCGCCAGGGCCGATGTCGTCGCCGCCGCCGACACCGCCGCGCTCGCCGATGCCATCGAGGCCCCGGGACAGCAGCAGGCTGGTCAGACTCTGGGGCGGCTGGCCCGCGGGTTGCCGCTCTTTGGGTTGACCTTGGCGCACGGCAGCGCGCTCGTCGTGCGACAGACCGGCGTCGTCTGAGCGGCTCGTCTCCCTGCTCGTCCTCGTCGGCGTTTGCCCTCTTGCTTTCTCGTTGACCGGGCTGCGCCCCGCTGCTCGCGTCGTCGTTGTCGTCGTGCCGGCTTCATTGCGTGGCTGTCTTTAGCCTTCGGCGCGACCCGGGCTCCGCAGGCGATCAGCATCGTCTGGGCGTTCAAGCTGGCTGCGGTGCGCAGGTCGCTTCGCCTGTCCACACTTCTTCTTCTTGGGAGTCGTCGCGGTCGTCGTCGCGTGGGACCTCGAGCTGGCTGCGGTGGGCGGGTCGTCCGAGGCTTCAACACACCTCGCCTCCTCGGCGCAGCCGCAGGTGAGGGCCGGTGTCGCCGCGACGGAGTGTCCTTCGATGTGAGCGATGATGAGGCGGTCGTCAGCCCGTCAGTCGAGGGTGGCCAGGATGGCGCGCATCTCTTCCTGCATCTCGCCCTCGAGCACCAGCTCCACGCCCGTGCCGCCACCGGCCTTGCGCACGACCTTGCCCTCGCTGCGCAACATGCGGATCCCGTCAGGGCTCGTGATCTGGATGAACACCCGCGTACCCAACGGCTTGTTGTCGTCGACGTCGAGGAACACGCCGCCCTCCGACACGTTCAACGCGTACACAGTCTGCGGCGCCTCGAGCGCGCTGTAGCGGATCTGCACCAGCAACGGCACCTCGATGCGCCGAAAACGCCGCCGGTTCGCGCCGTCGTTCGAGGTCATCGGCCCGCCGCCTTCTGCTTCGTCGCCTTCTGCTTCGTCGCCGGCTTCGGCTGCTTCGTCGCCGGCTTCGTCGGCTTCGTCGGCTTCGTCGCCAGCGGCTTCGTCGGCTTCGTCGGCTTCGTCGGCGGCGGCTC
>VGSZ01000145.1 GCA_016874845.1 Deltaproteobacteria bacterium
CCCGCGCCGGCGCGGGCTCGGGCGACGGCTGCCCCGGCGGGTGGCCCGGCGGTGGGTCCTGGCGCGGGTCGTTCATGCGGTCCTCCGACGGGCGACAGCGCGACCCGACGTCCGTGGGTGCCGCAGTCGCACAATCCGGTCAACGTCCGCACGTGCGACTGCAACATGGACGGCGGGGCCCGCTGCTCAGAGCGCGCCGGCGGCGAGCGCGCCGGCGGCTGGCACGGCGCGGCCGGGCAGACAGCTGGGGGCGTCGCGGGCGGGGGCGCTTTTTGACTCTCCCGGCGCGACCAACGACGATCCCCGCGACAACGTGGGAGATCGCTCTGGACGGAGCCGAGCTCGACCGCCTTGTGATGAAGCCGACCGCCTGGCGTCGGCTGGGCAAGTACGTGCTGCTCGGCCGGCTCGGCGCCGGCGGTATGGGCAAGATCTACCTCGCCCACGCGCCCGGGCCGGCGGGCATCGACAAGCTGCTCATCGTCAAGCGCCTGCACGGCCACCTGACGGGCGACCCGGTGCTGGTGACGTCGTTCCTCGACGAGGCGCGGCTGTCGATGGCGCTGAACCACCCGCACATCGTGCACACCTACGACGTCGGCGAGCTCGACGGCCGCTACTTCATGGTGATGGAGTACATCGACGGACAGAACCTCGGCGTGCTGCTGCGCACCGCCAAGCGCTCGGGGCAGTACCCGCCGTCGAGGTTGTGGGCGGGGCTGTTCTCCGGCGTGCTCGAGGGTCTGCACGCGGCCCACGTGGCGCGCGACGCCCGCGGCCGGCCGCTACAGATCATCCACCGTGACGTCAGCCCGCAGAACGTGCTCGTCACCTACGAGGGCACGCCCAAGCTCGTCGACTTCGGCATCGCCAAGGCGGCGATGCGCGTCGGCGAGACCGACGCCGGCACGCTGAAGGGCAAGTACGCGTACATGTCGCCCGAGCAGGTGCGCGGCGAGCCCCTCGACCCGCGCTCTGACGTCTTCGCCGCCGGCGTCGTCTTGTGGGAGATGCTCGCCGGCCGCCGGCTGTACAAGGCCGACACCATCGTGCGCTCCGTCGAGCGCATCCTGAAGGAGGAGCCGGTCTCGCCCCAGCGTGTCAATCCTGACGTCGACGAGCGCCTCGCTGCGGTGTGCACGAAGGCGCTCGACAAGGTTCGCGAGCGTCGCTTCGCGTCGGCCGAGGCCATGAAGGAGGCGCTCGAGGACGCGCTGGTGGCCATGGGGCACCGGCACCGCGCCGTGGACGTGCGCGAGCTGATGCAGCGGCTGTTCAGCGACGTCATCGACAAGCAGCGCGCCATGCTCGAGGCGACGCTGAACGCCACGGGCGAGGTCGCCGAGATCGACGACGACGACCCGCGCCCGCGCCGCACCGCCGACTCGCAGAGCGACCTGCGGATGCGGCAGCTGCACGTCGCCGCCGCCGTCGACCACGAGACGACGACGCCGTCGGCGCTGCGCCGGTCGCCGCTCGTCACCGAGGAAGACGCCGCCCGCGCCGTCGAGCCGTCGGCGCTGCCTTCGCCCGCGCCCGTCGATGTCGACACCGCCGTCGGCCGGCAACGGCGTCGTCTGTCGCCGCTCCTGCCGCCCGACCCGCCGTCGCCGCGGGCCGTGACGCTGCCGCCCCGGCCGCCCGCCGAGCTTCGTGTCGTCGCCGAGCTGTCGGCGCCAGTGACCGCGACGCAGAGCGCGGCCGGGCTCGTCGACGCGCCGTCGCCGCCGCTGTCGTCGCCTTCATCGCCGTCGGGACGCCGCTGGCTGTTGCCCGCCGTGGGGCTCGGCTCCGGCGTGGCCGCCGTCGTCGCGCTCGTCATCGGGGGCGGCGCGGCGCCGCCGTCGCCGGCTCCGCCCGGCCTCGTCACGACCGCGGCGGGGGGCGCCAGCGTGATCGCGTCGGGCCCGCGGCCCGGCGACGTCGTCCGCCCGCCGGTGGCGAGCGTGCCCGCGCCGTCCAGCGCCGTCGACGTCGTCCGCCCGCCGGTGGCGAGCGTGCCCGCGCCGTCCAGCGCCGTCGACGTCGTCGCCGACGCCGGGGCCGGCGACGAGAGCCCGGGCGGTCTCCCCACGTCGTCGTTGTCGGCGCCGTCGTTGTCGGCGCCGTCGTTGTCCGCGCCGTCGCTGCGTCGTCCGCCGCCGCGCCGGCCGGCGCCGCCGAAGCGTCCGGCGGTCGAGCCGCCGACCGAGACCGCGGTGGTCGTCGCCGACGGCGGCTTCTTGACCCTCGACACGGTGCCGTGGACGACGGTGTATCTGGGCAGGAAGAAGCTCGGCGAGACGCCGCTCGTGAAGGTGCCGGTGCCGTCGGGCGAGCTCGAGCTGTCGCTCGTCAACGGCGACGCGAAGATCAACGAGAGCTACGTCGCGCGGGTGAAGCCGGGCGAGGTGGTGCGCAAGCGGTTGGATCTGAGGTGAGCATGACCCTTGTCGGAGGTGGACGCGCGGCCCGCGTCGTCCTCATGGTGCTGGTCGTCGTTCTTTTGGCGCCGTCGTCGTCGTGTCGCCCGCCGGCGCCCGAGCCGCTGCAGCCGGTGAAGATCGGGACGGTGGCGTCGACGTCGGGGGCGCTCGGCACGTTCGGCACGGCGCTGCAGAAGGCGGTGCGTCTCGCCGTCGAGCAGGTGAACGCCGCCGGCGGCGTGTTCGACGGTCGGCCGCTGGAGCTCGTCGTCGAAGACAGCGGCAGCAACCCGACGCAGGCGGCGTCGGCGGCGCAGGCGCTGCTCGCCGAGGGCGTCGCCGCCATCGTCGGCCCCGAGACGTCGGGGCAGGCGGCGTCGGTGGTGGAGGTGCTGGCGCCGTCGCAGGTGCCGATGGTCAGCTGCTGCGCGACGTCGGCGGAGCTGTCGGCGAACAACGCGCCGAGCAGCGGCTTCTTCTTTCGCACGGCGCCGTCGGACGCGCTGCAGGGCAAGGCGCTGGCGTTCCTCGCCGAACGGGGCATCGCTGAGGCCGGCCTCAACTTCGCGGCCTGTCCGCAGGCGGCGGTGTTCGTGCGCCCCGACAGCTACGGCGAGGGCTTCCGCGACGTGTTCTGCGCCAACTACGCCGGCACCGACACCTGCGCGGCGCAGAAGATCGTGGCCACCGGCACCTTCGCCAGCGCCGACCCGAGCCAGGCCGACGTCGACGGCGCCGCGACCTCGTTCGCCCAGGCCATCGCCAGCGGCGCCGACTTCGAGCAGCAGCTCTGCATCGTCTTCGTCACCTTCGGCTTCGAGGGCGCGCGGCTCGTCGGCCAGCTCGAGCGCCAGCTGCCTGCGGGCCTCGCCTACCATTACCTGACCGGCGACGGCGCGCAGGAGTCGGCGTTCCTGCGCGAGCTGGCCAACGCGCCGTCGACGGTGCGGGCGCGCCTGATCGGCACGGTGCCCTTTCACGCCGAGTCGCCGGCCTACGACCAGTTCGAAAATGCCTTCGTCGCCCGCCACGGCGAGCCCCCCGGCGCCTACGCCGCGCAGGCGTTCGACGCGCTGTTCGTCAGCGCCCTCGCTGTCACCCACGCGCGCTCGACGGCGGGCGTCGATGTGCGCAACGCGCTGTTCACGGTGTCGGGGCGCGAGGGTGGCGTCCGGTTCGAGGACGGCAACTTCTTCGGCGAGATCGCGGCGCGCATCCTCGATGGCGACGCCGTCGACTACGTCGGCCCGTCGGGCGAGCTGACCTTCAGCGACGTCGGCGACGTACAGGGCGACTACGTGGTCTGGCAGGTCGAGGACCGGGCTGGCGCGCTCGCCTTCGTCGACAAGGTCCCCCTCGCCGTCGCCACCTTCAACCCGCAGTAGCCGCCGCCGCCGCCCGCGCCTCCGAAGGACCCATGACCCGCGTCGCTGCCCCGCTGCTCGCCCTTGTCGCCGTCGTCGCGCTGACCGCTTGTCCATCGTCGCCGTCGGAGGGCGAGGGCGAGGGCGAGGGCGAGGGCGAGGGCGACGCCTGCCCCATCGACGGCGAGGGCGTGCTGTCGCTCGGCGAGGCGTGCACCTTCAACGCCGACTGCGCGCGCGACCTTCGCTGCGGCTGCGAAGACGGCGCGTGCGTCTGCGAAGCCGGCGTCCGCGGCTGCGGCGCAAGCGGCGTCGACGCCTGCGTCGACGGCAACGACTGCATCACCGCGCTGTGCGTCGAGGGCGCCGGCGGCGCGTACTTCTGCTCGGGCCCGTGCGACGACGACGACTGCGGCCCGGCGCTGCCGGTCTGCGCCGACATCGCCTTCGTCGGCCGCATCTGCATCCGGGAGGCACCATGAGCGTGCGGCATGTCGGCGGGGGCGGCGGCGGGGGCGGCGGGCGCAGCTACGCCGCGGGGGACGCGCCCCGGCAGCAGCAGGTCGGCGTGCGCGATCTGCCGGCGGAGGCGCAGCGGGCCCACGAGCTGTTGGTGGCGCTCGCCGAGGTCGACCGCGGCGCGCGGGCGAAGGTGCTCGGCGCCGCCGGCGCGCGGGAGCCGCTGTCGCCCGGCGGCCTCGGCGCGGTGGCGGGCCTGTACGCGCGGCTCGAGATGCCGCTGAACCCGGCGGGCATCGCGCGCTTCAAGGCCGAGCGGGGCCTCGTCGGCGGCTCGAGCCTCGCGGGGCCGGTGGCCCTCGCCTACGCCCGCGCCCTCGAGGGCGGCGAGGTGCTGTTCCGGCTCGAGCGCGACGAAGAGTTGGGCCTGCGCCCGGCGGACCGCGCCTGCCTGCAGTTCCTGCGCTCGTGGGCGAAGGCCCGCGGCGCCGAGGCGATGGGGCGCCTGAAGGAGGCGCTCGATCTAGGCAACCCGCCGGTCGGCCCCGACGCCGCGGCGTTGGCCAACGAGTACGTCGGCGTCAACACGGTGCGCGAGGTCAGCAAGGCGACGTCGACGCGCAACCTGCCGCTCACCGACGCCGGGCTGCAGACGCTGGTGGAGCAGCGCGAGGCCGAGAAGTCGGCGAAGAAGGCCACCGACGACAAGGCCGCGGCGCAGGCGGCCCAGCGCGCCGAGCGCCTGGCGGCGCGCGGCGCCAGCGGCGAGCCGGTGACCGCCACCGGGCTGCGTCGACGTTGAGCGTGCTCCGCAGACGCCGCTGGGGTCAGCCGCCGACGTCGACAACTCGGCAGACCGGTCAGGTATTGGGTCTTCACGCACACGATCCCCTGCCCGGTGACGTCGGTCAGATCGACCTCGCTGCAGAAGCTCGTCGGCGCGTCGCCACTCGAGACCAGGTCGCCGTCATCCCCGATGTCTTCCTGAAAAGGAATTGTCACCGCCCGCGGTGCAAGGAACGACCCGACCCGCACGACGCAGGTCTCGGCCCCGACGGTGCCCGCGCAGTCGCTGCCAAAGGTGCACCCGCCTTCGATCGACGCCGGCACGCAGGGCTCGCCGACCGCCAGCTCGGGAGCGACGGCCATCGTGACGGCGTCGACACCAAAGCTCGAATCGGTGCACAGCTGGTGTGTGCCGGCGGGCAGGAACCCGCTGAGGCCAGGGCAGCTGCCGGAGGAACCGCTGGCGTCTTCGTCGCCGCTGGCAAAGAGCACACCGCCGTCGGCGAGACGCAGCGAGGTGGAGACGCTGCGTGCCTGGACCGGCCCCAGGCAATCGGGCCACGTGGCCATCACCCGGTAGGGGCCTGGAGCAGCGATCGGAAACTCGAGGCAGTCGTAGTCGAGGTAGGGCTGCAAATCGACGGTGATCGCGAAGGGCACGGTGCTTTGGCGCAGCGGGTCGTCGTCGCCGCCGGCCTCGTCGGGGGCGTCGACGAACTCGGCGCGCATGTCGAACCCGAAGAGCGCGCGGCTGGCTGTCGCGAGGCCGACCGTGTACCGCCCGGCGTCGACGCGGTGGAAGACCGTCGGGAGGCCGCGCGGCACGATACGGGTCCGCGACGTGAGCAAGGGCGACTCGTCGCCGAGGCGGTAGACATCCACTCGAATTGCCTCTCCTTGCGGGTCTGCTCCGGTCAGACCGACGTCGATCCGCAGCGTCGTCGGCGAAGCGGCCTCTCTTCGAGCAGGTAGCAGTCGACGTCGCCGACCGAGTCGATGCTGGTGCGCGTCACGAGGGGGTTTTCGCCCAGCTCCCTGGGGTTGCTGGGCCCACCGAATGCATCGCGGAGCGACACCCTGACGGTGATGGTCTGACCAGTGACCGCTTTGTTCTTCAGGCAGACGACGCCTTGCCCATCGACGCTCCCGCTGTCGAACTCGTAGTCGGTGTCCACCTGGCCTTCGCCGGCCGACACGATGCGCTGTGCTGCGTCCGACCAGAGGGCAGTCACCACGTTGCTTCGTCCCCCCGGAGCGCGACGCACCTCAAGAACGACCTCCGTCGGGCCGCGGAACGAAAAGCACACCTCGTCGTCGGCGAGCAGGAGGTCATCGGCGAGGGGCAGGGTCACCGGCCGGGGCGCGCGAAAGGCGCCGGCGCGGGCCGCGCAGGCCTCCGTTCCCGGCACACCGACGCACTCGCTGCCGACGGTGCACACCACGTCCCCCGACGCGGGTGAGCACGCAGCGCCGAGGGGAATCTCGCGCTGCACGGCGACGGTGATGTCCTCGCGCGGGTCGCTGGCTTCCACACACAGCGTGTGCGTGCCCGCCGGCAGCCGCGTGCTGAGCGCCGGACACCTCCCGCCTGGGGGACCAATGGCTGTGCCGTCCTCGAGCCAAAGGGTCGTTCGCGGACCGGGGGGGGGCTTGCAGGAGCCGACAGCCGTCCCACGTCGCTGAGACCCGGTATTTACCTTCCGTCTCGATGGGAAACCCGAAACAATCGGTGTCGAGGCGCGTCATGTCGACGATCGTCGCAAACGGCGCCGCCGTCATCGCGAGGGGCGACCCGAGATCGCCCGCTTCGTGGACGACGTCGACGAGTTCGATGCGCAGGCCGACGTCAACCACGCTGCCCGGGGCGTCGTCCGGTACGCGCAGGCACAAGACGTGCGGGCCAGGGTCGAGCGGATCGAGCAGCACCGTGTCACCCGTCGGCCCGCGGCGCGCTCCTGCGGCCAAGGGCTGGGGGCTGTCGTCGTCAGGATCGAAGGCAACGACACCGGCTGCCAGGGCCAGCATCGACCGCAGCGTCGTGCTCGTGGGGACGTCAAACGCAGAGCAGCCGACGTCCCCGGCGGGATCCAGATCGGTGGTGGTCTTGAAGGGAAGCGCGACCACCAGCGGCGCGCCGCGCCCGCCAGGTACTTCTCCCTCGCCCTCTCCCTCTCCCTCTCCTTCGCCCTCGCCCCCGCGATCGTCTCAAGGCGCGCCGCTCATGACACCGACAGCGAGCATCAAGGCACAGAACCAAACCGCCATGTCTGACTCCCTTCCGAAAGTCTGACCCTGGGGCCGCGTCACCCGCGCGACAGGCGCTTCAGCTGGCTCTGCAGGCGGGCGACGAACTGCGGATCGTCCTCGACCATCTGGCCGACGACCTCCCCCATGTTCTTCGCGCCCTTGCCCTGCTGCTTGCCGAAGCGCTCTTCGATGACGAGGCCGACGAAGCGGCGCGAGGCCTCTTCCTTGGTGGCCTTGCCGGCCTCGAGGTCGGCGGCCAGCTCGGCCAGCGCTTGCATCATCTGGCTCTTGCCCTGGCTCGGCTGATCCGTCGACGACCCGGTCTTGTCGACCATGCCGGCGAAGCGCGCGCCCTGCGACTTCGACGCCGCCGACGTCCTCTGCGCCTGCTGCGCCGATTGCGTCGACGTAGGACCGCCACTCTTGATGCGCATGGTGCCTTCCGCGTGGTGCTTTCGTCGTGGACGGATTCGTCGTCGTTATCGGCGTCGTCGGGGGTTTGTTGTCCGGCTCGGAGACGGATGGAGCAGCGAGCGGGACGCGGCGCCGCAGCCGCTTGTCCGTCGGGCTCTCAGCGCCCGATGGCGCCCTGCTCCCACGCATCGAGCAACGCGCGGGCAAAGGCCGCCGCCGCGCCGCCGGGCTCCATCGCGATGGCCTTCTTCAGCGCGCCGGCGCCCTCGTCGCCCTTCTTCAGCCACAAGAGCGCCTCGCCGACGTGGGCCTGGGCAAGGGCGCTGCCGGGCTTCACCTTCAGCGCCTCCTGGTGGTGCTTCAGCGCGCGCTGGTAATGCCCCTGCGAGAACTCGAGGTTGCCGAGCGCGACGAGGGGCACGTCGGACTCGGGCAGCAGGGCGGCGACGCCGGCGAACACCTCTTCGGCGTCCTTCGGCTTGCCCATCTCCATGAACAGGTAGCCGGCCTCGAGCAGCAGCGCGGCCTCGGGCTGAGGCACCTCGATCAGACCCTTGAGCATCTCGACGTCGGCCATCGGTCTCCCTCGTCAGCGCGAAGCCTCGCGCCCTCGACTCGACGACCGTAGCACACGAGCACTCGCTGACGTCGACGGGTGCCGGGCCGATGTCTCGCCACGCGCCGACGGCGCCGGCGGCGGGGACGGCGGCGGGGACGGCGGCGGGACACGGGCGCCGTGGGGGAGGGCCGCGCGCGGATTGACGGCACGCCGCGCGGGCGACGACGATGTCCGTTGATGCCGCCTCCGCCGCGACCACAGGCTGGACCGGGCGCCGCCGACCGCGGCGACGAGCGGCCGCGCGCGCCGGTGGCCGAGGCCGAGCGCCTGGCGCGCGAGCACAGCAACAAGCGCGAGCAGAAGGCGCGGCAGGAACGGGCGCAGCCAGACAGCCGAGGCAGTCCACCGACGCGGCCGGAGCGCCCGTCGGTGGCGCCGGGGACGCCGGTGGCGCGGCCGTTGACGCCGGCGCCATCGAGCCGCCCGCGCGTCGCTCCCGACCGCAGCGCCACGGCCGTTGAGCGCCCCGACGATCGCCCGCGGCCGACGACGTCGCCGCCGGCGGTGCGCGACGTGCCGCTGCCGCGGGCGCAGCCTTCGTTCGAGCCGCCGCCGTCGGCGGGGGCGGCGCTCATCGATGACGTCGCCGTCGAGGCCGAAGAGCTGCTCCGCGAGGGCGCGGGCGTGTGGGGGCGCTTCACGGTGGCTGACCGCATCACGGTGGTGGCGGCGCTGTTGACGTTGTTCGGCACGCTGTTGCCGTGGCTGTGGCGCAAGAACGCCGACGTGGTCCTCGGCATCGGCAGCGGCGGCATCGTCCACGCCTTCGTCGCCGGCGCCGCCCTTACGCTGCTGGTCCGCCGCGAGAGCGTCACCGTCGACGATCGCGGCGTGCGCCTGACCCGCGATCGCCAGCGCCAGCGGCAGCGGCGCACGGCGCTGTGGCTGCTGCTGTTGTCGCTGGTGTCGACGGTGAGCGGTACCTGGCTGCTGCTCGTCTGGGGCGCGGTGCGGCGCTTCGAGGTGCCCGACCTCGAGATCGGGGCGGGGCTATACCTGACCTTGGCCGCCGGGCTCGGCCTGTCCTACAGTGGATTCGCGACGTTCTGGCGACGCTGACGACGACGACAACCGTACGCTCCCGATGCAACGAGGCAGCCGATGACCCGCAAGGATCTGCAGAGCTTCAAGATCTCCGAGCAGGTGAAGGCCCCGGTCGACCGACCGAAGGGCAAGAAGGACAAGGATCCCGCGCCGCCGCCGTCGGTGGGGTTTCCGCGCATCGAGGCCGTGATCGAGTCCGGCGGCGCTGAGACGCAGGCGACGCTGAAGGCGCGGGCGGCGACGCTGGCCGAGCTGGCGAAGGCGGGCTCGAACAAGGACAAGCTCGCCGCGAAGAAGGCGGCGGCGGCCTACGACAAGGCGCGCTCGCTTCTTGACTACCTGCTGGCGACGAAGGCGAAGCTGACCGGCGGCTGACGGCGGCGTGGCGCGGGATCGCGGGCTCAGTCATTCGCCCGAGATCCAGACCGACCGGCGCAACGGCGCCGCGACCCTGGCGATAATCAACCTTGAAAAGAGGCTCCGGCGGCTACGGCACAAAGGAACCTCGAACGATTTCAGACCCTTGGGTGTCGCGCCGCGCCGCCCGCAGACAGGAGAAGCACCATGAGCAACATCCCCGTTACCGGTCCCGGCACGCGTGGTTCCATCACCCTCGATTCGGGAAGCTCGTCGGTGCGTCAGTCCCCGCGCACGGACTTCGGCACGCAGGTCCGCAACGGCATCGCGGCTGGCGGCGGCGCGGCGGGTCAGGCCATCGGCGTTGCGGCCCCGTTCGTCCCGGGCGCGGCGGTGGTCTCAGCGGCGGTGACCGGCGCGGCCGGCGGCGTCGGCGGCCAGGGTGGCTTCGGCGGTCAGGCGGGTGGCGGCCTCGGTGGCGTCCCCGGTGCGACGTCGGCGGGTGCCGACGGCATCCCCCTCGGCGGCTCGTTCCTGAACGCGCAGCAGGGCGGCGGGAGCACGGGCGGCGCGGCTCCGGGCAGCCAGCAGGACCTGCTGAACCAGACAAAGGGCATGCAGGAGATGGCCCAGTCGTTCAACCTCCAGTACCTGCAGCTGCAGGAGAAGATGCAGAGCGAGAACCGCTCCTTCTCGACGGTGTCGAACGTCATGAAGACGAAGCACGACACTGCGAAGAGCTCGATCAGCAACGTCCGCTGAACCTCGCGACGCCGCCGGCGGCGCGCTCGCTACCGACCAAAGGCCCCGCAAGGGGCCTTTGGTCATTGGGGCCGCATGGCCCGAGAGATCGGCAGCGTCGGAGTCGCGGTGTGGCGAGCGTGTCGTCGTGCGCATGGAACGAACGGAGAGGCGGCGGCGGCGGCGACGATGACGAGCGGCGTCCGGGCGCGGCGCAGGCGCAGGCACGGCGGTTGCGAAGCTGTGGGGCATGCACAGCGTCACCTCGAGCACCGTCTTTGGCGTCCAGGCCACCCCTTGCCATGTCGAGGTCGACATCGCCGGCGGCCTGCCGTCGTTCGACGTCGTCGGCCTCGCCGAGGTGGCGGTGCGGGAGGCGCGGGTGCGGGTGCGGGGGGCGGTGTGTCACGCGGGGTTCTCGTTTCCGGTGGGGCGGATCGCGGTGAACCTGGCGCCGGCGCACCTGCGCAAGGACGGCACGGGGTTCGACCTGCCGATCGCGGTGGCGGTGCTGGCTGCCCACGGCGACGTGCCGGCGACGCGCCTGGATGACGCGTTGCTGGTGGGCGAGCTGAGCCTCGACGGCACGGTGCGACCGGTGCGCGGCGCGCTGCTGGCTGCCGAGGCGGCGCGGCGGTCGGGCCGCAAGGTCGTCGTCGTCGCCGCCGACAACGGCGCTGAGGCCGCGCTCGTGGGGGGCGTCGAGGTGCGCATGGTGCGGCACCTGCGCGACGTGATCGCGTGGCTGAAGGGCGATGACCGCGCCGCGCCCGTGGCCGTGCCGCGGGCCGACGACGTCGACGCCGCGCTGCCGGACCTGGCCGACGTGCGTGGGCAGCCGTTTGCGAGGCGGGCGGTGGAGATCGCGGCGGCGGGGGGACACCACGTGCTGCTGGTCGGCGGACCGGGCGCGGGCAAGACGATGCTTGCCCGCCGTTTGCCGGGGCTGTTGCCGCCGATGACCGACGACGAGGCGCTCGAGGTCACGCGAATCGCGTCGGTGGCGGGCTTGAACATCGGCGGCGGGCTCGTGCGACGGCGACCGTTCCGCGCGCCGCACCACTCGACTACGTCGGCAGGGCTGGTGGGCGGCGGCGCGCCGATGGCCCGGCCCGGCGAGCTGTCACTCGCCCACCGTGGCGTGCTGTTTCTCGACGAGCTGCCCGAGTTCCAGCGCGCGACGCTCGAGATGCTGCGCGAGCCGCTCGAGAGCGGCGAGGTCGCGCTGTCGCGCGCCGCCGGCGTCGTCGTCTATCCCGCCCGCGCCGTCGTCGTCGCGGCGATGAACCCGTGCCCGTGCGGGCAGCTCGGTCAGGCGCGGCAGCGCTGTCGCTGCTCGGCCGTCGACGTCGCCCGCTATCAGGGTCGCGTGTCGGGACCGCTGCTCGACCGGCTCGACCTACACGTCGACGTGCCCCCCGTCGATCTGGCGTCGCTGTCGTCATCGCAGCCGGGCGAGAGCACCGCCGTCGTCGCCGTCCGCGTCGCCGCCGCGCGCGCCGTGCAGCAGGCGCGGCAGCAGAAGCAAAACGGCCAGCTCGAGCCGGCGGACCTGCTGCGCCACGCCGCCCTCGACGACGACGGCCGGGCGCTGGTGATGCGCGCCGTCGAGCGGCTCGGGCTGTCGGGGCGCGGCTACGACCGCGTGCGGCGCGTGGCGCGGACCATCGCCGACCTCGACGGCAGCGACGCCGTCCGCGCCGTGCACGTCGCCGAGGCCCTGCAGCTGCGCGGCCGCATCGACGGTCGGCCGCGCGCCGCCGCGTAGAAGTGCGGCGCTCCGTCGCCGGCGAGACGACGAGACGACGAGACGACGAGACGACGAGACGACGAGACAACGACGCCCGCAAAGAGCGACGCCGCAGCACGGGGCTGCGGCGTCGACGTGGTGGGCCCTGCTGGATTCGAACCAGCGCACGGTCGG
>VGSZ01000146.1 GCA_016874845.1 Deltaproteobacteria bacterium
AGCACGCGCAGCGCTCGCGGGCCGGCGTCGGTGTCGATGACAACGTCACGGTCGACGAGGATGCGCCCTGTCTGCGCCAGGTGCAGCGCGACGCAGCGCAGGCCGTTGCCGCACATCTCGGGCACGCTGCCGTCGGGGTTGGTGATGTGCATGCGGTAGCGCGCGCCACGGGCGTCATCCCGGGCGCGCAGGATCGAGAGCACGCCGTCGCCGCCGACGCCGCGATGCCGGTCGGACAGCGCGACGCGCACGGCGACGGGCAGGGCGGGCTCGGCGCCTTGGTCCTCGTCGATGACGACGAAGTCGTTGCCGGTGGCTTCAAGCTTGGTGAACGCAACCATCGACGACGACCTGTTGGCTCGCGGTGTCAGAGAGTTCGAGCGCGGCCGCTGAGCGAGCGACGTCACCGAGGCCACGCAGGCGCCGCCGACCCTCCGGCGCCGCGTCAGAAGAAGTGGCGCCGGACGATGTTCATGAAGTCCGACGAGAACGACTCCATCTCGGAGCCGAGGATCTTGATGCGATTCGTGAACACGTTGAACGCGATCACCGCGGGGATGGCGGCGAGCAGGCCGGCGGCGGTGGCGACAAGCGCCTCGGAGATGCCGGGGGCGACGGTGGCGAGGTTGGCCGAGCCCTTGGCCCCGATCTCGCCAAAGCTCTTCATGATGCCGACGACGGTGCCGAACAGGCCGATGAACGGGCTCGTCGAGCCCACGGTGGCAAGGAACGACACCAGGCGCTCCATCTCGGTCAGCTCGGCGAGCGCCGCGCGGCGCAGGGCACGCTCGACGTTCTCGATGCCGCCGCCGATCTGGTCGCGGCCCTTCTCGGCCTGCGCCGCCTCGCGCTGCTTGACCTTGACCAGCTCCTGGTACCCAGCGCGAAACACCTGCGCGACGGGGCTGGCCGGCATCTGATCGGTGCGGGTGAAGATCTCGTCGAGCCGCTTGCTCTGCCAGAAGTGCTCAAGGAACTCGACGCTCGTGGTCTGTGCCGCGCGCAGCGCCATGAACTTGACGACGATGATCGCCCAGCTGGCCACCGAGAACCCGACCAGCAGCAGCAGCACGGCGATGCCCAGCGGGCCGCCGTGGGTCAGGATGTCAAAGGTCGACGGCGCCTGCGGGCCGGCTTCGCCGATCGTCGCGTGGATCACGTCGTTCATGGGCTCTCCTGCTGCTCTCGGCCGAGGGACGCCGCCGCATGACACGCCGCACCGCCGTCGTCACGGGGAAGCCCGCGCCCGGGTCCCGCGCTGCATCGGGGATGGCTGGTCGGCCAACGCGTCGCCGCGTTCGTCTCGTGCTCGAGCGGGCGTCGGACGGCGAGGCCAGGGCCCACGCGTTCGACGAGGATCGGCCCCGCCAGCGTCGCCAACCGTCGATCAGCGCTTCAGGCGTCCTCGGGCACGAGGAACACCTCCACCTGTTGGCCCTTGCCCTTCAGGTTCACGGCGCCCATCGACACCAGCGGGAAGCGATCGCGCACCAGCGCCGCCGTCGCCGGGCCGACCACGATCTGGCCCTTCTTTGCCACGCCCTCGAGGCGCGCCGCCGTGTTCACCGTGTCGCCCAACGCCGTGTACTCCATGCGGCGCGGCGAGCCGACGGTACCGGCGACGACCTTGCCGGTGTTGACGCCGATGTGGACGTCGAGGGCGCGGGCGTCCTCGCCGCAGGCCCCGGCGCTGACCAGCGCGCGGAAGTTGCGCCGCATCTCGGCGGCGCAGCGCACCGCGCGCAGCGCGTCGTCGGCCGCCATGAACGGCGCGCCGAAGATGCACATGACGGCATCGCCGATGAATTTGTCGACGGTGCCGCCGTGGGCGAACACCGTCTCGGTCATCGTCGCCAGGTAGCTGTTCAGCAGCATGCCTACCTGCTCGGGCTCGTGCGCCTCGCAGTAGGTCGTGAAGCCGGCCAGATCGCAGAACAGTACCGTCGCCGTCAGCGGCTCGAGGAACAGGCCGTCGCGGTGCACGCCCTGCGACGAGTCCATCATCAGGCGCCGCACGACGTCGGGGGCGTGGAAGCGCTCTAGGCTGCGGCGCGTGCGCTCGGCGGCGGCGTACTCCTCGCGCAGGCGGGTGCGCTCGAGCCCCATCGCGATCAGGTGCGCAAGCGCGGCGACGAGATCGCGCTCGGTGTTGGTGAACGGCAGGTCGCGCGTCAGGTACAGGACGCCGAGCACGTCGCCGGCGCCGCCGTCGGGCAAGTGCTTCAAGAGCGGAACGCACAGCACCGCCTTCAAGTCGAAGCGCAAGACGCTCTCGCCGCGGGCGAAGCGCTCGTCGGCGGCGGCGTCCTCCGTGGTCAGCGCCGCCTTGTTGTGCACGACGTAGTCGATGACCGTGCGCGACAGCTGCATCTTCTCGTCGCGGCGGCGGGTCTTCACCACCCGCGGCGCCAGCTGCCTGTCGTCGCCGGGCAACAGCACGACGACGCCCTTGGCGCGCGCCGCCTGCGACAGCTGCTCGGTCATCTCGCGCAGGAAGTCGTCCATCGACTCTGTCGACGACAAGGTCTCGGTGACCTTGAAGACCAGCCGCAGGGCAATGGCGTCGATGGCCGAGCCCGCCGGCGCGCGCATCCCCGCCGTCGACGACGCCGGCTGATCGACCTGCGGCAGGTCCGACAGCCCACGGAAGTCGAGCTGCGTCGATGTCTCCGAGATGCGCCTGACGATAGGGTTCTCGTCGATGCGCGCGGCGCGGACCTGCTCGCCCGTCGTGGGCTGGCTCTCGTCCCAGTTCCACGTGCGTGGCATCGCGGTCTGCGGGGCGGCCGGCGGCGCGCCGCGCAGGTTCGCCGGCAGCACTATCGACGTCGGCCGCGGCGTGCTCGTCGACGACAGCGGCGCCGTCGGCGGGGCGGCCGGCCGCGGTGTCGAAGGCGGGGCAGGGGCTGGCCCGGACGCGTACGCCGGGGTCACAGGCGTGGACCCCGGGAAGGGCCCGGGGGCGGGCACGCCCTGCGGGACCAGCGACGGCGACGTCAGCGTCGGCGTGTGCAGCCACGGGCGCATCCGGCTCGGATCGGTCGCGCCGACGGACTCGGGCGGGCTTGTGACCACGGAGGGCGCGGGTACGGCGAACGCTGGCACCATCGCCGGCCCGGACGCCCGCCGCGGCGGCTCGGCGACCGGCACGCGCAGCTCGACCTTGCCCTCCCACTCGCCACAGTGGACGACATCGCCCTCGTGCAGGACCACGCCGAGCTCGGTGATCCGGTTGCCGTTGACGAACGTGCCGTTGTGGCTGCCGGCATCGGCGACGACGCGCACGCCGTCGGGGCGGTTCTCGAGTCGCAGGTGCCGGCGCGACACCCGGCGCCCATCGAGGCGCAGCTCGCAGGTGAGGTCGCGGCCGACGAAGACGCTGCAGCCGACGTCGACGACGGCGTCGGTGGCGATGCCGTCGGAGCGCACGAAGCGGATGGTCAGCGAGCGCCGGTCGGGGGACGTGGCCATCGTCATAGGCGCTCCCCGGGGGACAGACCGGAGAGGCAAGGGCACGAGGAGACGAGGGAGCACGGCATGAACGGGCAACCAAGACTGCAAACGAACCGCCCCCGGCCGCAAGTCAGGCGAACGACCGCATCGGTAAGGGGGCGTCGTCAGCCGTCAGGTGTCAGCCGTCAGCCCCGGCGCCGGCGCCGGGCCAGACCGGCGAGCCCCAGCAGCACCCACACTGGCGCCGCGGTCGCCGGCGCTGCGCCGCAGGCCCAGGCCGCCGAACCCAGCACCGTCAGCGGCTCCGGCTCGTCCACCACCCGCGGCGGCGGGGTCACCGGCGCCTGACCGCCGAGGTCGCGCGGATCGGTGGGGTCGGTCTCGCCGTCCTCGAGCGCACCGTCAGCGTCGGTGTCCTCGGCGCCATCGCGGGCCCCGTCGTCGTCGGTGTCGGGGTCGAGGGGGTTGGTGCGCGGGCCGAGCGGCCCGGGGTAGGCGCCGTCGAGCACCTCGACGCCGTCGCCGATGCCGTCGTCGTCGGTGTCGGTGTCATTGGGGTCGGTCTCATCGGCGTCGCGGCGGCCGTCGCGATCGCGGTCCTCGCCGCCGGTGCAGACGCCGGCCACCGACAGTGGCCCGTCGCACAGGCGGTCGTCGTCGCTGTCGGGGTCGTTCGGGTCGGTGCCGAGGCCGGCCTCCTCGGCGTTGGTCAGGCCGTCGCCGTCGGGGTCGTCGAGGTTGCCATTGTCGTCGGCCGGGAAGTCGACGGGGTCGCGGCCGTTGACCACCTCGGAGCCGTCGGCCTCGCCGCCGTCGTCGGTGTCGGGGTCGGTGGGGTCGGTCTCGTCGAGAGACGGCGAGAAGCGGCCGTCGCGATCGTCATCCTCGGCGCCGTCGGACAGGCCGTCGTCGTCGGTGTCGGGGTCGAGCGGGTTGGTCTGGCTGCCGGCGCGGCCGGCGTCGTGGTCGACAGGGCCGGGGTAGCTGCCTGACAGGACCTCGAGCCCGTCGTTCAGACCGTCGTCGTCGCTGTCGGCGTCGAGAGCATCGGTCTCGGCGGTGTCGGGCTCGCCGGTCTCGCGCAGGCCGTTGTCGTTTGCGTCCTCGCCGCCGGTGCAGACGCCGGTGACGCTGCGCGAGCCGTCGCACAGAAGATCGTCGTCGGTGTCGGGGTCGAGCGGGTCGGTGATGCGGTTCTGCGGATCGTCGGGGTTCGCCGGATTGCCGCCGCGGACTTCGGTGCCGTCGAGGATGCCGTCGTCATCGCTGTCGGGGTCGTCGGGGTCGGTGCCGAGCTCGCCCTCCTCGACGTTGGACAGGCCGTCGCCGTCGCCGTCGAAGTCGGTGATCTCCACGACGATCAGCGCGTGGGCCACCATCTCGCTGCCCGTCGTCGACGACACATGCAGCAGGCCGCCGCCGGCGCCGAAGAACTGGTTCGCCGCGCGGTTGCCCGGCACATAGGCCGCAGCAAGATCATACGTGTCGATGTCGATGCCATTTTGCAGGGTGACGTTGCTGACCTGACCCGATTCATTGGTGATCGTCTCGTTGAAGATCCCGCCCTCGGGGTTCTGCGGGCCGGTCAGCAGGTCGCGCCGCAGCGTGTTCGTGGGGACGGCCGCCGTGCCCGCGCAGGCGCCACGGCACAGGTCGAGCCGCTCGTTGCCGACGACCTCGGGATCGCCTTCGATGCACACGTGCGTCAGGCGGCCGCCGTTCTCGCTCAACTCGAGGTCGTCGAACGCCGCCACCGCGCTGCGCACGAACACGGTGTCGGTGCCGTCCTGCGCCCGGATGCCGCTCAGCACCTGCAACAACCGCGGATAGTTGTCTTCGGGATCCGAGTAGACGATCAACAGCGCGAAGCCGCCCGAATAGATGTTCAGGTATTCGTCGGCCCCGACGTTCTCGCCGTAGGCGAGCCCGGCGGTGTCGAAGTCGACGCCGCCGACCTCGTAGCGGCCCGACAGCCCGGCGCCGCCGACGAAGCCGGTGACGTCGGCGCGGCACGAGAAGTAGTCGTCGCCACCGCGGCCGGCGACGTCCTCGGCGCCGACGCAGGACCGCGCGGTGACCGTCGCCGTGGCGCCGTCGGTGCGACGCAGCGTGACGACGTCGTCGGGCGCCGCGCGCGAGCCCATCCAGTACAGCTCGGCCATCGCCAGCGTCGCCCGCGGCGGCAGCGCCAGCGTCGCCCCCGCCGACGGCAGCACCGTGCCGTCAGAGCGCACCAGCGAGCTGCCGACGACGGCGTGCTGGAAGGGACCCTGCATCGCGTGCACCACGGCGAGCGGGGCGCCCGACTCGCGCTGGGCGGCGGCCGGCACGGCGGACAACAGGACGAAGGGCAGCAGGGCGCGGAGGGGTGATTTCACACGAGACTCCTACATCCCCGCACATAGCACCGCGCCCCGGGAACGGAAGGGCGGACCGGCGTCGCTGGCGTGCGTCCGGACGCAGCGACCCGGGTTGCCAGCGCGGGGCGGAGCCAGCAAACGACCCCGCTCCGGTCATCGTCAGGAGCAACCCATGTCCGTCCGCCTCGTCTGGTCGTTCATCGTCGTCGCCGCTCTCGGGGCGGGCTGCCCGCGCTCGGTCACGCCGGTCACCGACGCCGGCCCCGACGACGGCAGCGGCCTCGTGTCGTGCAGCGACGTCAGCGAGTGCCCCGATCCCGACCCGAGCCGCACGCGCTGCAACGGCGTCTGCCTGACCATCTGCAACGGCGCCGACGAGGCGTGCCCGCTCGACTCCTACTGCGATCCCACCGGCGTCTGCGCGAAGGGCTGCCGCGACTCGTCGACGTGCCCCGAGGGCCAGCTGTGCGTCAACGGTGCCTGCTCGACACAGTCGGCGCAGTGCAGCTCGCGCTGCGACTGCGACCCCGGCGAGATCTGCAAGGACGGCGCGTGCCAGTCGCCGCCGTCGTCGTGCGGCACCCAGGCTGATTGCCCGCGTGGCCCCGCCGACCGCTGCGAGGCCTACCAGTGCAACGGCTTCACGCGGCAGTGCTTCGATCCGGACCCGCAGCCGTGCGCGCAGGCCGCTGACTGCGCCGGCCGCCCCGGCTGCACCGGCGGGGCGGTGTGCGCCTGCACGTCCTCGGGGGCCTGCGTCCCCGACGTCGACTGCACCGCCGCCGACGAGACGACGACGTGCGGGAGCGGCAACTACTGTGACGGCACCGGCAACTGCGAGGCGCTGCCGGCCTGCACCCAGCCGCAGGACTGCCCCGGCGGCCTCAGCTGCAACCCCGGCAACGGCCTGTGCGAGCGCCCGCAGGACTGCGTGGCGTCCACGGACTGCACGCTTCCACCCAACACGTTCTGCGACACGGCGACGGGCTTCTGCGCGGTCCCCAACTGCATCAACGGTGGCACCCGGTGCACCAACGGCCTCGTGTGCAGCAACGCGTCGGGGCGCTGCGTGACCCCGGGCGGGGCCACCTGCACAAACGATGGTGCCTGTCAGGCCACCGAGTACTGCGATCTCGCGGATCAGGTGTGCCGCGTCGGCTGCCGCAGCAACGCCGACTGCACCGTCGGCCAGAACTGCGACGGCACCCACACCTGCGTGGGGGGCGGCGGCGGTGCTGGTCAGTTCGGCGACACCTGCGTCGACGAGACCTCGTGCCAGGCCCCCATGATCTGCGGCACAATCAGCGGCACCTGCGCCGAGGTCTGCAGCGCCGACGAGGACTGCGTCGCCTGCAACGCCCGCTACGGCGCCTGCACCTGTGGTGGTGCGTTCCTGCCCGTCTTCTGCTCCCCGTCGTGAAGCGCTCCGCCCCCCTCACGCGCGCGGCAGTCGCGGCCGCGCTCGCCGGCGCCTGCGCCGAGCCCCCTCCCGAGGCGCCGCCGCCGGTCGAGAGCGGCGGCTCGGTCCTGACCGTCACCGTCGGCGAGCACTTTGGCCTCGGCGTCGCTCGCGACGGCGGCGGTGGCGGCGCGCTGGCGGGCGGCACGGCGTCAACGTCGACGTGCCCGCCGCTGTCGGTGGCGCTGCGGCTGCCCACAGACTCAGGCAAGTGGATCGACGTCACCGATCCCGTCGACGGTCAGGGCGGCCGCGACGACGTCGAGCTGCTCGTCGCCGGCGCCGCGCGGGCCGTCGCCGCCGGCGCGTGGGAGATCGACCTGCAGGACGCCGCCGGCGCCGTGCAGGGCACCACCCGACTGCTCGCCCGCGCCGGCGACGCCGGGTTCGTCGACGTCGACGTCACGTTTCCGTTCGACGACGACGACGTCGCCTTCGTCGCCGCCTGCTTCGCGCTCGCGCCCGACGAGCGCGTCGTGGGCGGCGGCGAGCGCTTCGACGGCCCCGACCTGACGGCGAAGATCACGCCGCTGGTCTTCTCGGCTCCGGGGCCCTACGCCAGCGGTACCAACGAGGCCCACGCGCCGGTCCCCTTCTTCGCCACCACGCGCGGGCTCGGCGTGCTCGTGCAGACCGAACGCGTGGGCGCGTTCGACGCCGCCTCGATCCCCGGCGCGCTGCACGCCCGCTTCCACGGCACGACACTGCCGCTGCGGCTGCGCGCGGCGGCGCGACGCGCCGAGGGCCCGACACCCGAGCTCGTCGTCGACAACGTCGCCGCCCACGCGCGCCGCATGGGGCTGCCGAAGCCGCCGCCGCGCTGGGCGCTGGCTCCGATGCAGTGGCGCAACGACCTCGAGGTCGAGCTCGACGCCGACGGCGCCGTCGTGTCGTCGGGCACCGACATGCTGCTCGGCGACGTGCGGGCGATGGTCGAGCGCGACCTGCCGTTCTCGACGGTGTGGATCGATGCGCCGTGGGAGACCGGCTACAACACGTTCGTCTTCAACGAGCTGCAACTGCCGGCCATCGACGACGCCCTCGCCACCGTGGCCGAGCACGGGCTACATCCGCTCGTGTGGGCCACCGAGCACGTCAATGTCTCCGATGACCGCGATCAGGCGTACGGCATGCCCGCCTACGGCAGCCAGGCGCTGTTCGAGCGGTTCCGCGACGCCGGCTACCTCGTCACCGATGTCGACGGCGCGCCCTTCGTGCTGCCGTGGGGCCGGGGGCAGGGCGCCTTCGTCGACTTCACCAACCCCGCCGCCTGCGCGGCGTGGCAGGACGAGATCGCGCCGGCGCTCGACCGTGGCATCCGCGGGTTCAAGCTCGACTACGGCGAGAGCATGCGGCCCGATGTACTGGGTCTTCTCCCCAACACCGTGCCCGTATTCTTCGATGGTTCGACGACGGCGGTGCAGCACACCCGCTACGCAAGACTTTATCATGAGTGCTACATTGGCGCGCTGCAAAGAAAGCATGGCGACGACTGGTTCGTGATCACGCGGACCGGCGGGATTTTCGATCAGCCAAACGGCGTTGCGATCTGGCCCGGCGATCTCGACAGCGACTTCTCGGGCCTCGGCGACGACGTCGATGGCGAGCGGGCGGTGGGAGGCGTGCGCGCGGCCATCGCCGGCAGCCTGAGCTTGGCGATGAGCGGCTACCCGCTCTACGGCGCCGACGTCGGCGGCTACCGTGGCGCCGCCGCGACGCCCGAGGCCTTCGCGCGCTTCGCCGAGGCGAGCGCGTTCCAGACGATCTTTCAGGTCGGCGGCGGCGGCAATCAGGCCCCATGGGACGCTCAGTACGACGCCGTCGCCGACTCCTTCGCCGCCGCCGCGCGCCTGCGCATGTCGCTGTGGCCGATGTTCGAGCGCTGGCTCGCGCGCGCCAGCCGCGACGGCGACGGCACCCCTGTCGTCGTCCCGCTGGGTGTCGCCATGGGCGAGGACGCTGCGGCCTGGCAGGACGCGGCGGCGATGCTGCTGGGCGACGTGCTCGCCGCGTTCCCCGTCGTCGACGACGGCGCCCGCACCCGCGCGGTGCGGCTGCCCGCCGGCGCCTGGTTCGATCTTTGGACGGGCGCGCCCACCGCAGGGCCCGTCGACCTCGAGGTGCCGGCGCCGCTGGGCCAGCCGCCCGCGTACCTGCGCGCCGGCGGTGTGCTCGTGCTCGACCGCGAGAGCCGCACGCTGTTGCCGTCGCCGGTGCGCGGCGGCCCCGCCCCCGATCGGGTCGTCGTCGTCGCGCCCGGTCCCGGCATCGTCGCTGGCGCCATCGTCGCCGGCGGCGTCACCGCGTCGCAGCAGTCCGGCGCCGCCGGCGCCGTCACCATCGAGGTTGATGTCGACGTCGACGGTGGTCCGGCCCCGCTGGTCGTGGAGGTGCTCGGGGGCCCGTGGGCGACGCCTTCGGCCGCCGACGGGGCCACCGTCTTCGACGTCGTCGAAGACGGCGCTCGTCTGGTGCTGACCGCGCGCGAGCCCATCGCGCGGGCGACGTTCACGCTGCGGCCGCGGTGAGCCGGTGCGCACCGTCGGCGCGATCCTGCAGGGCGGCCGCTCGACACGGATGGGCGTCGACAAGGCCTTCGTGGTCGTCGACAGGGTGACCATGCGCGCGTCGGTGCGTGCGGCGCTTGCGATGATCTGCGACGGGATCGTTCAGCTTGGCGGCCCCGGCGACGGCATCGACCCGGTGGTCGCCGACCCCGGCGATGGCCCGCTGCTCGCGGTGCTCGAGCTGCTGCGCACCGGCCTCGGCGACCGCTACGTCGTCGTCGCCGTCGACCAGCCTTTGTTGGACGCAGCGACGCTGGGCCGCCTGCTCGAGCTCACCCTCGACGATGACGGCGGCGTCTGCTTCGCCGACGAGCCTCTGCCGTGCGTGCTGCCCGCGGGGGCGCGGGCGCGGGTCGAGGCGCTCGCGCGCGCGGGCGAGCGCCGGTTGCGGGCGTTGGCAACGACGACGCTGGCGCCGACGCCGGCCGAGCGCCGCGCGATCGTGAACGTAAACACCGCGGCCGACCTCGCGCGCCTTGCCGGCGCCGGTCACGTGTAGCGGGTCAGGATCGACCAGAGCACGTCCGGCGAGAAAAGCTGCAGGGCCACGCTGCCAAAGCGCAGCAGGTCGCCCGAGGCGAGGGTCGCCCCCTCGCCGGCGCGGAGCTGGTCGCCATTGACGATGGTGCCGTTGCTCGAGCCGGCGTCGGACAGCACGAGGCAGTCGCGCGACAGCTGGATGCGGGCATGCAGCTTCGACACGCTCGAGTGGGCGAGCACGACGTCGTTGGTCGACGACCGCCCGACGAGCACCGTCTGGGCGAACGTCGTGTTCGTCTGTGCCTTCTTCACGACGAAGACCGTCCAGCCGATGTCGATCATCGCCTCGAGCTCGCCGGTGGCGTTGCGCACGGCACGCACGCTCTTCGACGACGTCACCGCGCCGGTTCGATACGACCACTCGCCGCCCGCCTCGGGGATGTGGCCGAGCAGGACCCAGCCCCCGAGGTGGCGCGCGAACGCCTCCAGCCCCGAAGCGGTCAGCAGTTGTAGGCTCTGGACGGTCGATGACTCGGACATCTGAGGCACTCTAGCAGGGGGCCGCCGCGGGGAGTCCTTGCGGGGGGGGCAGAAGCCCGCTAACCGCCGCGCCCTATGGGTGAACTGGTCCAGAGTCTTGTCACGCAAAGCGGCGGCGGCGGCGCCTTCGTCTCCATGATCCTGCCCATCGGAATCATGGTCGTCGTCATGTGGCTGTTCATGATCCGCCCCGAGCGCAAGAAGCAGCAGGAGCATCAGGACTTCCTCGGCTCGCTGAAGCGCGGCGACGAGGTCGTGCTGAACTCCGGCCTGATCGGCACGGTCCAGTCCGTCGACGAGCGCACCCTCACCATCGACCTCGCCGACAAGGTGCGGGTGCGGGTGCTGAAGATGGCCGTCAGCGGCCCGTCGTCGCGCTTTCTAGGCGCTGGCACCGGCTCCGCCGACAAGGTCCCCGCCGCTCCTGCCGCCGACAAGGACAAGGCCGACAAGGCCGACAAGGCGAAGAAGGCCTCCTGACGTCGATACCCGCCCGCGTCGATCGCCATGAGCGACGACGACCGCGCGGGAAGCTCCCTCGAAAGACCACGCCATGAACACGACCCTTCCCCGCTTTCTCCTCATCGCTGGCATGACCGCCCTGGGTGCCTGGGTGCTGACTCCGTCGGTCGTCTACTTCACCCTCGACGACGCCGAGCTCGACGAGGTCCAGAAGGACACGACGAAGTTCAAGCAGCACCTGCCGTCGTGGGCGCCCGAGGCGCACATCGTGCCCGGCCTCGATCTGCAGGGCGGCGTGCACATGGTGCTCGGCGTCGACCTCGACAAGGCCGTCGCCGACCGCGCCCGCCGCATCTCGTCGCGGCTTCGCTCCGACCTCGAGGACAAGAAGCTCGGCTTCTCCGCCGTCGACCACCTCGCCGAAGAGGGCAAGGGCGATCGCGTGAAGGCGACGTTCGCCGATCAGGCTGCTCTCGACACCTTCGACAAGGATTTGGCGGCGAACTACGCCGACCTGGCCGAGCTGTCGCGCGCCGGCACGACGGTGACGTGGCGCGTGCACCCCGAGTGGGTCGCCCGCGTGAAGAGCGACGCCGTCGACCAGACGATCAAGACGATCACCAACCGCATCGACAAGATGCACGTCACCGAGCCGTCGATCACCAAGCGTGGTCAGGATCAGGTGCAGGTGCAGCTGCCCGGCTTCGCCAACCCCGAAGAGGCCAAGGCGCTCATCGGCCGCACCGCGCAGCTCGAGTTCCAGATGTGCGACGACGAGAGCGACTTCCTGACCAAGCTGTCCGACCTGCCCGAGTGGGCGAAGCTGCAGACTTCGGGCTTCCAGCGCCGTGACGGCGGCTACGCCCAGGACAACTTCCTCGAGTTCCCCGAGGAGAACCTGAAGGACATGCGCGCCTACTTTGTCGGCAAGGTGCCCACCGGGCTGGTCGTCAAGTACGGCCGCGAGAGCGCCCGTGACGGCGAGAAGAGGTGGCGCACGTACACGCTCAAGGCCGACGTCGCGCTGACCGGC
>VGSZ01000147.1 GCA_016874845.1 Deltaproteobacteria bacterium
ATATCGGGTTGAACGACGGCATCGTCTTCTTCTCCTTGCCGTCAGCGCTGACCGCCTCGACGGTGGAGATGTTCTTCATCATCTCCTTGGAGATCTCTTCGGCCGCCTTCGACCAGATATCGATGACCTTGTTGTAGCGCTCACCGTTGGTGATCAGACCCTCGGTGTACTGGTTCGAGATCTCCTCGACCTGCGCCTGGGACTCACCGAGCACCTTCGTCTTCGCCTTCGGGATCTCCATGTGGATCATGGCGATCGAGATGCCCGCGCGCGTCGCCTCGGTGTAGCCGAGGGTCCGCAGCCGGTCGGCGAGGATGACGGTGTCCTTCTGGCCGTTCAGGCGGTAGCAGCGGTCGATCAGGGCCGCGAGCTCCTTCTTGCCCATCACCTTGTTGACCGCGGCGAACGGCACCGACTTCGGCACAACGTCGTACATCATGACGCGGCCGACGGTGGTCTTCTCGACCTTGCCGTTGACGCGGCAGTGGATCTCGGCGTGGAGCTCGACGACGCCCTGGTCGTAGGCGGCGCGGACCTCGTCGACACCCGAGAAGGTCATGCCCTCGCCGCGACCGAACGGCTTGGCGCGGCTCACGTAGTAGCAGCCGAGGACGATGTCCTGGCTAGGCACGATGATCGGCTTGCCCGACGCCGGCGACAGGATGTTGTTCGTCGACATCATCAGCACACGGGCCTCAAGCTGCGCCTCGATGGACAGCGGCACGTGCACGGCCATCTGGTCACCGTCGAAGTCGGCGTTGAACGCCGTGCAGACGAGCGGGTGCAGCTGGATGGCCTTGCCCTCGATCAGCACGGGCTCGAACGCCTGCATGCCCAGACGGTGCAGCGTCGGCGCGCGGTTCAGGAGCACCGGGTGCTCGCGGATGACCTCGTCGAGGACATCCCACACCTCAGGCTTCTCCTGCTCGACCATCTTCTTTGCCGACTTGATGGTCGTGACGTAGCCGCGCTCTTCGAGCTTGTTGTAGATGAACGGCTTGAACAGCTCGAGCGCCATGATCTTCGGCAGGCCGCACTGGTGCAGCTTCAGCTCGGGGCCGACGACGATGACCGAGCGGCCCGAGTAGTCGACGCGCTTGCCGAGCAGGTTCTGACGGAACCGACCGTGCTTGCCCTTCAGCATGTCCGACAGCGACTTCAGGGGGCGCTTGTTGGGCCCGGTGATGGTCTTGCCACGGCGACCGTTGTCGAACAGCGCGTCGACGGCCTCCTGCAGCATCCGGCGCTCGTTGCGGATGATGATCTCGGGGGCGTTCAGCTCTTGCAGACGCTTCAACCGGTTGTTGCGGTTGATGACGCGGCGGTACAGGTCGTTCAGGTCCGACGTCGCAAAGCGGCCACCGTCGAGCGGCACCAACGGGCGCAGGTCCGGCGGGATGACCGGGATGACCTCGAGCATCATCCACTCGGGCTTGTTCTGCGGCTTGCCCTCCATCGGGCGGAACGCCTCGACGACCTTCAGGCGCTTGCCGATCTTCTTGCGCTTCGCCTCCGACGTCGCGCCCTCAAGCTCGCCGCGCAGCTGCCGCGCGAGATGCTCCAGGCCGCGCCCATCGTTGGTCGGACCGCGCTCGAGCTGGCGAAGCAGCTCACGCACGGCCTCGGCGCCCATGCCGGCGCCGAAGGACTCCTCGCCGTAGTCGTCGAGGGCCTTCTGGTACTTCTCCTCGGTCAGGATCTCGCCCATCGTAAAGGGCGTGCTGCCCGGATCGATGACGACGTAAGCCTCGCAGTACAGGACCTTCTCGAGATCCTTCATCGTCATGTCGAGCAGGTTGCCGATGCGGCTCGGAAGGCTCTTCAGGAACCAGATGTGCGCGACGGGCGTCGCGAGCACGATGTGGCCCAGGCGCTCACGGCGCACCTTCGACTGGATGACCTCGACGCCACACTTCTCGCAGACGACGCCGCGGTGCTTCATGCGCTTGTATTTGCCGCACAGGCACTCGTAGTCCTTGATGGGCCCGAAGATCTTCGCGCAGAACAACCCGTCACGCTCTGGCTTGAACGTCCGGTAGTTGATCGTCTCGGGCTTCTTGACCTCGCCGTGCGACCAGTCGCGCACCTTCTCGGGGCTCGCCAGCTGGATGCGAATGGCGTTGAACGAAAGCGGGTCGTTGGGCTTCTCGAAGAAATTGAAGATGTCCTTCATGGGGGCCCTCGCGGTCGGCGGAAAAAGGTCGTGGAACGAAACGGTGAATTCGGAAGCGGATGCGGCGGCGTCGCGACGACGACCGGAGCAGCGCCCGCCGCCGACGACGTCGGCAGACGGGCGGGCCGCGCTCAGGAGTAGAGCGCGTCCTGATCCTCGAGCAGCTGCACGTCGAGCGCGAGGCTCTGGAGCTCTTTGATGAGCACGTTGAACGACTCGGGGATGCCCGACTCGAGGACGTGCTCGCCCTTGACGATGGCCTCGTACATGCGCGTGCGGCCCACTACGTCGTCGGACTTGACGGTGAGGAACTCCTGCAGCGCGTAGGCCGCGCCGTAGGCCTCCATCGCCCAGACCTCCATTTCGCCGAGCCGCTGGCCGCCGAACTGGGCCTTGCCACCGAGCGGTTGCTGGGTGACCAGGGAGTACGGCCCGATGCTCCGCGCGTGGATCTTGTCGTCGACAAGGTGGTGCAGCTTCAGCATGTACATCGTGCCGACCGTGACGTCGTGGTCGAACGGCTCGCCGGTGCGGCCGTCGAACAGGATGGACTGACCGCTCCGGTCGCGGCCGCCCAGCTCGAGCAGGTCGCGGATCTCCGCTTCCTTCGCGCCGTCGAACACCGGCGTCGCCATCTGCACGCCCTTCTTCAGCTTGCGCACCAGGCGACCGAGGTCGTCGTCGGACAGCTTCTTCACCATGTCCTTGTGCGTGCCTTCGTGCAGCGCCTTGTCGAGCACCGACCGGATCGCCGCGCCGCCGCCGCCCTCGTCAAGCATCTGGTTGATGCGCTCGCCGATGCCTTTGGCTGCCCAGCCGAGGTGGACCTCGAGGATCTGGCCGACGTTCATCCGGCTCGGCACGCCGAGGGGATTCAGCACGAGGTCGACCGGGGTGCCGTCGGCGAGGTACGGCATGTCCTCCTGCGGCAGCACGCGCGAGACGACGCCCTTGTTGCCGTGGCGACCGGCCATCTTGTCGCCGGGCTGAAGCTTTCGCTTCACGGCGATGTAGACCTTGACCATCTTGATGACGCCGGGCGCGAGACCATCGTCGCCCTTCTTCAGGCGCTCGATCTTCTCGGAGAAGGCCGTGCGCACCAGCTCGGTCTGGTCGGCCATCGTCTTCAGGATCCGGCGGATGCGGTCGAACATCGCCTCGTCGGACAGCGGGATGTCGCCGTAGTACTTCCAGTCGATCTGCTCGAGGGCGGCCTTCTCAAGGGTGTCGCCCTTCTTCAGCAGCACCTTGCCCTTGTCGTCGACGAGCTTGTTCGCGGTCACCTGACCCGACAGCAACGTACGCACTCGCTCCAGCGCCGAGTTGCGGATGATACGCACCTCGTCGTTCTGGTCCTTGAGGAGCTTCGCTTCTTCCTCGTCCTCGATGGCCTGGGCGCGGCTGTCCTTGTCGATGCCCTTGCGGGTAAAGACCTTGGCGTCGATGACGGTGCCGTAGGTGCCCGGCGGCATCCGCAGCGACGTGTCGCGGACGTCGCCGGCCTTCTCGCCGAAGATCGCCCGCAGGAGCTTCTCTTCGGGGGACAGCTGCGTCTCGCCCTTCGGCGTGATCTTGCCGACGAGAATGTCACCGGCCTTCACGTCGGCGCCGACGCGGATGATGCCGGCCTCGTCGAGATCCTTCAGCGCCTCTTCACCGGCGTTCGGGATGTCGCGCGTGATCTCTTCGGCGCCGAGCTTGGTGTCGCGGGCGACGCACTCGTACTCCTCGATGTGAATGGAGGTGAAGAGGTCCTCCTTCAGGATGCGCTCGCTGATCAGGATCGAGTCCTCGAAGTTGTAGCCCTGCCACGGCATGAAGGCGACGGTGACGTTACGGCCGAGCGCGAGGTCACCGCACTCTGTCGACGGACCATCGGCGATCACGTCGCCCGGCTGGACGCGATCGCCCACCGACACGACGGGCGTCTGCGTGAAGCACGTGGACTGGTTCGAGCGCATCCACTTGTTCATCTTGTAGATGTCGACCTGGCTGCCAGCGTCGTCGAGGGCGCCGGCGTCGACGCGGACAACGATGCGGGTGGCGTCGACGTAGTCAACGACGCCGGCGCGCTTGGCGATGGAGCACACGCCCGAGTCGCGGGCGATGTTGTACTCCATCCCGGTGCCGACGAGCGGGGCGTCGGAGCGGAGCAGCGGCACCGCCTGACGTTGCATGTTGGCGCCCATCAGCGCGCGGTTGGCGTCGTCGTTCTCGAGGAACGGGATGAGACCCGCGGCCACCGACACCAGCTGCGACGGCGACACGTCCATCAGCGTGATCTCTTCGGGCTTCTTCAACTCGGTCTCACCGGCCGCGCGACACTGCACGAACGTCTCGGTGAACGCGCCCTTGCCATCGATGGGCGCGTTGGCCTGCGCGATCACGTGCTGCTCTTCCTGCAGCGCCGTGAAGTACTCGACCTCGTCGGTGACGCGGCCATCCTTGACCTTACGGTACGGCGTCTCGACGAAGCCGTATTCGTTGACCTGTGCGAACGTCGACAGGGACGAGATGAGGCCGATGTTCGGCCCTTCGGGCGTCTCGACGGGACAGATGCGGCCGTAATGCGTCGGGTGCACGTCGCGCACCTCGAAGCCCGCGCGCTCGCGCGTCAGACCACCCGGCCCGAGCGCCGAGAGGCGGCGCTTGTGCGTCACCTCCGACAGCGGGTTCGTCTGGTCCATGAACTGCGACAGCTGAGACGACCCGAAGAACTCCTTCACAACCGCCGCCACCGGCTTGTGGTTCACGAGCTCTTGAGGGGTCTGAGCTTCGATCTCCTGAACACTCATCCGCTCCTTGATCGCTCGCTCCATGCGAACCAGACCGACGCGGAACTGGTTCTCGAGCAGCTCGCCCACGGCGCGGACGCGGCGGTTGCCAAGGTGGTCGATGTCGTCGACCGATCCGCGGCCGTTGCGCAGCTCGATGAGGTAGTTGACGACCTCGACGATGTCGCGCTTGGTCAGCACGCGGTTCGTCAGCGGCTCGTCGATGTTGAACTTGTGGTTCAGCTTCAGGCGGCCGACCTCGGACAGGTCGAAGCGCTCGGCGTTGAAGAACAGGTTCTGGAAGAGCGTCTCGGCGGTCTCGACCGTCGGCGGGTCACCGGGGCGCAGGCGACGGTAGATCTCGAGGATCGCCTCTTCGCGCGAGTTGACCTTGTCCATCACCAGCGTGTCGCGCAGGAACGGCCCGTAGTTCAGGCCGTCGATAAAGAGGACCTTCACCTCCTCGTGGCCAGACTTGCGAAGCTCGTCGAGCTTCTCGAGCGTAAACGCCTCGTTGGCCTCGGCGAACACCTCGCCGGTGTCCAGATTCACGAGGTCTTCGGCGCAAATCAGGCCGTTCACTTCGTCGTCGGACAGCGACAGCGTCGTCATCCCGGCGTTCTTCATGCGCTTGAGCGCGCCGGAAGTGAACTTGCGATTCTTCTTGACGAGGACTTCCTTGCTCTCCGGGTCCTTGATGTCGCGCGTCGCGCGCTGCCCTTCGAGGAGCGCGTAGTCGATCTTCTTCGCGAACTTGCCCTTCCCCTCGAGCAGCAGCGTCTCGCACTTATAGAACTTGGCGAGCAGCTCCTCGGCGGTGAAGCCGAGGGCCTTCAGCAACACGGTGGCGGGGAACTTCCGGCGACGGTCGATGCGGCAGTAAAGGATGTCCTTGTGGTCGAACTCGAAGTCGAGCCAAGAGCCGCGGTACGGGATGATGCGAGCGTTGTAGAGCAGCTTGCCGCTGGCGTGGGTGCGGCCCTTGTCGCTGTCGAAGAAGGCGCCGGGCGACCGGTGCAGCTGGCTGACGACGACGCGCTCGGTGCCGTTCACGATGAACGTCCCGTGCTCGGTCATGAGCGGGATCTCGCCGAAGAAGACGTCCGTCTCCTTGACGTCGCGGATGCTCTGCGTGCCCGAGACCTCGTCCTTGTCCCAGACGACGAGGCGAATCGTGACGACCATCGGGGCCGCGAACGTCATGCCACGCGAGCGGCACTCGTCGACGTCGTACTTGGGCTTCTCGAGCTTGTAGCCGACGAACTCGAGGCTCGCGGCCTCGTTGTAGTCGCGGATGGGGAACACGGAATTGAAGACGGCCTGCAGGCCGATGTTCTCCCGCTTCTCCGGGTCCGTCGTCAGCTGGAGGAACTTTTCGTAGCTGCGGCGTTGGATGTCGATGAGATTGGGGACCGGGACGAGGCTACGAATCTTCGCGAAGTTCTTCCGGAGCGAGAAGTTCTGCTGGATCGCGGTGGGCATTGGGTGCACGTCCTCAACGACAGTGAGCCCCGGAGACACCAATCCCGACCATCGTTCCCACCGCTTCGGGGGAGGTCCGGCCGGGGATGTGGCACGGGATGTGTAAAGCGTTCCGCGCGGCTTAGGAGATCAGGACGCGGGTGTCAAGTGGCCGAAGACGTAGGAAAATCGCAGGAATTTCGGGGGTCTACGGCGCTTGCTGCGATGCGTCTGGTCCGAGAGGTCCGCCGTGCATGCCGTCGTGATCACGAGTCTTCGTCGGCGTGGCGCAGGCGCCGGGCGAGGCGCTCCCAGGTGTCTGCGAGCGCCTCGTTCAGGACCTTCACGTTGGCGAGAGCGGGGAGGAAATTCACGTCCCCTGTCCACCGGGGCAGGACATGCCAGTGACAGTGGGCGGCGATGCCGGCGCCAGCGGCCGCGCCGACGTTCATTCCGACGTTGACGCCGTCAGGACGGTATTCCTCGCGGACCACCCGGACGGTCTCGCGTAACAGGGCCTGTGTCGCGTGGAAGGTGTCCTCGTCAAGAGCGTCGAGGTGCTCGACGTGGACGCGCGGCACGACCATCGCGTGGGCGACGCCGTAGGGGAACTTGTTGAGGATGACGAATGCCCGCTCCCGCACCGTCACGACGAGCCGTCGGCGGTCGAACGTGCGTCGGTCGCCGTCGCGCTCGTCGGCCCGCGGAGACGGGGCCCCACGGGGCAACACGTAGTCACAGAAGATGCAACCTGATGGAGCCGGCACGACCTCGCTGGCAGCGGCGCCCTTGACATACGCGAGGCGCCAGGGGGCGTAGAGGCCGTCCACCTCGTCAACCCCCGCCGGTCGACGTCGGCGTCAGCTCGTTCACCCGCTCGCGGAGCTCCTTGCCGCAGGTGAAGAAGGGCACGTGCTTCTGCGGCACGCTGACCTTGATCTCGGGGCGGCGGGGGTTGCGACCTTCGCGGGCCCGACGCTTCTTGGCCACGAAGGAGCCGAACCCGCGGATCTCGATGCGGTCGCGGCGGATGAGGGCCTCGGTCATCGCATCGAAGATGGTGTCGACGACGATCTCGATATCTCGCTTGGACAGGCCCGGCACCTGCCGCGCCACTTCGTCGATCAGCTCGCTCTTCGTCATCGCATCCACTCCCGCGCTCCCGCTGGCGGCCCGGTGTCGTAGCGTGTCCTGCCCCCGGGTCGCAATCCTGCCCCTTTTTGAACGTCTCCGCGCGTAAAGCGGACGGGGGTCCGGGCCAGGACGACGAGCGAAGGGAGACGAAGAGACAACCGCATTGGCGCGTTGTCGCTGACGTGGCGCAGGCCGACAAGGCTCGGTCTCGGCGCCGCCTGTCCCTCTGCGTCGCCGACGCCACCGCTGGATCGGTCCGCGTGGCAGCCCGGCACCGTGCTGCCCGCCGAAGGGCCAGTGGCGCGTGGCTTCGCCGACGTCCGCGGGCTTGTCCACGCCCACTCTGTGTATTCCCACGACGCCTGCGACAACGCGCCGGTACTCGAGGATGGCTCCTACGACCCCGTCTGCTTCGACGACTTTCGGCGCGGCATGTGTCAGAGCGGTCACGACTTCGTCTTCCTGACCGACCACGGCAACCGCTTCCAGAACCACGAGTTCCCCGACGTCCTGCTCTTTCGCGCCGACCGTGGCGACGTGCTCATCGAACGCGGCGGTGCGCCCGTCGCCAACCGGATCACCTGCGAGGACGGGCGCACGGTGCTGGTCACCGCCGGCAGCGAAAATGGCCTGATGCCCGTCGGCCTCGAGCGCCACGTCGCCGACGACCTCGCCGCGCGCGACGCCGTCTACGGACCCCTGACTGCGGAGGCCGCGGACGCGCTGCGCGCGGCGGGCGCCGTCATCCTGCTCGCCCACCCCGAGGACTACACCGTCGAGCAGCTGCGGGAGCTGCCCCTCGATGGCTTCGAGATGTTCAACCTGCACGCCAACACCGAGCTCAACGCGGGCTTCGCTCTCGACCTGCTCGTTCGCGCCAATGACGATGACCAAGGGCTGCCGCACCCGGATCTGCTCGTGCTCGCGCTGCAGAGCGAAGACCCGCGCTACCTCGAGCGTTGGGGGCGCGTGCTCGCTGGGGGCCGCAGGGTGGTATCGACGATGGGCACCGACTGCCACCGCAACACGTTCCGGACGATCCTCGCGGATGGCGAGCGCGCCGACTCGTACCGTCGCATGATGATCGCCTTCTCGAACCACTTGCGCGTCACCACCGGCGACGACGACGTCATCGACGATGCCGACCTGAAGGAAGCCCTGCGACGCGGCCGGCTGTGGGGCGCGTTCGAGGTGATGGGCTACCCGCAGGGCTTCGACGCGTCGGCGACGAAGGACGGCGCGACGTTCGAACTCGGCGACGACGTGCCGGTGGGCGCCGCGATCCGCGTCGTCGCCCCGCGCGTGCGTAACCTCGACCCGAAGGCCGAGCCGCCGCGGCTCGTCACCAGGGTCCTGCGCGCCGTCGACGACGCCGCCGGCTTCGTCGAGGTCGCCGCCACCGAAGGGGCCACGCTCGAAGTCGTGGCTGACGTCGCCGGCGCGTACCGGGTCGAGGTGCGGATGATGCCGTGGCACCTGCGTGACGCGCTCGTCGACGAGGCGCGCCGGATACTTGACGAAGCCGAGCTCGCCGGCGTCGACTATCCGTGGGTATACGCGAACCCGTTCTACGTCCGGGACTGAAGGGCCGCAGGGCGCGACGTCAGGCAAGACGGGCGCGCGCCGTCGCGCCGAAGTCGCTCGAGCCATCGTCGCTCACGAACAGCCGCGCGCTGGCGCCGCGGGCGACCGGGACCCGCCGCAGAAGCCGCGGGCGGTCGCCGTCGACGAACACATCGACCATGACCGTCGCGTCGTCGCCGGGGGGCAGCACAACGTGATCGGCGGCGACGACGCCGGCGGCCAGCACAACGACGCCGGCCGGGCCGCGCAGCGTGCAGCCCGGCGCCCCCGCGGTTGTCGCCGGTAGTGCCCCGGTCACGCCGAGGCGCCGCGCGTCGCGCAGGGGCACGGCGACGTACGATTGCGGAACGAACGGCAGCACGACGCGCACGTCGTCAAGCCGGCCGCCAGGGCCATCGACGCTGATGACGGCGTCGCTGACGTCGTCGCCACACCACATGGTGTGGATGATCTGTGGCGGCGCGTGCCCAAGCAGCGCCTGCGCGTGCGACGGCGACAAGCGCGCATGACGCACGGCAGGGAAGACCGGAAACGTCGAGACGTTCATACGGTCACGTCGGGATGAACGACGCCTGCCTGGCGACCTGAAACGACTGCGCCAGCTCGGCTGCGGTCACGATGCCGGCGTCGAGCAACATCGTGCACTCTTTCGCCAGCGAGGTGTCGAGCAGGTACGGGCCGTCGGTGTTGATCGTCCAGGGGATCTTGCGCTCGCGGAAACGCGAAAGGACGAACCCGAACTCGGCGAGGTCCTTGACGGCCTTCGTCGCCAGGTTCGACGACGGGCAGAGTTCGAGCACGACGCCGCTGTCGGCGAGCATGTCGAGGGCCTCGTCGTTGTAGGCGGCGCGGATGCCGTGCCCGATGCGGTGCGGCTTCAGGTGGCGCAGCGTCGCGATCACCCCTTCGCCCGATGTGTGGCTCGTCTCGCCGGTGTGCACCGTCGTCTTCAGGCCGGCGGCGCGGGCGCGGGTGAACAGCCTCTCGTAGCGCGCGGCGTCCTTCAGTCGTAGCTCGAGGTTGTTCGACTCCGGGCCTGCGAGGTCGATGCCAAGCACGCCGCGGGACTGGTATTTGATCGCCTTGTCGAGGATGATCTCGTTCAACTCAAACGAGAACTCTCGCGCCAGGCAAAAAATCAGGCAGCACTTGACGCCGTATTCAAGGACGGCAAGATCCATGCCCCGCAGCGCCGCGTGGATGATGTGGTCGAGGTCGCGCTCGCCGTGCAGGTTGCGCTTCATCGGATTGAACCGCAGCTCGATGTGCTCGACCCGACTGCTCCGGTATTCTTTTCCAATAATCTCATAGACCGCGCGCTCCATGGCCGCGGGCGAACTTTGAATCTTCTCGGTCCACTCGTGCATGACCTTCAGGTAGTCGTCGAGGGAGTGCGTCGCGCCCGGACGGATGGTCACCAGCTCGACGAACTCCCAGTATCCCTTCGTCGGCAGCTTGAAGCCCTGCTGCATCGCGATCGAATACAGGATGTGCGGCGCGACGGCGCCGCCGACGTGGATGTGCAGATCGATCAGCGTGTCGGGCAGGCGCGCGTCCAGGCCGTCGCGGCGAACGGTGGGCGTCGGGACCGTGGGGGGGGCCGGCGTCGGCGAAGACGAAGAGTTCGGATTCATGGCGGCACCCTAGCAGGCTCTGGTGAAAACGCCGGCGGCGTTTCAACACAGCCTGCTGTCCCTCTGGCAGGTCTGTTCGAGGCCCGCCCTCGTCGAGCGAAGCGCGACGGGGCCCGCCACCCATGGCGCAGCCTGCGGTGAAAACGGCCTTCGGTCGTTTTCACCGCAGGCTGCTCGCACGTTGCCGCTCCGGCTCCGACGGCATCTCGGGCGGGCACGGTGAGCGTCCCCGAAGCCGACCCGTGGGCGGTGCCAGCGGGCGGTGCCAGCGGGCGGTGCCAGCGGGCGGTGCCCGGTGGGCCAAAGTGACGTTGTCCGCGCTACAACGCGACTAGACCATGCGAGGCCACCGATGACCGTCACGTTGCGCAGCCACCAAGACATCGCCACAGCGTTCCAGAAGCTCGGGCTCTCCTCCGAGGCCCTCGACAGTCGCAAGGGACTCGAGCGGGCCCTCGAGCAGGTCAAGGCGAAGGATCCGGAGCTCGTCCGGGCTCTCGAGAACGTCGTCCTTGACGGGATGAAAGGTGGCGAGCGCGAGCGACTGGCAGCCTTCCTCGGTGCGGCCGGTACGAGGCGTCTCCCGCAGACGGGCGTCGGTGTCGGCACATCGGTGGGCGGCGCCGGCGTCAACCGCTTTGCCCTCGACGCCCTGCTCGACAAGAAGGGTCGCCTGCAACAAAACGTGCCCGACGTCGCCGCCCTGCTCGAGCGGCACAAGGTCGAGGGCCCGGTCGACCGTCCCTTCGAACGCGTCCTCGTCCACGCGGCGCGGATCGACGCCATCCTGCGCAGCGAACCCGACGCCGACAAGCTCGTCGATCTGGTCATGACCAAGGATCTGCGTCGGCAGGTCTTCCTGCTCGAGGGGATCGCCAAGCTCTACACCGACATCCACGGCAAGAAGGCCGAGCAGGTCTACGACGGCGCCAAGCGGCTCGAGGATCAAATCGGCCAGTTCTCGATGACGAAGTCGAACCTCGCTGCTGCTCAGAAAGTAGGCGCCGACCCTTCGGCGGTGGCGGTCTTGAAGAAGGACATGGTGGCGTCGCGGGCGGCGCTGAAGGAGCTGATCGTCTCTGAGTGGATGCCCGACGCCAAGGGGCGTATCCCTGCGCTGCGGGACGTCGTCGAGGATTGGGGCGAGGCGAAGTGGGGCAGCTATGAGAAGGACATCGACAAGGTGAAGGCCGAGCTGTCGCGTCGCCTCGGGAAGCTCGAGGCGACGCCCTTCGACATGGGCGAGCTCGAGACCGGCATCCACGAGCTGCGTCGTCAGCTGCGCTGGTTTCCCATCTACGCCGAGAGCCTCAACGGCCTCTTCCAGCTCGATGACAGCCGCAATCCGATCAAGGCGTACCAGCCGCTCCTGCAGGCGGACATCGCGAAGTCGAAGTACGTGCAGCTGCCCGACGCCTCGCGCGAGCAGGATCCGATCAGCATCCCGAAGTCTGTCTACTGCGCGTTGATGCAGCTGACCCTCGACCTCGGCGCGCTGAAGGACAGCGGCGAGCCGATCCACTTCCTGCGCGACGCCTACGTGCGTGCCGGCGTCGCC
>VGSZ01000148.1 GCA_016874845.1 Deltaproteobacteria bacterium
GAGCGCCGGTGGCCGGCTCACTGTCGGCGGGAGGGCCCGTCGAGCCAAGCTCGACGGGGCCCCGCACTCAGGACGCAGCCTGCGGTGAACACGGCCTTCGGCCATTTTTCACCGCAGGCTGTCAAGCCCCCACGAGCGCCGGCAGGTGCGAGTAGAAGGCGGCCGCGTCGAGGAACAGCAGCACGACGTCGGCGACCTGAACGACGTCGCCGCTGCGCAGGGGGTGCGGCTCGCCGGACAACAGCGGCATACCGTTGACGGCGGTGCCATTGTGGCTGTCGACGTCGACGATCGACCAGAAGCCTTCGTCGTGCGCGACGTCGGCGTGCCGGCGGCTCACCGAGCGCTCGCGCACGACGACGCCACCGCCGTCGCGGCCGATGTGTCCACCGGCGGCGGGCACGACGTAGACCGTCGCCTGCTCCCGCGCCCGGGGGAACGGCAGCGGAGGCTGCGCCGGCCCGGTTGCCGTCGCCTCGACGCTGCCAAACATCGACGAGAGGTCGAAGAACACATCGTCGCCGGGCGTACCCGGGACCGGCAGCGGCAGCACATCGACGATGGGCACCGCCCACGGCGCAGGCTCGTCGGCGCCGCCGCGCTCGTCGACGCGCACGAACACGGCGGCGCCAGGGAGCGCCGCGACGAACGCGCGTTCGGACATCAGCGCCTGCGCACGCAGGTACCGCTCGAGCGGAGCCGTGAAGGGCAGCGTCTTCGCGGTGCTCCTGGTGTCGGCCACGGCGTTCTCGTCGGTTGCGGGGGCTACTCGGTGCCGGCGGTCTGGCCGAGCAGGCGCACCGCCAGGGAAGCGTTCGAGTCGTCTTCGTCGACAGCCTTGTACGCCTGCCAGCCGCAGTAGATGCACGAGTAGTACTCGTCGCCGGAGTAGCTGCGGGCGAGCACCACGCCCTTGCTCTTGCACTTGGGGCACTCGCCGCGCGCCTTCTTGCGGGCGCGCGGACCGCCGGCGACGGGCTCGGGCCCGCGGGTCACGCGCGCGGGCGCCTCGGCGACGCCGAGCTGCACCGTGGGCGGCGGCATCGGCCGCGCCTTTGGCGGGCTGTTCGTCAGCGGTGACGGCGGCGTGCGCGACCCCGGGTTCGGCGGCGCCGCCCTCGACGCTGACGACGACGACGCGCGCGGCGGTGGCGGCGGATCGTCGTCGTCACCCGGCAACGGCGACGACGACGACGGTCGCGCGGGGCGCGGCGGCGACGGCTTGTCGATGCCGCCGACGCCGGACTGCTTCAGCTGCATGCGGAACTCGTCGACGGTGGCGCCGACGCGGGCACGGGTGGCGTCGTCGGGGCCGCCGTTGCGCCACAGGTCGAGCAGCCGGTCACCGAGCGCGTCGCGGGCGGTGGTGCCGACGGGGATCTCGATGCCCGGCTTGGTCTGCACGCGGTAGCGCGCCATCAGCTTCCGCATGACGCCGGTGGCGGCGGCGTCGGCCCGCTTTTCGAGCAGAGCGCTCACCTCTTCGTAGAGCTGCTCGCGCGCCGTCTTCATCATCTGCCTCCGCTGCCAGCGACGTCGAAGGGATTCGCACAACCTCGGTTTTTTGGAAACCGCAGGAACACCGGTGGCTCGCTCCCGGCGTGGTCGTCGACAAACCGCGGACCCGCGGATTTCCGGCGACGCCGCGTCGAGCGTCGAGGACGACCGACGCCAGGTGGCCCTGCCCATGGACGTTCCGCAGCTGGCCCGGGTCTTGCGAGTGGGTGGTCATGCGCCGTCGTCTCTGCGTGTGCGCCCTCGGGCTGGTGCTGCTGGCGCCGGGGGCCGGGGCCGTCCCCCCGCTCGCGGGGGTCGCGGACCTCGTGCCGCGGGCCGGCAGTACGGCCGATGCCTTGCGTGCCAGCCATCAACGCACCGACCCAACCCGCGCCCGCGGACCAGAGGCTGAACCGGCTGACGGAACAGCGGCGCACCGATGCTCCGCCAGTCTTGCGGTCGCTCAGTCGCCCTCGTGCGCCAGCTCCCAGTGGTCGGGGCTGCGCCACAGGCGCGATCGCATCAGCTCGCGCTCATAGATAAGTTCCTTCGGAAGACGGTCGAAGAACTTGTCGAACAATTCTTCGTGAGCGCGGGCTTCAGCGGCTCCTGCTTCGCGACCCACGCCCATCAGCTCGTAGAACTTGTTCTTGTCGTACTCGAGGCCCTCCCACGACAGGTCTTCGTGGCGTGGCATCCAGCCCAACGGGCTCTCGACGGCGTAACCCTTGCCCTGGACCCGGTCGAGGATCCAGCGCAGCACGCGCATGTTCTCGCCAAATCCCGGCCACATGAACTTGCCATTCTCGTTTTTCCGGAACCAGTTGACCCGGAAGATACGGGGCGGATTCGGGATACGACGACCGACGTTCAACCAGTGCGACCAATAATCCGCCATGTTGTAGCCGCAGAACGGCAGCATCGCCATCGGATCGCGACGCATGGCAGCCTGGCCGACGGCGGCGGCGGTGGCCTCGGAGCCCATCGTGGCGGCCAGATAGACGCCGTGGCTCCAGTTGAACGCCTGGAACACCAGGGGCATGTCCTTCGACATGCGGCCGCCGAAGATGAACGCGGCGATGGGGACGCCCGAGGGGTCCTCCCACCGGGGATCGATGGACGGACACTGCGACGCGGGCGCGGTGAAGCGCGAGTTCGGGTGCGCGGCCGGCGTCGTCGACATGGGCGTCCAGTCGTTGCCCTTCCAGTCGATGACGTGGGCCGGCTTCTCGTCGGTCAGGCCCTCCCACCAGACGTCGCCGTCGTCGGTGAGCGCGACGTTGGTGAAGATGCAGTCCTTGTGCAGCGTGTCGATGGCGTTTGGGTTCGTCTTGCGACCGGTGCCCGGAGCGACGCCGAAGAAGCCCGCCTCGGGGTTGATGGCGTACAGCTTGCCGTCCTTGCCGGGCTTGATCCACGCGATGTCGTCGCCGACGGTGAAGATCTTCCAGCCCTCCATGCCCTGCGGCGGCACCATCATCGCGAAGTTCGTCTTGCCGCACGCCGACGGGAACGCCGCGGCGACGTAGCTGCGCTCGCCGTGCGGGTTCTCGACGCCGACGATCAGCATGTGCTCGGCGAGCCAGCCCTGATCGCGCCCCATCGCCGAGGCGATGCGCAGCGCCAGGCACTTCTTGCCGAGCAGCGCGTTGCCGCCATAGCCCGACCCGAACGACCAGATCTCGCGGGTCTCGGGGAAGTGGGCGATCGTGATCTTGTCGGGGTTGCACGGCCAGGCGGCATCTTTCTCGCCGGCGGAAAGCGGACGGCCCACCGAGTGCAGACACGGCACGAAGTCGCCGTGCTCGCCCAGCACGTCGAGGGCGCCCTGCCCCATCCGCGTCATGATGCGCATGTTGACGGCGGCGTAGGCCGAGTCGGTGACCTGCACACCGAGCTGCGCGATGTGGCTGCCGAGCGGCCCCATCGAGAACGGCACGACGTACATCGTGCGGCCCTTCATGCACCCCGTGAAGTCGGCGGTCAGCTTCGCCTTCATCTCCTTGGGATCCATCCAGTTGTTCGTCGGGCCGGCGTCGTTCTTCGACAGCGAGCAGATGAACGTCCGGTCCTCGACGCGTGCCACGTCGCGCGGGTCCGACCGGGCAAGGAAACTGTTCTCGCGCTTCGTCAGCTTGAGGAACGTTCCGCCCTCGACGAGCTGCTGGCAAAGCGCGTCGTACTCAGCTTGCGAGCCGTCGCAGACGTGGACGCGCTCAGGCTGACAGAGCTGCGTCATCTCGTCGATCCAGGCGAGAAGGCGCTTGTGCTTGGTGATGCCGGCCATCGGGACCTCCGCTGATCGATCCCCGTCGGACCGATCGACAAATTCGTGCGGGGGCATAGCGCCCCGCGACCGCGTTGGTCGAGCGCGGGCGTCGACGCGACGCGTCGGCGGCGGCGCGGCAGGGGTGCTCGTTCGCGTCGTCGACGGCTCCGACGGTGCCCCAGCAGGCGGTCGATCAGCCGAGGCGGCCGAAGAACACGCGCGTCGACTGCGGCTCGCGGCCACTCGGAGCCTCACCGCCGCGGTACTTCTCGGGCAGCGCCTGCGCGTCCCCCGGCAGACCGATGGCGACCATCGCCAGCGCCTCCACCCCGTCGGGGGCGCCAACCACCGCTCGGACACCGACGTGGTCGAAGCCCTCCATCGCGTGCACGACCAGACCCATCTGGCTCCCCTGCAGCGCCAGGCTCATCCACGCCGCGCCGGCGTCGAAGGTCGCCAGCCGCCGGGGCACACGCTCGCCCTTCGACGTCACCCGCACCGTATCGGCGCACACGAGCACCAGCGCAGCGGCGCGGACGCACCATGAGCGATTCCACTCGTCGAGCACCCCGAAGAGCCCGTCGAACGCCGGCGTGCCCAGCTCGCCGACGACGAAGCGCCACGGCTGCCCGTTGGCCGACGACGGCGCCCAGCGCGCCGCCTCGAACAGGCGCAACAGCTCCCCCCGCGGCAGCGGCGCACCCGACATCGCCCGCGGCGAGAAACGACGGAGAAACGAAGGATCGATGGCGTGGTCGGCTGAACGGGTCATGGGCGCGGTGCTACCGCACTCGACGACGCGGTCAAGGCGCAGACGCCGCCGCATCCGCCGGCGGCGAGACCGCCAGCGGCGAAGACGGCCCATCGAGCGGCTCACCGAGCGCCCAGCGCAGCGACTGGCGCGCAATGGCCAGCTCCGCCTCGGCGCGGATGGCCTCGGTCTCAACGGCGAACAGCGCGACGGCGGTGTCGCTGACGTCAAGCGCCGTGCCGACGCCGGCGTCGAACAGGGCCTGCGCCTGCGCGCGCGCCTCGGTGGCGACGGCGAGCGCCTGCGCGGTCAGGCGGACCGCCTCATCGCGCACGGCGAGCTCGCGGTGGTTGCCGCGCACCTGCGCCGCCACGCGGTCCTGCAACTGCCGCAGGCGCACCCGCTCCTCCGCGGTGCGCGACGCGGCGTCATCGAGCGAAGCGTACCGCTGGCCGCCGTCGTACAGCGGCAACGACGCCGTCAGGCTGACGACGCCGGTGACCGGGTCGCGCACGAAGCCCGTCGTGAACGACGTCGCCCGCGCCGTCGCCGACAGCCCCACCGTCGGCAGGAACTGCAGCCAGGCGTCGAGAGTGCCCCGCTCGGCGATGCGCAGCGCGAACCGCTGCACGCGCACCTCGGGACGGTGGCTCAGCGCGTGCTCGACAAGGTCAGCCTCGCTGCCATCGACGGCGGCCGGCGGCGTCGGCTGCGCCAGCGTGAACATCTCGCTCCGCCCGAGGGCCGCGCCGAGAACGGCGACGGCGTTGTCGGCGGCGGCGCGGGCCTGCGCCAGCGTCTGCCGCGCGCGCACCAGCTCGAGCTCGGAACGCTTCAACGCCAGCGGCGGCAGCGTCGCCGCCGCCACCCGGGCCGCCACGGCGGCGCGCTGTGCTTCGGCCAGGGCGACCTGCTTCTCGCTGGCGGCGACGATGCGCTGCCCGGTGTAGGCCGCGTAGTAGCCGCGGACGACGGCCAGCGCGAGGGTCTGGCGTGCCTGCGCGAGCCCGACCGTGGCGACGTCCACTCCGTCGGCGGCGTTCTGCACCGCGGCGTAGGCGCGCGGGTTCAACAGCGGCACGGCGACGGTGAGCTGCCCGGTCAGCTGCGACGCCGGCTGCACGACGATGGGCGGCGACCCGGCGCGGCCCTCGATGTCGTCGGCGGCACCCGAAAGGTCGGCCTGCTGCGCCCGCAGGCGCGCGGCGTCGTCGGGGTTGGTCGCCGCCTCGGCGGCGGCGCCGAAGATGTCGGCGAGGCTGCGGAACAACAGCGCCTGCTGCTGCAGCGTCTTGGGGTCGCCGACGTTGGCGGTGCGGTCGGCGCAGTCGATGCCGCCGAGCCCGCCGGTGCAGGTGTGCGTGTAGGCGCCGGCCAGCGACAACGTCGGCAGCAGCAACGCCCAGGCGCGACGGCGGGCTGCCTCGCCCTGGACCACGCGCTCGCGGGCGATGCGGGCGTCGGGAGCGTCGGCCACCGACGCCAACAGCTCGGCCAGGGTGACCACCTCGCGGCCGCCGGCGGGCTCGACCAGACCGAACAACGCGCTGGCGTCAGCGGAGCCGCTCACGCTGCTGCGGGCCGCCGTCGCCGCGGCCGACGAAGCGCCGCGGGCCTCGCCGCCGCCAAAGGAGTCGACCACGGACGTGCGCCCGGTGAGGTCGACAGCCTGGGCTCGGACTGCGCCGCCGGCGAGCAACGCCACGACCGCGAGCCACAGCCACGCGCCGCCGGCGGAGCCCGCAGTGGCGATGGTCCCCCGGACGGACCACGACGCACGGGCGGGGTGGATGCAGCGATTGATCGTTGGCCTCACGGGCGGGGAGATGGTATCCCCCGCCGGGCTTGGCAAGGGAGGCTCGACGTCGTCGACGCCCGCTGCCCGGCCCCTCCCGCGCCCACGTTGGCCGCAGGCGAGGGGGTCGTCGCCCCGGCTCGTCCGCGCGCGCCGACGTCGTATGGATGCTCTCGTCTCTGGAGCCGTGGGATGGATACTTTCAAGGTCGGCGACAAAGCAGTCTACCCCGCGCATGGTGTCGCCGAGGTGGTCTCGATCGAGCGCAAGGAAATCTCGGGCCACGAGATGACCTTTTATGTCCTGAAGATCCTCGACAACGGCATGAAGGTCTTGATCCCCACGTCCAACGTCAAGGCCGTCGGCATGCGCGAGATTATCTCGTCCGATCAGGCGGACGAGGTCTTCAAGATCCTGCGGAAGAAGGAGAAGGTCGTCGAGTCGACGACCTGGAACCGGCGCTATCGCGAATACATGGAGAAGATCAAGACCGGTTCGGTCTTCGAGGTCGCGAAGGTCTTGCGGGATCTTTATCTCTTGAAGGGCGACAAGGATCTCTCGTTTGGCGAACGAAAGATGCTTGACACCGCGCGCTCCCTGCTGGTCAAGGAGATCTCGATCTCGAAGCAGATGTCGGAAGAAGAGGTCGAGACCGAGTTCCGGACGATCTTCAAGTGCTGACGCCGGCGCGCGGGCTCGTACACCCGGCGCGCCGGCCCCCGTAAGCTTCGGGGGGTACGGGCTGCGGGGCGCTGTTTTTCGACGATGGCGAACGCCGTGCGGAGGTGTCGATGCTGGGGTTGATCGTGGTTTGCGCGGACAAGGGCTCGGGCCTGGAGCCGCACGCGTTGCTCGACCCGCTGCTCGGCGCGCCGCTGCTCGCTCGCGGGATCGCCGCCGGCCTGCCCGCCGACTCCGGCGTCGCTGGCGTGCTCGTGGTGCCCGCCGACCTCGCCGACCGGGTGCGTGCCGACGTCATCGAGCGCTTTGGGCTCGATGAGATCGACCGCGTGGTCGCCGGCGGCCCCGACCGGCGCGCGGCGCTGCTGGCGGGCCTGCAGGCGCTGCCCAGCGACGTCGAGCTGGTCATCGTGCAGGAGGGCGCGCGGGCGCTCGCTCCCGCCGGCCTTGTCGACCGCGTCGTCGCTGCGGCTCGCTCCGCCGACGCCGCCGTCCCCACGGTGGACGCCATCGACGTCGTGGCCGCCGGCGACGGCGACACCCTCGTCGCCGTCGAGCAACGGTCGCGGCTGCGCGTGCTGCAGGGGCCATCGGTGTGGAAGGTCGCAGCGCTCAAGGCGGTGCTCGCCAGCAGCAGCGACGACGCCCCCGAGACCGACGTCGCCGTCCGTGACGGCGTGCGCGTCGCGGTTGTCCCCGGCGACGACGACAACCGGCTGCTGCGCGACTCGGCCGACGTTTCGCGGGCGCTCGAGGTGTTCGCGCGGCGGGCCGCCGACTACGTCTTTGTCTACCCACAGGACCTCCTGCCCGACGACCCGCTGCAGAAGGCGCTGGATCCCACCGAGGATCGCGTCGTCGACTCCTGACGCCCGCCGTTTCGTTGTCACCGGCCATGAGCACCGACGCGCCGCCACCTCCGCCGACCGTCCCCGCGCTGGCCGCCGGCGCCCCGCCGGCGCGCAGGAGCGCCGGCGACCCCGAGCTAGACCGGGAGCTCGACGACGAGCTGGCGGCGTTCGTGCGCCGGCAACGCCCCCGACGGAGCGTGCACCCGGTGCGCGTCGTCCTCGCCGTCGCGGCCACCTTCGCCGTCCTTTGGATCCTGGTCCCCACCACCGACGAGCTGGCCTTCCATCTGTCCCGGCAGGCGGCGCCCACCGACCTGCTCGACGGCAGCGCGCCGGTGCTCGCGCGCGTGCCGGACGGCACGTGGGCGCGCGTCAACGTCGTGCTCGGCAACAAGGCCGCCGAGATCCCCGAGTGGCGCAAGGGCAGCCTGCGCATGGGCCCCATCGAGGTGCGCGAGGTCGTCGGCGCGCCGCTCTTCATCGAGTTCGACCCGAAGGCCTGGCCCGACCTCGATCCCTTCGTACAGACCGACGTCGAGGGGCGCCTTGTGTCGTTCGGGCCCGACTCCGAGCTCGGGGAGGTGCGTGGCTACTTCAGCGACCGCCTGCGTGCGCCGGTGCCGGCGACGGCGCGGGCCCTCATCGTCGGCGAGCGCCCGGGCGGCCAGCCGCAGTACCTGACGGCGTGGATCGGCGGCGTCGCGCTGCTGGTCCTGTCGTGGACGTCGGTGCTGCGCAGGCTGCTCGGCCCGCCGTCGACGTAGACGACGACGACGACGCCATCGTTCACGGCGCCGGCGGCGCGAGCGGGGTGCTGGCGGCCGGCGAGGCCGGCGAGGGCTCACCGACCCCGAGGCGCACGCGCCAGTCCGCCGCCGGCACGACCTGCGCCAGATGCACGCCGACGACAGGCCAGCGGCCGTAGCGCTGCAGGCGGGCGAAGAAGCGATCGAGGGGCTCATCGACGACGTGGTGGTGCAGGCGGTCGGCGGCGTGGCGCAGCACGCGCTGACCGTCCTTGTCCACGACGAGCCCCTGGTGGCTGACCCGCACCGGCACGTTCTTGAAGTCGACGCGCACGACCGACAGCACGGTGCCGGCCGGGATGCGCTCGGGATGGGCGGCAGCGGCGGCGAGCGCCCAGACGTCCAGCGACGCGGGGCCCGACGGCAGCCGCTCGGCGGGCAGCGATGGCAGGTGTTTGCCGCGCGCGCGCGCCCAGCGGGCCGGGTCGAGGGTCTTCGTCGCCACGACGATGTCATCGCCCCCCACGGCGCGTGTGACGTCGACGAGCAGCCCGGCCTGCTGCAGACCGGGGAGCCACTCGGACTCGGGGAAGTGGCGCCGCTCGGCGTAGGCAACGACGTCGCCACGGTAGCGGATGCGGTCGAGCACGCGGCGGCTGTCGTCGAGGTCGTGGCCGAGGGCGAGGGCCAGCGCCGTCTCGACGAAGGTCGTGCAGTCGAAGGCATCGAAGCGCAGGCGCGGATCGGGGTCTTGGCCAAAGCCCTCGCCGAGCGGCGAGACGACGTAGGGGGCGCCGACGAAGGCGTCGGTGACGTCCACGAGCCGCTCGGCGACGCCAGCGCGCCACGGCGCCCGTACCCGTGGCTCGGCGTCGACGTCGGCGGGCGCGTGCCAGACCGCCGCCGCCGGGGCCGGCGTCCGCGCCGGCGACGGAGCAGGCGGGCGCCCCGCACGCGGCCGCGCCGTCGTCGGCGCCGCCAGCAAGCCCATGGCGATGAGGACCGCGGCCTTCAACGGGCGCCTGCCGTGTCCTGGGCCGGCGACGGCGACGACGCGACCCCCGCTACGCACCAGCCCCGCGGCGCCGCCGCGTCGGGCCGCAGCGCCACCGTCGTCGTAGCGCCGAGGGCGTCTTCGACGACGACGCCCACCGCGCCGTCGGCGCTGGCCGGCTCCTCCGAAAGCGCCGCGCGCCGGACCACGCGCCACACGGCGAACGTCGACAGCAGCGCCGCGTCGTCGACGCCGACGATGGCGGCTCTGGCCTCGCCGCACAGCTGCGCCCGCACCGCTGGACCGTCCCGGCGGACGGTGGCGGAATAGAAGTCCTCGAACGCACGCACCGGCGTCGGCGCCAAGCACCCCGAAGCCGACGTCACGGCCACGAGAGGCAGCGCGCGCAGGACGGTGACGGTCGGGCCAGACAAGAGCCGCATGCCGGGACGATGGGCGACGAAGGCAACGCCGACAAGGCCGCCCCTGCCTTGCGGCGGGCAGCGAGTTCCTGTGTTGTGGGCGGGGATAGCGAGGACGCGCATTCCAACGCCACGTGTGCTCCCGTGTGAGGCCTTTCTTGCTAACCCCGTGACCAGCATAGAGTCCCGACATGGAGTTGAAGCTCGTCCCGAAACTACAGCTGGGTGTCGTCATGACGCCGCAGCTGAAGATGGCCATCAAGCTGCTGACGCTGAACCACCTCGAGTTGAAGGACGCGGTGGCGCAGGAGCTCGTCGAGAACCCGGTGCTTGAGGAATTCAACGACGACCCGCGGCTGCCGCAGGAGTCGCGGGAGGCCGAGCAGGTGGCGGCGCCCGTCTCGGAGCGGCCGGCAGAGGTGACGACGACCACGTCGGCGCAGGAGCCCTCCATCGACTGGGAGGCCTACGCCGACCAATACAACTACCTGCCGCCCTCGGCGGGCAGCGGCAAGGACTCAGGCCTCGACGACCTCCCGGGCATCGACCAGACGCTGACGCGCACGGAGACGCTTGAGGAGCACCTGCTGTGGCAGGTGCGCATGAGCGACATGAACGCCCTCGAGCGCCAGATCGCGCTGCGGCTCCTCGGCGAGATGAGCGACGACGGCTTTCTGGACGTCTCGGCGCTGCAGACGCCGTCGCTGGCCCCGCAGCCCGCGGGCGACAAGGCCGCCGCCGCCGGCGGCGAGGGCGGCGCCGACGACGAGGGGGCGCTGCTGGGCGACGGCCCGGCCGCGCCCGCCGGCGAGGACGACGATGAGCCAACCACTGCGCCCGCCGACGGACCGGCGGCGGCGGCGGCGGCAGCGGCAGCCGACGAGCGAGTCGACCCGGTGCAGCTGGTGGCCGACGAGCTCGACGTCGACGCGGCGTGGGTCGAGGCGGTGCGGCGGCGGATCATGCGCTTCGACCCCGTGGGTTGTCTGTCGCGCGACCTGCGCGAGTGCCTGCTGACGCAGCTCGAGGTCTGGGGCTACGATGAGGAGAATCTCGTGTGGGCCATCGTCGCCCACCACCTGCGGGACGCCGAGCGCCACAACTTCCAGGCCATCGCCAAGGCCGAGAAGGTCACGCTGGCGGACGTCGGCGACGCGATGAAGCTGGTCGAGCAGCTCGAGCCGCGGCCGGCGCGCAACTACATCCCGCAGGGCGAGAGCCCCGACGCTCAATACATCACGCCCGACGTCTACGTGATGAAGCTCGGCGACGAATGGATCATCCAGCTGAACGAGGACGGGCTGCCCAAGCTGCGGATGTCGCGCTTTTACGTCGAGCAGCTGCGCGCCGAGCAGATCGCGAAGAAGCAGGGCGTGCGCCTTCCCGCCGACCCGAGCCGCACCTACATCAAAGAGAAGAAGCGCACCGCCGAGTGGCTGATCAAGTCGATCCACCAGCGCCAGCGCACCATCTACCGGGTGTGCGAGAGCATCCTGAAGTACCAGCGCGACTGGTTCGACGGAAACGGCCCGCTGAAGCCCCTGATCCTGAAGAACGTCGCCGACGATATCGAGATGCACGAGTCGACGGTCAGCCGCGTGACCAGCCGCAAGTACCTGCACACGCCCCGCGGCGTCTTCGAGCTCAAGTACTTCTTCAACTCGAGCATCAACACCGGCGACGGCGACAGCGTTGCGTCCGAGGCGGTGAAGGACGAGATCAAGAAGATCGTGCAGGGCGAGAACCCCAAGAAGCCGCTGTCCGACTCGGCGATCGTGAAGATCCTCGAGGACCGCAACGTGAACATCGCCCGCCGCACCGTCGCCAAGTACCGCGACGAGCTGGGCATCCTGCCGTCGAACCGCCGCAAGCAGGTGTTCTGACGCCGACGTCGACCCTGAACTCAACCCTGACGTCGACGCCAGTGCTTAGCTCCGAGTGCTGCTCCGACAGAGCGCGGCGCGGGGGCGGCCCCTCACCCTCAGAGCTGCCCGGACACGCCGTCCTAACCGGCCGGGCACACGGCAGAGAAAACCGTCTCGTCGCGGTCGTCTTCGTCTTCGGTCGAGCCATCGTTGCCGCAGAAGATGAGCAGCGTGTCGGCGAGGTTGTCGAGGTTGCGGACGACGAGCTCGATGAAGTCGGCCTGGTCGAGCTGCGGGTTGTTGCGCACCTCGACGACGCCGTCGCTGCCGCCGATGGGCACGCCGTTTTCCTCGCGGGGCGCGCCAAGCGCCGTGAAGGCGTCGACGAAGCCGGCCTCGAAGACAGCGTCGGCGTCGTCGACGTCGCCGACGATCCCGTTCTT
>VGSZ01000149.1 GCA_016874845.1 Deltaproteobacteria bacterium
CTTGTGTGGTCCATCGGCCTGCAAGCGAGCCGCCCGGACCAGGAGCGCCGCGGCAGCCTGCCCATCGAAAGGGAGCACGGCGTCGGCGCGCCGGAGGGTCGCCTCGAGCAGCCCCGCGGCGTCGCCGGCGCGCTCGAACAGCGCCGCGCCGCGATCGAAGAGCGCCTGCGCCACCTCGCCGGGGGCGGTCAATGCGACGGCGGCGTCGACATGGCGTGCCGCGCGCGCCAGCTCGCCGGCGAGCTCGGCCAGTCGCGCGACCGTCAGGTGCAGCCCACGACGCTCGGCGTCGCTGCGGGCCAGCGGCAGCAGGTCGGCCCAGGTCGCTCGCGCGTCGGCCGGCGCGCCGGCCAGCTCGTACGCGCGCGCGAGCAGCGCCTGCGCCGGCCGGTTCTGCGGCAGCGTCGCCAGCGCAGCCTTCAGGTGGATCACAGCGCGGGCGCCGTCGACGCGGTGGCCGACGAAGATCGTGCCCAGCTGCAGGTGCAGGCGCCCGACCTCGAGCGGATCGGTCGCGACCGGCAGCGCAGCCGCGAACGCCTCGATGGCGCCGGCCCAATCGTCCCGCGCACCACGGACGAGGCCGAGCGCGGTCAGCGCCGCAGCGTCGTTTGGCGTGAGGTCCCGCACGCGCTCGAGGAGTTGCGCTGCGGCGTCGAGGGATCCCAGGCGCTCGTGGTGGATCTGCGCCGCTCGACGCAACAGCCCCGCTCGCTCCGCTGTCGTCGACGGCTCGGCAGGCAACACCGCCGCGCTGCGCTCGTAGAGACCGGCAAGCTCGGTGAAGCGGCCGTGGGTCGACCACAAGACCTCGAGCGCCACGTAGGCCTCGCGGTGCCGAGGGTCGCGCGCAAGCACGCGGCGATAGCAGTCGGCGGCAGCGTCGACGTCGCCGAAGCGGTCGCGCAGCGCGGCCCCCACCTCCAGCAAGGTCGGGACGACCTGCGCCGGGTCGTCGACCGCCTCGGCGTGGAGCACTGTGAGGCGCAGCTGGTCCTGCTGTCGCCCTTCGCGACCGTACAGGTCCTTCAGGCGCGCGATGGCCGGCAGGTGGTCCCGCGCGACGGCGAGCGCGCGCTCGTAGCAGGCGCGCGCGACGTCGGGCCGGCCGCGGCGGTCCTCGGCCAGCTGCCCGCACTTCATCGCGTTGTCAACGATGAGGCGCGGCTCGTGGAGCGCCGCGGCCTGCTGCTCATACAGAGCGAACAGCGCGTCCCACGCGCCGGCGGCCACATAGGCGCGTTCGACGGCGCGCGCGGCGACGGGGTGGTGCGGTTGGAACTCGAGGACCCGCAGCCAGTCGCCGAGGGAATCCTGGGCCGGCTTCAGCGCCTCGCGCCACGCCGCCAGCTGGACGTGCAGGTTGACGACCTCGTCGCTGGACGGCTCGACCGCCGCGAGCCGCGCGGCGGCGTCGACCGCCGCCGACATGTCGTCGCGCCGCATCGCACAGGTCAACAACGCCCGCAGCGCGGCGCGGTCCTCGCCGGCGACCGCCAGCAGGCGCGAGGCGGCCTCGGCAGCGCGGTCGAAATCGTCGGCGTGGTGCTGGTACAGCGACAGCAGCGTGCGCAGGTTCGCGACGCGAGCGGCGTCGCCGGGCAGGAGCGGATGCACGCGCTCGCGCGCCGCGGCTTCGGTGGCGTGACGGCCGTACCGAGACACGAGAGCGATCAGCTGCTCGTGGGCCGCCAGCAGCGTCGGGTCTTCGACGAGCGCCGCCTCGAGCGCGGCGATGGCGTCGTCGGTGCGGCCAAGGGCGCTCTCAAGGTGATCGGCGATCCGGCAGCGCAGCTGCGCGCGCGCGACGGCCTCGCTGGTGATCGCCAGGGCTCGGTCGTGGGCCGCGAGCACCGCCACCGGATCCTTGCGTTGCCACGCGATCTGCTCGAGCGCGTGGAGGCTCGCGTGGTGCGCCGGGTCCTCAGCGAGGACGTCGTGGAACGCCGACGCCGCCGCGTCCACGTCTCCGAGCTTGTCGAGCGTCAGCCGCGCGATCTGGAACAAGAGGTGGGTACGCAGCGGTCGGCTGCGAGCGACCTCGGCCTCCTGCCGATGCATCGCCACGAGGTCCGTCCAGCGGCCCGCGCGAGCGTAGAGCGCACCTAGCGCCTTGAGCGCTGGCAGGTACATCGGCATGAGAGTGAGCGCCCGCTGGAACGACTCGATCGCCTCGTCGATGCGCCCGAGCTTCTCGGCGAGCACCTCGCCATTTCGGACCCACAGCGAGACGACGACGTTGGTGTCCTCGACGATCTCGGCCTCAGCAGCGTTCGTCCGCAGGACGTCATCCCAACGCTCGAGCGCGCCGTACAGGCGCGACAGCGTCCGCACCACCGGGAGCGTGCCCGGCTCGAGCGCCAGCATGCGCTCGTAGGTGGCGGCCGCCAAGGCGAGGTCACCGCGATGGTCCTCGTGCACCTCGGCTACACGCTGCAGCAGATCGAGGCGCGCCGCGCGGTCGAAAGCGCCCCGGCCGTCGAGCAGCTGCGCCTCGCATATCTGCACCAGATCGTCCCAGCGCTCGAGCCGCGCGCACAGCGTGCTGGCCAGCCGGTTCGCCGCAATGTCACCGGGCACGATGTCCACCAGTTCGCGGAGCCGCAGCAGCGCGCCCTCAGCATCGTCGAGCGAGAAGGCCAGCAGCTCGGCGTGCTCGAACAGCAGCGGCAGCTTCTGCTGCGGATCGGCCAGCGCGGCGATCTGTTGGTCGTAGACCAGGCTCAGGTCATCGAACTGCTGCATCCGCGCAAACAACCGCCCGAGGCTGGCGAGCACCTCGCCGTCGCCGGGAGCCAGCTCGGCGCTCCGCCGGTAGAGGCGGATGGCGCGCTCCTGATCGCCCAGACGCTCTTCGGCGACGCGGGCAGCGTCGGCGAGCAGGTCGGCGCGCCCTCGCAGGTTATGCGCGGCGTCGGCGCGCGCCTCGATGACGTCGGCGAGCGACGCCCAGTCTTGCCGGCGCTCGTAGAGATGCCCGAGGTCGTCGAGCACGATCGGATCACCCGGCGCACGGGCGCGCGCTTGCTCGAGCGCGGCGATGGCAGCCCGCTCCACGGTAGAGCGGTCGACGTCGTGAGCGCCAAGCAGCACGCGTGCGTGCTCCGTCCACAAGGCCGCCGCCTCGGCGTCCGTGGACGCCGACCGCGCCAGCTGCTCGAGGACCCCGGCGAGCGGCGACGCCTGCCCCCGACGGGCATACAGCCGACGCAGGGTCTCGAGCAGCACGCGCTGCCCCGGCAGCAGCAGGGCGGCGCGCTCGAGCAGGGTCACGGCGCGGGCGTCGTCGGCGAGCTTCGCCTCGCAGAGGTGCGCCGCCTGCACGAGCCAGGCGGCCTGCAGCGGCGCGCGACCGGCAGCGTCGGCGGCCGCCATCAGCACGTCGACCACGACGTCGTGGCGGCGCGCGCGCGTCAGCGCGCGCACCACGGCATCGACGGCGACGCCGTGGGCCGGCTCGGCGGCGAGCACCGCGCGGTACTCGTCGAGGGCATCCAGCGGCCGGCCGAGCCGGGCTTCGAGCACGCGTGCCTTCTCGAGGCGCAAGGCGACTGTCGGAGCGCCAGGCAGTCGCAATTCGGCGTCGAGCAGCAGCACGACGGCCCGCCACAGCCCGCGCATCGCGAACAGCCGGCGGGCCGCGTGCAGCGCCGGGACGTAGGTAGGATCGGCGCGGAACGCCGCCTCGTAGCGGGTGGCGGCTTCGAGCGGCTCACCAAGGTCGAGCTCGTGGATGCGGCCGGCGGCGACCCACAGCGGCGCCGCGGTGACCGCCGCCTTGGCGCCGGCGGCGGTCGCCTCTTGAACGAGCATGGTGGCGCGCGACCGCCATGCCGCGGCCTGCTCGGGGTGCGGCACGGTCGGCGGGCCCGCCGGCACCGGCGGCAAACGGACCGCCACCGGTCGCGCCGGACCGCCATCGCCGGCGCGCGGCGCGACCGGTTGGCGGCCGGAGACGGCGCCGACGACGACGTCAATGTCAACCTCGGCGCCCGCGGACACGGGAAGGCCCTCGGCCAGCATGGTCGACGTCGAGAAGGCGCGCGCGTCGTCCTGATTCACGTTCGTGGGGGTTACCATGCGATGGTGGCGCCGGCCAACGGGCCGACGCGACCGACGGCGTCCGCCGCCGATGCCACCGACGGCGACGACGTTGACGACGCGCGGCCCGGACCATGGACGAACCGCGCAAGCGCGACAGCAGGGGCGGCGGTGTTGGGGTCGTCCATGGCCTCGATCCGTCGGCGCAGCCGACGACGCGCGCGCACGCCAACGACGGCCACCACCGCGGCGCAGGCGGCCATCGCGACGTCGGTCTCGACACCGACGACAGCGAGCGCGGCCCAGCCCGACAGGCTGCGGCGCACGTCGGCGTCGAGCTGCCAGCCAGCGCGACCGGCGACGGCGACGAGCGCGTCGTCGACGGCGTCGCCGGCGGCGATCCGCGCCAGCAGCCGGGGCAACGCGTCGCCCGCGCCAGCTGCTCCCTGCAGCAGGCTCACCGCCCTGCCAGCCTCGGCGTAGGCCAGGGCGGCGTCGGCGGCCCCCGGCGGGAAGCCATGCTCGAGCGCGGCGAGGGGCAGGAAACGGTCAGCGACGCGCGCGTGGGCGAGCAGCGAGACGTCGGCGACGCCGTGCTCACCGGCGACGACGCGGGCGATGCCCTCGTCGAGCCAGCGAGGCAGCGCCCGACCGCCGGTGGCCTCGGCGGTGACGACGTGGGCGATCTCGTGCACGAGCGTCGTGTGCCAGTCCTGCGGCGCGCCGGCGGCGGTGACCGCGACGACGATCCGCCGCGCGCCCGGCATCGCGCCGCCCGCCGCCCACGACGGCAGGTGCCACGGTGGGTCGAGCACCGGCGCGTCGCGCATCTCGGGCACCAGCGTCACAGTCAGCGGCGCGCAGTCGGTGCTGCCGAGGCGAGCGCGCACGTCCGCCAGCGCCAACCGCACCTCGTCGGCAAAGTCAGCGACGACGCTTGCAGGCATGCCCGCGCCGCGCACCTCGACCGCTGGCGCGCACGGCGCCGCAGCCAACGCCGCGAGGAGCAACAACGACAACACGCTCGCGTCATGCGCACGGCAACAGCGCGGACAAGCGACGCGAGGCAGCGCAACGAGCTGCCGCGGGCTACGCTGCCGGCCGCGCTTCGACCCACGCTGCCGGCGAAGTCGGATGCCGGCGCTCCAGCGTGCCGTCAGCGGGGCTTCGTGTCGTCGTCGGCAAGGTCGACGTCGTCCATGTCCATGAACGGCAGGTCGCGCCCCTCGAGCGCCGAGCGCGCGCCAGACAAGGCCTCGTTGGTCTCGCGCAGGCGCCGCGACAGCACCTGCACGAAGCTCCACAGGAGCTTCACGGCGAGCACCGGCTCCTTGCGGATCAACGTGTAGAACGAGCGCCGCTGCACGACGAGCAGGCGCGTGGCATCGCGGGCGGTGATCGTCGCCGAGCGCGGCGACTGGTCGACCAGCGCCATCTCGCCGAAGTGCACGCCGGGGTGGAGCTCGACGATCTCCTGCCCCTGCCGGCTGACGACGACGCGGCCGGCGAGGACGATGTAGAGTTCCTCGCCGCCGTCGCCCTCCTTGATGATCTGCGCGCCGGCCTCGTAGGTCTCGAGGTACGTGATGTTCAGGACCTTCACGAGCTCCTGGTACGTGAGGAACCGGAACAGCGGGATCTTCTTCAGCGTGTCGAGCTTGAGGTTGACCTCGGTGGCGCGGGCCTCTTCGAGGACCTTGTCGTCCTCGTCGGCGACGGACCGCATGATCACCGCGGTGATGTTGTCCTTGCCGCCGCGCTGGTTGGCGGTGGCGATGAGCGCGTCGGGGATCTTTTCGTGGTCGGTCTGCGAAAGCACGTCGGCGAGGTCGTTGGGATCTTCGTAGTAGCCGTGCAGGCCGTCGCTGCAGAGCAGGAACGTGTCGCCGGGGATGATGTCGAACATCAACGTGTCGACCTGCACGTTCTTCTGGATGCCGACGGCGCGGGTGATCACGTTGGCGTACGGCGACGTCCGCGCCTGCTCGCGGGTCATCTTGCCGCGCTTCACCATCTCCGACGTGTAGCTGTGGTCCTCGGACAGCTGGTGGATCTGCCCGGCGCGCACCATGTAGAGGCGGCTGTCGCCGACGTGGGCCATCAGACCCTTGCCGCCGACGACGAGCATCATCACCAGCGTCGTGCCCATGCCGGCCTTGCCGTTGTCGGCGGTGGCCATCCCGAAGATCTCGCTGCAGGCGGTGTTCACCGCCAGCTCGACGGTGGTGATCAGGCGATCGCGGGCGTCCCCCGTGTCCTTGCGGGCCTCGTCGAGCAGCGCCGCTTGCTCCTGCAGCACGCGCTGCACCGTCTTGACGGCGTGGGCCGAGGCCACCTCGCCGGCGGCGTGCCCGCCCATCCCGTCGCAGACGACGTAGAGGCCGAGCTTCGGATCGAGGAGCAGCGCGTCCTCGTTGTGGTCCCGCTTTTGCCCGACGTCGGTCTTGCCTACTGCGATGATGTGCACGATGGATCCTCTGCGACCGCGGGTTGTCTCAGGCCGGACAATGCCGTGGACCCGCCGCGGTGGTCAAACTGCTCGCCACGCCGACAAAGACCCGGCCTCGCCCCCGCCGCGCGAACCGACCCGCCTGTCCCCGCACCGCTCACCGACGACGGACCCCATGAACAAGCTGCTGCCCCGCGCCGAAGACGCCATCGCCGACATCCCCGACCACGCGACGCTGATGGTCGGCGGGTTCGGGCTGTGCGGCAACCCCGAGAACCTGCTCGGCGCGCTGCATGCGCGCGGCACGCGCGGGCTCACGATCATCAGCAACAATTGCGGCACCACCGATAAGGGACTCGGCGTGCTGCTGGCCCATGGGCAGGTGAAGAAGATGGTCTCGTCGTACGTCGGCGAGAACAAGGAGTTCGAGCGCCGCTACCTGACCGGCGAGCTCGACGTCGAGCTGAACCCGCAGGGCACCCTCGCCGAGCGCATCCGGGCCGGCGGCGCGGGCATCCCCGCGTTCTACACGGCCACCGGTGTCGGCACCGCCGTCAGCGAGGGCGGGCTGCCCATCCGCTACGCCGCCGACGGCAGCGTCGCCGTCGCGTCGCCGAAGAAGGAGACGCGCACCCTGTTCGACCCGCGCACCGGGCGGGAGCGCACCTACGTTCTGGAGACCGGGCTGTTCGCCGACTTCTGCCTCGTGCGCGCCCACGTCGCCGACGAGGCGGGCAACCTCGTGTTCCGCAAGACCGCCCGCAACTTCAGCCCGATGATGTGCACGGCCGCGAAGGTCACCATCGTCGAGGCCGAAAAGATCGTGCCTGTCGGCGCGCTCGACCCCGACCAGATCCATGTGCCCGGCGTGTACGTGAAGCGCGTCGTGCAGGTCACGCACAAGGCCGGCTGGATCGAGCAGCGTACCGTGCGCCCGCGCCCGGCCTGACCCCGTTACTCACTGCCCGTCTTCCTCTGTCGTCGTCGTCGACCCGTCTCCCGGAGGCCCCCATGCCCCTCACCCGTGACCAGATCGTCGCCCGCGCCGCGCAGGAGCTGCGCGACGGCTTCACCGTCAACCTCGGCATCGGCATTCCCACGCTCGTCGCCAACGCCATCCCGCCGGGCATGGACGTCGTGCTGCAGAGCGAGAACGGCATGCTCGGCGTGGGCCCGTTCCCCTACGAGGGCGACGAAGACCCCGACCTGATCAACGCCGGCAAGCAGACCGTCACCGCCCTGCCCGGCGCGTCGTACTTCTCGTCGGCCGACAGCTTCGCGATGATCCGCGGCGGCCACGTTGACCTGACGATCCTCGGCGCCATGCAAGTCAGCGAGAAGGGCGACATCGCCAACTGGATGATCCCCGGCAAGATGGTGAAGGGCATGGGCGGCGCGATGGACCTCGTCGCTGGCAGCCCGCGCGTGATCGTGACGATGGAGCACGTCGCGAGGTCCAAGGACGGCAGCCGGGTCGAGCACAAGGTCGTGCGCGAGTGCTCGCTGCCGCTCACCGGCCGCGCCTGCGTCGACCTGCTCGTCACTGACTACGGCGTGTTCGGCGTCGAGCGCGGCCGCGGCATGACGCTGCTCGAGCACGCCCCCGACGTCAGCGTCGACGACATCCGCGCGGCCACCGGCTGCGACTTCGCCGTCTCGCCAACGCTGAAGCCTGTCGCCTAACGGAAGTCTCGCGACGAAAACGGCAGGGCGAGCTGGTCGAGGCCGACGCCGGCGTCGGCTCGATCGTCGACAGGGCGACCGAACGCGTCGGCCGACGGGGTCACCGCGGCGACGGCGAGGGCGATGGCATGGACGACGGCGCCCTGCCGCTCGATGACGGCGTCGACCAGCAGGAAGCGCGCGCTGACGATGGTCGTGCGCCAGCGGTCGAAGTCGCGCCCCCAGACGATCACGTTCACCGACCCGTGCTCGTCCTCGAGCGTGACGAAGCATGTGCCGTCGGCGGTGCCCGGCCGCTGCCGCCCGGTGACGAGCCCGGCGACCAGCGCCCGGCTGCCGTGGCGGACGTGGGTGACGCCGCGGCTGTCGACGTAGGGCGGCGCGCGCCGACCGACGAGCTTCGTGGCGAGCCGCGCGAGCAGCGCCGGCCGCACGTGGCGCATCGGGTGGTCGTCGACGGACAGCCCGGTGTGGGCGTAGTCGAGCAGCAACAGCTCGCCCTGCGTCGGCGCCGAAAGCGGCGGCGGCTCGTCGCGCAACGCCGCAAACAGCGGTGGCCGCGTGTCGAGCGCCGCCCACAGCGCCGCGCGGCGATGCCCGGCGAGCAGGTCGAAGGCGCCGGCGCGGGCGAGCGCCAGCCGCGCGCGCTTGTCGAGCCGCGCGCGCCGCACGACGTCAGCGACGTCCACGAAAGAGCCCTGACGCGTACGTTCGGCGACCAGCGCCGTGACGACGTCCTGCCGCAGGCCCTTGACCAGGCACAGGCCGAGCCGCAGCGCGGGGGCGTCGGCGGCGCTCCTGCCGCCGTCGCGCTCGAGCGTGCAGTCCCATTCGCTGGCGTTGACGTCGACGACGCGCACGACGACGCCGTGGCGCTGGGCGTCGGCGACGATCTGCGACGGACCATAGAAGCCCATCGGCAGCGAGTTCAGCAGCGCGCACGCGAACTCGGCGGGGAACCAGCGCTTCAGCCACGCCGACGCATAGACGAGGATCGCGAACGACGCCGCGTGGCTCTCGGGGAACCCGTACTCGCCGAAGCCCTTGATCTGCTCGTACAGGCGATCGGCGAATTCGACGTCGACGCCGGTCTTTTCGAAGCCGGCGATCAGGCGCTGCCGATGGCGCTCGAGCCGGCCGCTCTTGCGCCACGCCGCCATGTCGCGTCGCAGCTGATCGGCCTCACCGGGCGAATAGCCGGCGCCGACCACCGCCAGGCGCATCACCTGCTCCTGGAACAGCGGCACGCCGAGCGTGCGCTCGAGGATCGGGCGCAGTGACGCATGCGGATAGTGGACGGGCTCCTCGCCGGTGCGACGCCGCAAGTACGGATGCACCATGCCGCCCTGGATGGGGCCGGGCCGGATGATCGCCACCTGGACGACGAGGTCGTAGAAGCAGCGCGGCCTCAGGCGCGGCAGCATCGACATCTGCGCCCGCGACTCGACCTGGAACACACCCACGGTGTCGGCGACGCACAGCGCATCGTAGACCGCCGGGTCCTCGGCGGGGATCGTATGCAGCGCGAGGGGCACGGCAGACATCGCCGATGGTGCGCGTCGCGCCGCCGGCGCGGTGGCCACGGCGTCGGCCTCGTCGACGCGCGCGATCGGCATGGACGTCGATGAAGGCGTCCCAGCCTGCTCGGCGCGCGAGCTCACGCCGTCGTTCACCAGCGCGAGGGCCTTGCGGATGCAGGTGAGCATCCCCAGGCCGAGCACGTCCATCTTGAACAGACCAAGCTCGTCGACGTCGTCCTTGTCCCACGGCAGCACCGCGCGCCCGGGCATTCGCGCCGGCTCGACGGGGGCGAGGTCGGTGATCTTCTGCCGCGTCAGCACGAAGCCGCCCGAGTGGATGCCCAGATGGCGCGGGTGCCCTTGCAGCCGCAGCGCCATCGCAAGGGTCTGCCGCACCGCCGGGTCGTCGCCGTCGACGCCCACCGCGCGCGCCGCCGCCGCCGCTGCGGGTCGCCGGCCGCGCGCTCGCCCGGCGTCACCAGCGTGGTCGGCTGCACCCACCAGCTCGGCGAGGGATCCGTGCAGCATCTGCTCGGCGAGCCGGCCGGTGACGACGTCGGACAAGCCGAACGCCTTGCCCACCTCGCGCACGGCGCTGCGCCCGCGGAACGAGACGACCTCGCAGACCATCGCCGCGTGATCGCGGCCCCAGCGCGCGTAGATGTCCTGGATGACCTCTTCGCGGCGCTCGTGCTCGAAGTCGACGTCGATGTCGGGGGGCTCGCCGCGCTCCTTCGACAGGAAGCGCTCGAAGAACAGCCCCATGCGCACTGGATCGATGGACGTGACGCCGAGGCAGTAGCAGAGCGCCGAATTCGCCGCCGACCCCCGCCCCTGACACAGGATGCCCCGCGCCCGCGCGACGTCGACGATGTCCTTGACCGTCAGGAAGTACGGGGCGACGTCGAGGTCGGCGACGATGGCCAGCTCGTGCTCCAGCTGCGCGACGACGTCGGCGGGGATGCCGTGCGGATACCGCTCGCGCGCCCCGGCGAACGCGCGGGCCCGCAGCTGGCCACAGGGGTCGTCGTCGTCGACGGGGAACGCGTACTTGAGCTGCCCAAGCTGGAACGTGCACGCCTGCGCGATCGCGCGCGAGCGCGCGAGCCAGCGGTCGACGACATCGACGTCGACGCGCGTGGCGGCGTGGGCGCGCAGCTCGTCGTGGCTGCGCTGGCGCGCCACGCTGTTGGGCAGCAGGCGCTGGCCGGCGCGCGCCACCAGACGGTGCTGACGCAGCGCGCACAGGACGTCGTGGAAGCGGCGGTCGGCGGCGTCGACGAGCAGCGGCCGCGCCGACAGCACCGCGGGGATCCCCTGCCCCTGCCAGCGGTGGGCGAAGGCGAGGCCGACGTCGTCTTCGGGGACGTCCTGCAGCGTCACGCCCACCGACAGCCGCTCGCCGAACGCGGCGCGCAGGCGCACGAGCGCCTCGTCGGCAAACGGCGGCCAGGCGATGGCCATCAGGTCGCCGGCGTGCTCGAGCACGACGTCAAGGCGGTGCTCGACGTCGTCCTTGTCGAGCCCGCGCTGCCGGGTGCCGTCGCGGGCGAGGGTCAGGATCGCGCACAGGTTCGACCACCCCCGCGGCGTCGTCGGCAGCACGACCAGCGACCCCTCGTCGAGCAGCAGCTCGCAGCCGGGGATCACGCGGACCCCGAGCTCGCGGCCGGCGGCGTGGGCGCGGACGACGCCGGCGACGGTGTCGACGTCGGCGATGGCCACCGTGTCCTGGCCGAGCAGCGCCGCGCGGGCGACGACCTCGTCGGGGAGCCCCGCCCCCGGCCACGCCGCCCGCGCATCGAGCAGCGACCGGCCCTCGACGGCGCCGTAGCCCTCGATGGTGACCCCCGAGAAGCTCGTCCGCGCGCACAGCTCGACGAAGCCTCCCGCGGCGGCCGGAGTCGGACGCACCGGCGGCAGCGCGCGCTCCTCGAGCACGAGGCGCGACGAAGGGTCGATCCGTGGCTTCACGGGTCAACGGTAGCACCGGAGCTGAACATCTGTTCTGTCTTTGCTCTTTGCCCCCAAGATGCAGCGCCGCCCGAAGGCGGCGCCGTCCGATGCCGGGACGCCGATGGCGCGCCCGACTACTGGGCGTTGATCGTGAACGAGCCGAAGCCGATCACGTTCACCTGATAGGCGATGGGCAGCGTCGGCGACGAGCTGAAGGTCGACACCGCCACGACGACCGACCCGTTGGCCGGGACGAGAACGCCATCGAGCTGTCCGCAGAACGCCGGGCCCGCGTCGTCGTCGCCCTGAACGCACCCGGTCAGCGGGTTCGCCGGATCGACGGGGCCGCTGAACACGTGCAGGAAGAGGTCGTTGGTACATTCCGCGACCGCGCCGACGTCGCTCTGGAATACGGTCACGCGGATCTCGGTGCTGTCGGTGTTGTTGATCACGTAGGAGTCGAACGGAACGATATTGCCGGACGTTTCCGGTTTGCACGCGAACGGCGCCGCGGCGTAGACGTCCGGGCGGTCCCAGGTGATGTCCTCAGCGGTGAGCGTCCCGGCGAGCGCCTCCGTCGTGATTGCCTGGCACGTGCCCTCGCCGGGAGTAGTACCCACCCGGCAGCCCAAT
>VGSZ01000150.1 GCA_016874845.1 Deltaproteobacteria bacterium
CGCACGACGACATCGGCGGGGCCGCAGCCGACGTCGAGCGCGACGCCCTGGACCGGGCCGCGCGCCGCCGGCCACGACGCGACGAAAAGGTCGACGAAGCGCTCGTGCGGGGCGGCGAAGTCGGCGTCGGCATAGGCCTGCGCTTGCGTCGCCTCATCCATCAGCTCGGGCTCGGGGATCCGGGTGGTCAGTCGGGTCATCGGTGTCCTCGTCGGGTCGTGTGGACCGTGCGCGTCCTGTGGACCGTGCGCGGCGAGCGCCATCAGTGCGCCTTCTCGTCAGAGCGCCTCGTCATCGGAGCGCCCTGTCGTCGGAGCGCCCTGTCGTCGGAGCGCCCTGTCGTAGGAGCGCCCTGTCGTCGGAGCGCCCTGTCGTCGAAGCGCCCTGTCGTCGAAGCGCCCTGTCGTCGAAGCGCCCTGTCGTCGGTGCGCCTCGCCGTCAGCTCGCTTCACCGTCCAGCGCGTCCACGAGGGCCAGCACGGCGTCCACAGCGTCGCCGGGGGCGAGCAAGCTGCTGGCGGTGCCGACCCGCAGCGCGCCCTCGACGGCGAAGAGCAGCGCGGTGGCGACGCGCTCGCGGCGCACGGGGGACCAGGACGGGCGGGCGGCGGCGAGGCCGTCGACGAAGCGCCCGCGGGCGCGGGGCAGCAGGACGTCGATGACGGCGCGCACGCACTCGTTGCCCTGCGCCGCCGACTCGAAGGCGGCCCACGCGCGCACGCCCTCGGGGTCGGCGTCGTCGTCGACAGCGAGCCAGGCCGCCACCAGCGCCCGCAGCTGCTGCGCCGGGGTCTTCGCGTGGCGCAACCGCTGCTCGGCGCGCAGCTCGAGGCGCAGCGCCAGGCGCTCGACGGCGACGGCGACCAGCTCGTCCTTGTCGGCAAAGTGGTGGTGCAGGAGCCCCGGCGACACGTCGAGCTGACGGGCGACCTCGGGCAGGGTTGCGCCCTCGAAGCCGCGCTCAGCGACGACGCTGATAAACACGTCGGCGATCTGCGCCCGGCGGACAGCGGCGTTGCTCGGGCGGCCGCGCTTCTTGCTTGTCCACGGCTCCATGGCCACCGTGTGGCCCGCCGGGCCCCTCGCCACAAGGCCCCCGCGCTCCACAGGGCGCTGTGGCGGGATCGCCGGTGCGCGGGATCCGCGTCGCGCCGGTCGGCTTGCGCGCCTGACGCCAAGCCGCTACTGCGTCGTCACAACCATGATTGACTTTCGGGTCAACAACAGGCCGTCGTCGGCAGCGCCGTGGGGCTGCCGATGACTCGGCCGAGGGAGCGGGCATGAAGTTCCTGGTGACCGTGAAGCGGGTGACGGACTACGAGGCCAAGATCAAGCTGAAGGCCGACAAGAGCGGGATCGTCACCGACGGCGTCAACATGATCATGAACCCCTTCGACGAGATCGGCGTCGAGGAGGCGCTGCGCCAGCGCGAGAAGCACGGCGGCGAGGTCGTGATCGTCAGCATCGGGACGTCGGACTCCACGGACAAGATCCGCTCGGCGCTGGCCATGGGCGCCGACCGCGGTATCCTCGTCAAGCACGACGGCCCCCTCGACAGCTTCGCGGTGGCCAGGGTGCTGGCGAAGATCGTCGACAAAGAGAAGCCCGACGTCGTGCTGATGGGCAAGCAGGCCATCGACGACGACAGCAACCAGGCGGCGCAGATGCTCGCCGAGCTGCTCGGCTGGGGTCAGGCCACGTTCGCCAACATCGTCACCCTCGAGGGCGGCAGAGCCACCGTAGTGCGCGAGGCCGATGGCGGGCTCGAGACCGTATCGACGACGCTGCCGGCGGTGGTCACCACCGACCTGCGCCTGAACGAGCCGCGCTACGCCGCCCTGCCCGGCATCATGAAGGCCAAGAAGAAGCCGCTCGAGGAGGTCGAGATCGGCAGCCTCGGTGTCGACATCGCCGCCAAGGTCAAGACCATCGCCTACGAGGAGCCCCCGGCGAAGAAGGCCGGCCAGAAGGTCGCCGACGTCGCCTCGCTGGTGACCCGGCTGAAGACCGAGGCCAAGGTCATCTGACGCCGTCCGTCGTCAGGACGTTTTTCCAACCTCTCGAACCAGGAGACATCATGGCTACCCATTTGATCGTCGTCGAGCACACCGGCGGCAAGCTCGTGAAGGCCACCCTGTCCGCCGTCGCCGCCGCGCAGAAGGTCGGCGGCGACATCCACGCGCTGGTGCTCGGCAACGGCGCCGCCGACGTAGCCAAAGAGGTCGCGCCCTACGCGGGGAAGGTGCACTTTGGCGAGGCCGCCGGCGACCGCCTCGCCCAGCCGTGGGCGAAGTGCGTGGCCGACGTCGCGAAGTCCCTCGGCGCCACCCACGTGTGGGCGGCCGCGACGGGCGCGGGCAAGGACCTGATGCCGCGCGTGGCGGCGCGGCTCGACGCCGGCATGGCCTCCGACGTCAGCGCGGTCCTCGATGACAAGACGTTCAAGCGCCCGATGTGGGCGGGCAACATCATCGGCACCGTCGAGATCACGACGACGATCAAGGTAGTGACGACGCGGCCCACCGAGTTCGCCGTCCCGGCGCCAGGGGCCGCCGGCGAGATCGGCGCCGTGGCCGTCGACCCGGGCACCAGCAAGATGACCTGGGTGAAGTTCGACGCCGTCGTCAGCGACCGCCCGGCGTTGTCCGACGCCCGCGTCATCGTGTCGGGCGGCCGCGGCGTGAAGGGCCCCGAGGGTTTCAAGACCGTCGTCGAGCCGCTGGCCGACGTGCTCGGCGCCGCCATCGGTGCCAGCCGCGCGGTGTGCGACGCTGGCTGGGTGCCCAATGACTGGCAGGTGGGCCAGACCGGCAAGGTCGTCGCCCCCGAGCTGTACGTCGCCGTCGGCATCTCCGGCGCCATCCAGCACGTCGCCGGCATGAAGGGCAGCAAGTGCATCGTGGCCATCAACAAGGAGCCCGAGGCGCCCATCTTCCAGGTCGCCGACTACGGCCTCGTGGCCGACCTGTTCAAGGCCGCCCCCGAGCTGACCGTGGCGCTCAAGGCCGCCAAGGGCTGACATCGCGTCCGTTGCGCGCGGGGAGCGTGCGCCGGCCGCGCGCGCGGAGAGCGGGCGCTGAGGTCGGGCGAACTCCGGCGACGATCGCCGCCTGGAGACGACGAGGCCCGGCTTGCGCCGGGCCTCGTCGTCTTCAGGGAGACCGACGCAGATTTTCTCCTGTGCTGTCAGCCGCCAAACAGGTTGCCGATGCCACGCGGCAGGAGACCGGCGCCGCGGTCCTCGCTGGCAGGCGCGTACTGCGACTTCGAGAATTCGAAGGGCGCGTCTTTCAGCTGGCCGACGATGCCGCGCGGGAAGTTCTCGCGCTTCTCGGTGCTCACCCGGTCGGACCACACGATGACGCCGTCACTGGTGCGGATCAGGCGCAGCACGAGGTCGATGCGCGTGTGACGCACGACCTCGTCCTTCTTCTCGCCGTCCACGATCGCCGTCCCGAGCGTCAGGACGCGGAAGCCAAGGACGTGGGTCGCCGACGCCTGCTCGGCGACGATCTTGCCACCGTCTTTCTTGAACCACGTCGGCAGCTGCACGCGGCCAAAGACATCGGCGTAGCCGCGCTCAGCGACCGGCACGTCCACGACAGCGCCGGCCTTGACGCCGGGCTTCGTCGTCGCGGCGGGCGCGACGGACGCAGCAGGCCCGTCGAGCTTGCCGAGCAGGTCAACGATCTTCAGCATGTCATCTGCCGACGTCGCGATGAGCGGGCCCTTGCAGGTCGTGCACGGCCCTGCGCCGTCCTTGCCGTCACACGGCGTCGACCCGCAGGTCTGGATGACGATGGCCGGACCGCTGCGCGCCGGAGCCGGCGCTGGCGCCGGCGGGGCCGGCGTTGTCACGTCGCACTCGCCCTGACACGGCGATGAGACCCGGAACGGCAGCGCGTCGCTCCACGACTCGAGCACCGAGGCCTGCAGCGCCTCGGCGTCGCGCTCGACGACGTTGACGCTGCGCTTCGCCAGCGCGATCGCGAGGTGGTCGTAGACCGACTCGGTGGGGTTCGCCGCCTCGGGCATCTCGCCGTCGAGGTTGAAAAGCGCGACTCGCGCGCCTTCAGGCACCGGGATCTTCTCGACGAAGCCGGGCGTCGCCCCGGTCATCTCGTCGACGAGCGCCTGCGCGTTCGTCGTATACTTCACGCTCACCGTCGTCGCGCACGACGTCGCGAGCAGCAGCGCTGCAATTCCCACGAGCTTCTTCATCTCACTCTCTCCTGGCTGGTCGGGCGCACGATACACCCGAATGGTTTTTCCCCGACGAAAGGATGCACATGCACAACCTCGCGCGCGACCTTGCCGCAACGTGACCGAACATTTGCGTTTTCCCCTCTGCCGTGGCTCGGGCGGGCTACCATACTCACCACAAAAGCTGCAACCCCGCAGCGGGTGCGTCGGCACGCCGGCTCCGCCCGGCTTCGACGCCTTGCGTCGACGGCGATTCCGCGTCATCCGCGCACCCATGCTCCTTGGCATCGACCTCGGCACCACCCGCACCCTCGTCGCCGCCGCCGACCGCGGCAATTTCCCCGTCGTCGGCTTCCTCGACGACGACGGCGAGCTGCACGAGCACCTGCCGTCGGTGGTGGCCGCCGTCGACGGGCGGCTCGTCTACGGGCTCGACGCCGTGGCCGCCGCCCGCGACGGCGCGCCGGTGGTGCGCTCGTTCAAGCGGCTGCTGGCGAGCCCCGCGGTACACGGCGACCAGCCGGTGCGGATCGGCGACGTCGAGGTGCCGCTCTCGTCGCTGTTGACCGGCTTCGTCGTCGCGGTGCGCGACGCGGTGCTGCACAAGAGCAACGCCCCGCGCAAGAAGAACGACCCGGCGCTGACCGCCGCCGTGGCGGTGCCCGCCCATGCCCACGCCGCGCAGCGGTTCCTGACGCTCGAGGCGTTCAAGCGCGCCGGCTTCGACGTCAAGGCGATGCTGCACGAGCCGTCGGCGGCGGGGCTCGAGTACACGCACCGGCAGCCGCAGTCGCTGTCGTCCAAGCGCACGCGCGTGATCGTCTACGACCTGGGCGGCGGCACCTTCGACGCGAGCCTGGTGCGCGTCGACGGCTTCCACCACGAGGTGGTCGGCAGCGCGGGCCTGAACCAGCTCGGCGGCGACGACTTCGACGACGCGCTGCTGTCGTGCGCGCTGGCGCAGAAGAAGCTCGATCGCGCAGCGCTGTCGGCGACGACGCTGGACGCGCTGCGCGAGGCCTGCCGTGCCGCCAAGGAGCGGCTGACGGCGCAGGCGAAGAAGGTCGCGCTCGACTTCAGCGAGCAGGGCCACGGCGAGGTGTCGGTCACTGTCGATGCCTTCCACGCGGCGGCGGCGCCGCTGGTCGAGCAGACGCTGGCGGCGATGCAGCCGCTGCTCGGCGAGCTCGACGGCGATCCGATGGCCGACGTCGCCGGCGTGTACCTCGTCGGTGGCGCGTCGGGGTTGCCGCTGGTGCCGCGGCTGCTGAAGGAGCGCTTCGGGCGGCGCGTCTTTCGCTCGCCGTACCCAGCGGGCTCGACGGCCATCGGCCTGGCCATCGCGGTGTCCAACGAGGTGGGCTTCACGCTGAAGGATCGGTTCTCGCGGTGCCTCGGCGTGTTCCGCGAGCGCGACGCCGGCCGCGGCCTGCGCTTCGACACGATCTTCGACCCGAAGCGAACGCTGCCGCCGACGGGCGAGAGCATCACCGTCGCCCGGCGCTACCGCGCGCGGCACAACGTCGGCCACTTCCGCTACGTCGAGTGCTCACGCGTCGACGGCGCCGGCGACCCCGTCGGCGACGTCGTGCCCGTCGGCGACATCCTGTTCCCCTTCGACGCGGCGCTGCGCGACCAGACGTCGCTCGTCGATGTCACCGTGCAGCGCACCGACGCCGGCCCCGAGGTAGAGGAGAGCTACCGCATCGACCCCGCCGGACTCGTCGCGGTGACAATCACCGACTTGGCGCGGGGGTACACGCGCGCGTACACGCTCGGGAGCGGCTGAACGTCCGACCGCGCCGTGGGACGTCGCGCGCATCGTGGACGCCACGCGCATTGATGACGCCACGCGTTAGCGACGCCACGGTCGTCGATGGCGGCCGCGCTTGCGCTGGGCGGTGTGCAACGGTGATCGTCGCGCCGTCGAGACCCACGCACAGGAGGCCGAGATGTCCCAGGCGCAATCCACCCTGATCCGCGGCGGCACCGTCGTCTCCGCCGAGCGCGAGACGCGGGCCGACGTGCTCATCACCGGCGAGACCATCGCCGCCGTCGGCCCCGACCTCGACGCCGCCGCCGGCGCCCGCGTCGTCGACGCCGGCGGCGCCTATGTCATCCCCGGCGGCATCGACCCGCACACGCACATGGAGCTGCCCTTCATGGGCACCGTCGCGTCCGAGGACTTCTTCTCGGGCACGTCAGCGGCGGCCGCCGGCGGCACGACGACAATCATCGACTTCGTCATCCCCGACCCGAAGGAGCGCATCCTCGACGCCTACAGGAAGTGGCGCGGCTGGGCCGAGAAAGCCGCCGCCGACTACAGCTTCCACGTCGCCATCACCTGGTGGGACGAGACCGTGCGCGCCGACATGGGCGAGCTGGCGCAGAAGCACGGCGTCAACTCGTTCAAGCACTTCATGGCCTATAAAAATGCCATCATGTGCGACGACGAAGTGCTGGTGAATTCGTTCACCCGCGCGCGGGAGCTCGGGGCGCTGTGTACGGTGCACGCCGAGAACGGCGAGCTGGTTTTTCGTCTGCAAAAAGAGATCTTCGAGAGGGGATTCACCGGCCCCGAGGGACACCCGCTGTCGCGCCCGCCCGAGGTCGAGGGCGAGGCGGCCAACCGCGCCATCCGCATCGCCGAGGTGCTGGGCGTGCCGCTGTACGTCGTGCACACCAGCTGCATCGACGCGCTCGAGGCCATCACCCGCGCGCGGCTCGAGGGGCAGCGCGTCTTCGGCGAGGTGCTGGCGCAGCACCTCGTCATCGACGAGAGCGTCTACCGCAACCCCGACTGGAACGCGGCGGCGCACTACGTGATGAGCCCGCCGTTTCGCAGCAAGGAGCACCAGGCGGCGCTGTGGCGCGGGCTGCAGTCGGGGATGCTACAGACGACAGCGACGGACCACTGCTGCTTCTGCACGCCGCAGAAGCAGGCGGGGTTGCACGACTTCCGCAAGATCCCCAACGGCACCGGCGGCGTCGAAGACCGCATGACCATCCTGTGGCACCACGGCGTGCGCACCGGGCGGCTGACGCCGTCGGAATTCGTGGCGGTGACGTCGTCGAACGCGGCGAAGATCTTCAACATCTTCGGGCGCAAGGGCACCCTCGCGCCGGGCGCCGACGCCGACGTCGTCGTGTGGGATCCGAACAAGGCGCGCACGATCTCGGCGCGGACGCACCACCAGAAGATCGACGTGAACATCTACGAGGGCATGGAGACCGTCGGGAACCCGGCGATGACCTTCGTGCGCGGCAAGCTCGCGTGGGACGGCCGCGACCTGCACACCGAGCGCGGCTTCGGCCGCCACATCGACCGCCCCTGCTTCTCGACGTTTTTCGACAACCAGATGGTGCGCAACCAGCAGAACCTGCCGCAGCCGGTGCAGCGCACGCTGCCGACGAAGCAGGGCTGACGCGACGACGACTTCGTCGTCTCGACGACGGGTCCGGCGACGTTTTGACCGCCAAAAGCCCGCCATGCTAACCCGTGAGCGCTCGCGCGAAGTCGACGATGCCGTCGTCGCCCCCGCCCCCGAAGGAGCCGCAGACATGGCCTCAAAGATCCCTCCCCCCGGCAGCAACGTGACGAAAGACTCGGGGCGCGCCGCGGCGCTGAACAAGGCGCTCGATGACAAGAAGGTCGACGGCAAGGGCAAGAAAGAGAAGTCGTTGATCGATCCGCTGCGCGATCCGTCGACGTACTCGCCGGATGAGCTGCGCGACATGATGAAGGAGGGCGAGGTCCCCGCGTCGTTCACGCAGGACAATCTCGTCAAGTTCGTCGTCGGCGAGATCACGTGGGCCGAGCTGACGGGCCTGACGATGCAGGAGGCGTACTCGTTCGCCGAGATCGCCTACAACTTGTTCGAGCAGGGCAAGTACGATCAGGCGCAGACCATCGTCGAGGGCCTGGTCATCTCGAACCCTTACGACGGCTACTTCCACGGCCTGCTCGGCGCCATCTACGGCCGCAAGGGTATGCACGAAGAGGCCCAGGAGGAGTACACGATTGCCCTCGACCTCGACCCGACAAACCTGTCGGCCTACGTGAACCGCGCCGAGATCTTCCTGCAGCACGGCGACATCGAGAAAGCGCTGAAGGACCTGAAGAAGGCCATCGAGCTCGACCCCAAGGGCGAGAAGCCCTTCGGCGTCCGCGCCCGCGCGCTGGCCGCCGCCACGGCGTCAATCCTCGAAGAGGCGCTGAAGCAGTCGGGGGTCGACGTCGACAAGGCCACCCGCGACGCTGCGGCGAAGAAGACCGCCGGCGCCAAGCCCGCCACCGGCGCCAAGCCCGCCGCCAAGCCGGCGCCGGCGAAGAAGTAGCTGCCGTCGTCGACGGCGGTTGCCGGGCTCGACACAGATGCAAGAACGGGCAGCGATGGTTTCGCTGCCCGTTCTCGTTTTGGCCCCCGGCTCGGCCGCCGTCGACGCCCCCCCTGCCCACGACGACACCGGCGGCTGCGCTGCGCCGCTGCCACTCACGGGGGCCCGCGCGGCGTCGCCGTCGCCGTCGTGGCAGGACCAGCTTCGTCGCGCCGCGCGCTCGGCCGCCGAGTTGCAAGCGATGGGGCTGCGCCTGTCCGACGACGAGCGCGCCGCCATCGCCCGCTTCGCGCAAGACGGCGGCCTGCCGCTGCAGGTGACGCCGCACTTCCGCGCGCTCATCGACGACAACGACCCCGCGTGCCCCATCCGCCGGCAGGTCGTCCCCCGGCTCGCCGAGCTGGCGACGTCGTCGTGGGATCGCCGCGATCCCCTCGGCGAGGAAGACCTCGAGGTCGCGCCCTTCCTCGTGCACCGCTACCCCGACCGCGTGCTGCTGCTCGCCACCGACCGCTGCGCCGCCTACTGCCGCTTCTGCACCCGCAAGCGCATGGTGGGTCAAGGGCCGACGCCGCGGCCGGAGCATCTGGACTCGGCCATTCAGTATATCTCTGAACACCGCGACGTGCACGAAGTCATCGTCTCAGGCGGCGACGCGCTGCTGCTGTCGGACGATCGGCTGGCCGATCTGCTGTCGCGGCTGCGGGCGATCCCCCATCTGGACGTCATCCGCATCGCCAGCCGCATGCTGGCGTTCTGCCCGCAGCGGGTCACTGACACCCTGCCCGCGCTCCTGCGTGGCCCCGAAGGCCCGGGACCCGCGACCTATCTGCTGTCGCACTTCAACCACGAAAAAGAGGTCACCCACCCCGCGACCCGCGCGGCGCTGGCGCGGCTCGTCGACGGCGGCGTGCCGATCCTGAACCAGACCGTGCTGCTGAAGGGCGTCAACGACGACCGCGACGCGCTGGTGCGGCTGTTTCGCGCGCTGACCCGCCAGCGCGTTCGGCCCTACTACCTGCACCAGGCCGATCTGGCGCCGGGCACCGAGGACTTTCGCGTGCCGCTGCTCGACGCGCGGGCGCTGTACGCGTCCTTGCGCGGGGCCTTGTCGGGGCTGTCGATCCCCACCTTCGTCGTCGACCTGCCCGGCGGCGCCGGCAAGGCGCCGCTGTACCCCGACCCCATCGTCGCCGTCGACGACGACAAGATCACGCTGCGCTCGTGGCAGGGCCGGCTGGTCGACTACCCGCGGCGATAAGCCACGGCGCCTTGGCCGGTGACGACGACATCGGTACCCATGAGGTCATGGCTGATGCGTCCCTGTCCCCCCACGCCCAGGCCCGCGTGCACGCGGTGGTCGAGCAGCTGACCCCGGTGCGGCGCGCACTGGTCGAGCACCCGCTGTACGCCGCGCTCGTCACCGCCGACGACCTGCGGGTGTTCATGGAGCACCACGTCTTCGCCGTCTGGGACTTCATGTCGCTGCTAAAGGCGCTGCAGTCGACGTGCACCTGCACGACGGTGCCGTGGGTGCCGCGCGGTGACCCGTCGGTGCGGCGGTTCCTGCACGAGATCGTGCTCGCCGAAGAGAGCGATGTCGACGCCCACGGCGCGGTCGCCAGCCACTTCGAGCTGTACCGCCGCGCGATGCGCTCGTTCGCGGTCGACACGGGGCCCATCGACGCCGTCGTCGCAGCCATCGCCGACGGCGTCGCCGTCGACGACGCCCTGCTGCGCGCGTCGGCGCCGCCGGCGTCGCGGGCGTTCGTCGGCGAGACGTTCGCGCTGCTGCGCGCCGGCGGGCCGCACACGTGGGCGGCGGCCTTCACGTTTGGCCGCGAGGACGTGATCCCGGCGATGTTCCGCCGCTTTGTCGACGAGCTCGCCGGCCGCGCGCCGGGGTCGCTGTCTGATCTGGTCTGGTATCTCGACCGGCACATCGGGCTCGACGGCGACGAGCACGGGCCGCTGGCGCTGCGCATGGTGGCAGCGCTGTGCGGCGACGACGACGAGCGCTGGCGGGAGGCGACCGCGGCGGCCCTGCGCGCGCTGCGCGCCCGCCTCGCGCTGTGGGACGGCATCGTGGCCGCGCTACCGTCGACGACGACGCGGGCGGCGACGTTGCCCTCAACGACCAGGGCGTCGGCGTCGCTGGCGGGCTGACCGCCGCGGGAGATGACGTTCCGTCGGCGGCTCGCCGTCAGCGCGTCACACCAGCCGGGCCGTCGAGCGCGTCGAGCAGCCGTCGGGGCTATCGACCTGCTGACTGCGCCCGCCCGCGAGGGTGAGCGACAGCTCACGGCCCGAATAGCCACCGGCGACGCCGTGGAACGAGTCGGGCCAGCCCGAGTGCGAGCGGTGCGCGCGGCCCTGCGCGTCGGGCTTCAGGCGCGCGTAGCAGAGGTCGACCTGCTCGCCAGCCTTGCCGGCGACGGGCACCGCCACGTCGACGGTGATCGCCCCCGGGTAGTGCCCACCCTCGTCTGCCTTCTGCTGCGTGTGCAGCAGATCCTTCGTCTTGCCCACCCACGCGATGCGGCCCGCCGACGTCGCCTCGCCGCCGTCCTGCAGCGCGATGCGCAGCTGGCCCTTGTTGTCGTAGGCGCTGCCGCGGGCGACGACGACGATGTACTCCTCGTCGCGCACCGACGCCGGCACGATGCTCGTTGTGTGGCACCACGTCTGCCAGTTGACGCGGTCGGCGACGCTGCCCGAGGGTGGTTTCTCCCACTGCACGAGGTTCGACTTGTTTGCGTCGAGGAACGCGCGCAGCCCCGGGTCGCCGGCGTAGTCGCGAGCGAGGTTCGGGTTCACCGCGCACAAGCCGCGAAGCCACGGCTGCACACCGCCCGTGGGCACGCCGACGGGGGCGGCGCCAGCGACAGTGGCCGACACAGGACGATTCGAGATGCTGACCATGCGGGGCTCCACGGGAAGGTATTCGGGTTGTCGGTGAATGTCGGTCCGTGGTGCGCCGGCTCGGACGAGCGACCGATGCCCGGCGCCGCACCGCGCTCGGTCTTCGATCAGGCCTTCACCGCGCCGGGCAAGGCACGCGGGCCAACGCAACGGGCACCGGCGCCGACGGCAGCGGGCTCGCGTGGGTCAAGGTCCGCAGCTCGCCAACGAGGTGGTCGCCGTCGCGCGCCGCGAGGCAGGCGGTGACGCCGCCAAAGCCCGTCGACCACGTCAGGCGCGCGAGGCCGTGGCCGAGCAGCTCCCACGTCTGCTGCGTCGGTCGCTCAACGACAGGGTCGCCCACCAACGCGAACGTCGGCGGCTCGTCGGCGTAGTCGCCGACGTCGGCTGGACGCTCGGTCAGCGCGACGACGCCCGGCAGCGGCGCCCCCTGCCAGCAGCCGACGAAGGGTCGCGTCGACGCGCCCTGCCACTCGCGGGCGAGCCGCGCGCGCGCGCAGCCGCCGGCGGTCGCCGAGGGCGCGCCCGGGTGCGCGCAACCGGAGAACTGCAGCGCGACGACGATGCACGGCAGAGCGGCGCTGACGACGGCGCCGACGACGGCGCCGACGACGCCGCTGCGCCGACGGCCGCGCGGCGCGCTGGCGCAACACGGGGCAACGGGCACGGGATCGACGCACGCGCGGGGCACGGGACGATGCTGGCACGCAAGCGGCGGCGTGACCGGTCGCTTGGCCATAATTCCCCTGGCGACGCAGCGCGTCGAGTGCTGGGCGCGCCCCTGACTGACCCGGGGAAGAGCAAGA